>NZ_SSNX01000005.1 GCF_004801415.1 Deinococcus sp. KSM4-11 | reverse complement strand
TGCGCTTCGCCATCCGTGAAGGTGGCCGCACCGTCGGCGCCGGCGTCGTCTCCAAAGTCATCGAATAATCCAGGACTGTTTGGAAGCGGGAGGCCTACGGGCCTCCCCTTTTCGTTGGATAGCATTGGACATGGCCAAACAGCTTCCGGCGATCAGCGACCACCTGCGCGCGTTCATCGAGGCGCAGCACCTCTATTTCGTGGCGACGGCCGCGCAGGATGGGCGGGTGAACGTGTCGCCCAAAGGAATGGACAGCCTGCGGGTGCTCGGCCAGAACCGCGTGGCGTGGCTCAACGTGACCGGCAGCGGCAACGAGACGGCCGCGCACCTGCTTCAGCTGCCACGCATGACCCTGATGTTCTGCGCTCTGGAAGGGCCGCCGTTGATCCTGCGCCTGTACGGTACGGCGCGCATGGTGCAGCCGGTCGATGCCGAATGGGGTGACCTGACGGCGCTGTTTCCTCCGCTGCCCGGCGCCCGGCAGGTGTATGTGCTGGAGGTCGATCTGGTGCAGACGTCCTGTGGCATGGCCGTGCCGCTCATGGAGTATCAGGGCGACCGGAACGATCTGAACGGGTGGGCGCTGCAAAAGACGCCCACCGGTCTCGATGACTATCGGCAGCAGAAAAATATCTGCAGCATCGACGGCTTTCCGACTGGACTTCCTGCGGAACCGGCCACGGCCTCCTGACGAACTGTTCCCTGGCCGGTACCGTCGGGACGACCCGGTTGCGTTCCATGCTGAGGTCATCGTCTGCCCAGCGTGGGAGGTCGCCCGAATGCCACCGGATCAACAACCCATGCTGGACATGTGCCTGCCGGCCACCGAGCTGGCCAACCTGTCCCTGAGCCGGGACGCAGGCGTGAGGCGGGCCGTGGCTGCGCACCCGAATACCTCGGCGTTCATCCTGGGGACTCTGGCGGCTGAGTTCCCGGCGCAGGTGTTACGGAATCCGGCGCTTCCGCTGCTGCGGCTCGCTCAGCCCGGACTGGTGCTGCGCTGGCCGGTGATAGCGCTGCTGGCCCTCATCCGGCAGGCGGACGCTCCGGACTGGCTGCTCCGGCAGGTTCAGGCCCACCGCAGCGTGGAGGTGCAGGTGGCGTTGGCCAGCCATCCGCGTCTTCCTAAGGCGCTGGCCGACGTGCTCTCCGTGCATCCGGCGTGGTTGGTGCGGGCCAGGATCGCCGCCCGGCCGGAGCTGCCCGCCGACCTCCTGAGGCGTCTGTTGCATGATCCGGACGACAGCGTGCGCCTGGCGGTGGCCAGCCGTCCGGGCCTGGGCACCGCAGAACGGGCCTCGCTGGGCCGGGATCCGTCCCGCTTCGTGCAGCAGACCCTGCGGCAGACTCGGTACGCGGCAGTGGACACCTGAGCCGCAAGTGCCTATACTTGGAATGTTGCCCGCCAGAAGGCGGGCTTTTACCAGCGAATTCATCCCGAACCGGGAACCCCGTGCAAGCGGGCGCTGGGAGCCGCCGGACTGAAAGGAATGGCTGCGAAAGGAGAGTCACATGGCGAAGGACGGCCCCCGCATCATCGTGAAGATGGAAAGCAGCGCAGGTACTGGCTTCTACTACACGACCACCAAGAACCGCCGCAACACGCAGGCCAAGATGGAACTGCGCAAGTATGACCCCGTGGCCAAGAAGCACGTGGTCTTCAAGGAGAAGAAGGTCTGATGCCCGCTCCGGGCCAGCGTGCCCGGCGCTCACCAGACCTCCTTCCTTTCGCGCAGGTGAATGCATGAACTTGATCCAGTACTTCCGCGACTCGCGCGCGGAACTTTCACGCGTCTCGTGGCCTACGCGCGCCCAAGTGCTCGAGGGAACGCAGGCCGTGTTGATCTTCGTCGTGGCACTTACGCTGGTCGTCTGGCTGATGGACGTGGGCTTCAGCGCCCTGATCCACCTGATCCTGCAAGGGAAGATCGCATGAGCATCGAATGGTATGCCGTGCACACCTACGTAGGGCAGGAAGACCGCGTGGAAACGCAACTCATGGATCGGGCGACCAAACTCGGGATGCGCGGCACCAAGATCTTCCAGGTGCTGCAACCCGCCGAGAAGGCCGTCGAACTGCAGGAAGGCGGCAAGAAGGTCGAGGTCGAGCGCAAGCTTTTCCCAGGCTACGTGTTCGTGCAGATGGACGTCGAGGACGACGACGCGCCCGGCGAGCTGGGCGAATCGTGGGAAGTGGTGCGTGGCACGAACGGTGTGACCGGCTTCGTAGGCACCGCCACCCGCCCCGTACCGCTCTCGTTCGACGAGGTGCAGCGTCTGCTGGCCTCAGTTGGCGTGGCCGCGCAGCCCAAGGTCGAGGAAGCCCCCCGGATCAAGGTGGACTTCAAGGCGGGCGACATGGTGCGCGTCACCGGCGGCCCCTTCGCGGATTTCAGCGGCGTGATCAGCGAGGTCAACATCCCGCAGGCGAAGGTCAAGGTGCTGGTCAGCATTTTCGGCCGTGAAACGCCAGTCGAGCTGGACTTCGCCCAGGTCGCAAGGTAAGCACACCCCGCCCGGCCCTGCTTGGCAGGGTGGTCATGGGTGAAGTAAAATAGGAAAGTTGCTGTCAACCTGCCCCTCCAGGGCAGACGCAGGACTTAGCGCCAGCACCCCGGACGCGCCCACGTGCGGCCTGGGGGAGCTAAGGAGGATTTCAAATGAAGAAAGTCATGGGGATTGTCAAGCTGCAACTCCCGGCAGGGAAGGCCACGCCGGCCCCCCCGGTCGGCCCGGCCCTCGGTCAGTACGGGGCGAACATCATGGAGTTCACGAAGGCCTTCAACGCCCAGACGGCGGACAAGGGCGACGCGATCATCCCGGTCGAGATCACCATCTTCGCCGACCGTTCGTTCACCTTCATCACCAAGACCCCCCCGATGAGCTACCTGATCCGCAAGGCCGCCGGCCTGCAGAAGGGCAGCCCGACCCCCAACAAGGCCAAGGTCGGCAAGCTCAACTGGGATCAGGTGCTGGAAATTGCCAAGACCAAGATGCCCGACCTGAACGCCGGCTCCGTCGAAGCCGCCGCCAACACCGTGGCCGGCACCGCCCGCTCCATGGGCGTGACCATCGAGGGGGCCCCGAATGCCTAAGCACGGAAAGCGTTACGCCGCGCTGGTCAGCAAGGTTGACCGCGAGAAGCAGTACACCATCGACGAGGCCGCCGCGCTCGTGAAGGACATCGCCACGGCGAAGTTCGACGAGACCGTGGAAGTGCACTTCCGTCTCGGCATCGACCCCCGCAAGAGCGACCAGAACGTGCGTGGCACGGTCGCGTTGCCCCACGGCACCGGCCGCACCGTGCGCGTTGCCGTGATCACCAAGGGCGACAACCTCGCCGCCGCCGAGGCCGCCGGTGCGGACACCGTCGGCAGCGACGAGCTGATCGAGCGCATTGCCGGTGGATTCATGGACTTCGACGCCGTCGTGGCGACGCCCGACATGATGGCCGCCATCGGCCAGAAGCTCGCGCGTCTGCTCGGGCCGCGCGGCCTGCTGCCCAACCCCAAGAGCGGCACCGTCGGCCCCGACGTGACCGGCATGGTGCGCGGCCTCAAGGCCGGCCGCATCGAGTTCCGCAACGACAAGACCGGTGTCGTGCACGCCCCCATCGGGAAGGCGTCGTTCGACCCGGCCAACCTGAGCGCCAACTTCAGCGCCCTGCTCAGCGCCCTGGAAGGGGCCAAGCCCGGCTCCGCCAAGGGCGTGTTCTTGCGCAGCGCGTACCTCACGACCACCATGGGGCCCAGCATTCCGCTGACCCTGTCGGGCGGCGTGAGCGCCTGATCGTCTGGGGAAACGGGCCAGTCCCTCTTCCCCACCCCACTTCGGCACCCCGGTGCAAGCTTGCTCGCACCTTTCCAATACGCCCTCATTCCGGCACCAAAGACAGCGGGGACGCGCCAACGTTTAAAGATCCCGCCGAGTTGCCAGGCTGCGACCGCACGTTGAAAGACTGCTCAAGCTGCACCTGGACTTGTTCCCACCTAGGAGGTACTGCGTGGCGAACGAAAAGAACCAGCAGACCCTCAGCAGCCTGCAAAAAAGCCTGACGGACATCGACACGTTCTACGTGGTCGACTACCAGGGCCTGACCGCTGGCCAGCTGGGCAAACTGCGCAAGGACATCCGCGAGAAGGGCGGGCAGCTGATTGTTGCCAAGAACACCCTGATCAACCTCGCCCTTCAGGAAGGCGGCCGTGACTTCACGGACGCCCTGAAAGGCCCCAGCGCCCTGGTGCTCGCCCAGGATGACCCCGCCGGCGTGGCCAAAGCGCTGAGCGAGTCCGCCAAGAGCAACGACAAGGGCATCCCGACCATCAAGGGTGGCTTTGTCGAGGGCAACAAGGTCGACGTCGCCGTCGTGCAGCGTCTGGCCAGCCTCGGCAGCAAGCAGCAGCTGCAGGCCGAACTGGTCGGCGTGCTCAGTGCCCACCTGTCGAGCTTCGTGGGCATCCTCGAAGCGTACAAGACCAAACTCGAAGAACAGGGCGCCTAACCCGCGTTCCCCGCTTCACGCACCACCGCACTACCCACTTCAACCACGGAGGACACAACAATGGCTTACGACAAACAGGCTCTGATTGACCAGCTCGGCACCCTCACCATCATGGAACTCGCGGACCTCATCGACGGCCTGAAGGAAACCTGGGGCGTCACCGCCGCTGTGGCCGCCGGCCCCGCCGCTGGCCCCGCCGCCGCTGCCGAAGAAGAGAAGACTGAATTCGACGTCGTGCTGGTCGATGCCGGCGCGTCCAAGATCAACGTCATTAAAGAAATCCGCGCCATCACCGGCCTGGGCCTGAAAGAAGCCAAGGACATGAGCGAGAAGGGCGGCGCGCTCAAGGAAGGCATCAGCAAGGACGAAGCCGAGAAGATCAAGGCCCAGCTGGAAGCCGCCGGCGCCAAGGTCGAACTCAAGTAAGTCTCCCCTCACCGGAGTGCAGCCCCCGCCGCAAGGTGGGGGTTTTTCATTGCTGCGAGATCAAAAACCCCGCCGAAGCGGGGACAGGTCGTGTGGCCGAGTTCCGTTTCACCTGTTGAGCAGAGTTAGGTGTCCCCCGGTGAAGTTCTCAGGCGTTCTCAGACCCTCTGTCGGCACTCCAGCCCTCCATTAACTTGACTACCTGTTCGACTGGAGTGCCGGACAATACCCGTGAGGCTTTACCTTCCCAGCAGACACAGGCCGAGGAAGAACGCCGCCAAACCGGCACGCTGCGTCTGCTCCAGCACCTGCCGCACGAAGACCGAGGAATCGCGGCGCAACCGGGCAATGCCGGACTCGGGCAGATCCGCGCGGGCGGCAATGTACATGCGGACACCGTAATCCGGGTCGGCCGCCAGCGTGTCGATGAGCGTGGCGGGCAGGTTCGGTCGGGAGGCGATGCGGGCGCGCACCTGCCATGCGTTGTGCTGCACGAGGGTTGCCACGTCCTCTGCCTCCAGCTGCGGGTTGGTCGCCAGGGCCACCTGAAAATCCGCCTGTGCGTGGGTCATGGCGAAGCGGCGCAACCAGCGCGGGGCCTGCTCCTGTCGGATCAGGATCAGTTGCGTGTCACGCGGCCAGTCGAGGATCAACCTCGGGTGCGCCAGCCGCAGCAGGGGCAGACCTGGATTGCCGAGAACCTCCCCCGGAAAGTCCGGGGCCAGAGCACGCAGGACGTCTGGTGGTGTGTTCGGGTGGGCGGCGACGGCCGCACGTACCCCGGCGTCCTCGTGGGTGGCATACCGCTCTAAGTGCGCGGCCGGGGTGTCCGGGGTCAGTACAGGCAAGCTGGGGGAAGATCGAGTTTCTCCTGCCATAGGCGCAGCAGCTCCTTGAGGTCGTCGTTCAGGGGTGTGAGGGAAGGGTCGCCGGGCAGATCCATGGTGAGGACATCGAGCACCTCGAAGGTGAACCCTTCCGAACCGTCAGCCGTCCAGTCCCGTTGCAGGGCTGGGTGCCGGTGCGTCCCGGTCTGGAGCTCGAAGCGCGTGCGGTTGAGGAGGGCGTCCACGTTCACGCTCGAGCCCAGAAGGCTGCGCCCGGAGGGCACGTGCAGGATGCGGTAGATGCCCGGGCGGGGCGTCGGGATGACCGGACTCACGGGGTGGCTGTCTCCGGCTCGAAGGCTGGGGACGCCAGGTGCAGGACATGCAGGCGGATGTCCTCAGGCCAGGGAGCGACGAGCGCGCGGAAGGCCGCACCGTCTCCGGCGTACAGGGCGCGGCTGGCATCCTCCGCTCCGGGCAGATCTCCCCCCATGACCGTCAGGAAGCGATCCGTCGGGAGGATCGCCATGCGGCGGCGTTCGGCGGCCGGATCGGCCTTGCGGGCCTCGTCAATCAGGCGGCGCAGGGCGGCGGAGGCACCGCTGGGATGGCTTTCCAGCCAGTCCCAGTGGCGGGGCAGCAGGGACACCTCGCGGGAGACCACGCCCAGTTTCGGACGGCCGGGGCCGGTCTTCGCGGGGGCGAGCACTTCACGCGCCAGGACGTCGTCGAGGGTACCGGTCAGGTCGAAGTCGACGGTGCGGCCGGTCTGGTCGTTGAAGACCAGCAGCGGTTCGCGCGTGGTGCGTTCCAGGGACTTGAGGTGCGTGAGGACTTCGGGCAGCGGGGCCGTGAGGAGTCGCCGCTGGCCCAGGAACACGGTATGGGTGGGGTCGGTGGTCATGTCCGAATATTAACCGGGTAGAATCAAAATGGCAATATTACCCGGCTAATATGAATGGCTTACAGCCGGATCTCAGGCCAGTCGGCCACCGAGACTCCAAAACGACCTTGAACGCGGCCGGACGCTGTTCATGTAGGACAGGGCGGGCGACGCAGGAGTCATTACCGCTCCATCCTGACATCGGCTCACCAGATATGACGAGGCCCGCATCGAATTCGAGACGGGCAGGCCGGTGGCCAGCGGTAACGGCGACTGGCCTGCCGCGCGGGCCTGCTTCAAGAATGAACGTCACCAGATGGTAGGGCCGTGAATACCTGCTAACTCGGGCTGGTGGCACCAAACTTGGAGCACCTTGACGACTCCCTGGGGCAGTTCCAGACCTCGCTCCGAGTTACACAGCGCACGACGGATCGCATTGCCGTGCGCTGCGCCCAGCGTGGCCTTAGCAATTGCCGCGCCACGACAGAATAGGACGCGTCCGTCCACTGGCAGACCGCCTTGCGCTCTTCCTGGAGGCAGACGATGAGCAGGGTGTTCGGGGACTACTGGAGCGACTCTCTGGCCTGGAACGGATGCCCCACCCGCAGGCGCTACTTCACTTCGCGCCGCAGTCCGGCCGCCATCTGGAACCATTCCCGTTCCTGCCGCCGGTACAGGGACGTGGCCCGCGCTTCGGTCTTAGCCATCTGTTCCAGGAGCGTCCGCGCTTCGGCTCCCCGGCCCTGCCTGACGAGGTACGCGGCGTAGCGGGCGCGCGGCTCCTCCGTAGTCGCGGCGACCATAGCCTGCCGAAAGGTCGCGTCGGCATCGGCCTTGCCCTGCGCGTCCTGTGCCTGGGCGAGCAGCGTCAGGGTGCGGGTGCGGGTGGCCGCGCTGGTCTTCAGATCGACCTGATTGAGTTTGGCTTCAGCGTCGGCGGGATTGGTGCGGGCCAGATCGAGTTCAGCGCTGGTGAGCAGGACGACCGGGTCATCGGCATAGATACCGTGCAGCAATGGGTGGAGGGTTGCCTGGGCCTCGTCGGGGCGGCCTGCGCGGGCTTGCAGGGCCGCCAGATCGGCGCGGTTCTGGAGCGTATCGCTCTCGGCCAGTTCGGCCTGGGCGTCTCGGATACGCAGGTCGAGGGGCTTCAGGGCGTCGATGCCGCGCGACACGGCCTGACCCGCCGCGCGACCGCCACCGCGCAGGCTGGGAACGAACACCGTGAAGAAGTAGACCAGCGACAGGATCGTGCTGAAGATGCCGCCCAGGAAGGCGGCGATGCCCAGGGTGATCATCCAATACGGCGGCTGCCGCGTGGCGATGGCGTGAATCAGGCTGATCACGGCGAGGGCGCGCAGGATGGTGTAGATCATGGGCAGGTAGGCTTGCAGGGACTCCACATTCCCATCGTAAACGCCGGTCGGGACAGGAACAGGCGAGCCTAAGGAATGGTCATGACCCGAAAGGAATCGAAGGTGGATCAGCACAGCTAGGGTCAATCCCCGCAGGGTGCTAAGGCGCAGAGAATCGTCGTTTCACCAGCGTGACGGTGAATGAACCCATGTGAGGGAGCGTGCTGCCTGGGGCCGCCGATGGTGAGTGGGGCCGGGTTGACCCTTCACCCCCCTGGGGGGTATACTAGCCTTTGGCCGACCATGATGGGTCAGGCGGGAGTTCATTGGTATCCAGCGGACACCACAACTAATTTCTTATTTCAGAGGACGCGACCGGGAAGGGTTGCGGTTCCTCCTGCGCCGTTTTGGCCCCGAAGGGACGCAGGTGTGACGCAGGGTGCTGCGAGAGGTGTGCATGACGCTCAACAAACAAGAACCCCGCATCGAACGTTTCGGTGAAATCTCGGAAGTGATTCCGCTTCCGAACCTGACGGAAGTGCAGGTCAACTCCTTCCGCGCCTTCCTCCAGGCTGACAAGAGCATGGAGAAGCGCGACAACGTCGGCCTGCAGAGTGCCTTCCGCGAAGTCTTCCCCATCGACGAGACTGAGAAGGGCCGCAGCACCGGTTTGGTGCTCGACTTCCTGGAGTACCGCCTGGGCGACGCGCCGTACTCACCGGAGGAATGCCGCGAGAAGGATCTGACGTACCAGGCCCCGATGTACGCCAAGCTCCAGCTGATCCACAAAGACAGCGGCCTGATCAAGGAAGACCAGGTGTTCCTGGGCGACCTGCCCCTCATGACCGAGGACGGCAGCTTCGTGATCAACGGCGCCGACCGCGTGGTGATCTCGCAGATCCACCGCTCGCCCGGCGTGTACTTCACGAGTTCCTACAAGGGCATCAAGAAGATGTACACCGGCGCGATCATCCCCATGCCCAAGCGCGGTCCGTGGATCGAGCTGGAGTTCGCCAGCGGCATCCTGGAGATGAAGGTCAACAAGCGCAAGTTCCCCGTGGCGATGCTGCTGCGCGTGCTCGGCTACGACGACGCCCAGCTGCGCGCGCTGTTCACGGAGTTCGAGCCCGACCTGGAACTGCCTGAAGACAAGAGCGCCGGCATGGGCGCCGATGAGGCCCTGCTGCGCCTGTTCACGGTGCTGCGCCCCGGCGATCCACCCAAGCGCGACAAGGCCATCCAGTACCTGTACGGCCTGCTGGCCGATCCGCGCCGCTACGACCTGGGCGAACCCGGCCGCTTCAAGATGAACCGCAAGCTGGGCGTGCAGCGCAGTGAGCACACGCTGCTGACCTTCCAGGACGGCAAGTTCAGCGACGCCGGTCTGGTGGACACCATCCGCTACCTGATGGCGCTGCAGTACGGCAAGGAAACCGTGGGCATGGTCGGCGAGGGCGGCAAGGTGGGCGAGGTGCCGGTCGGCGAGGACGACATCGACCACCTCGGCAACCGCCGCGTGCGCACTGTGGGCGAACTGCTCGCGGATCAGCTGCGCGTGGGCATGGGCCGCATGGCGCGTGGCGTGCGTGAGCGCATGCTGCTCGGCAACCCGGACGCCGCGACCCCGACCAAACTGGTGAACAACCGTCCGATCGTGGCGGCCATGCGCGAGTTCTTCGGGCGCAGCCAGCTGTCGCAGTTCAAGGATCAGACCAACCCCCTGTCGGATCTGCGCCACAAGCGCCGCATCTCCGCGCTGGGGCCAGGCGGCCTGACCCGCGAGCGCGCCGGCTTCGACGTCCGCGACGTGCACCGCACGCACTACGGCCGCATCTGCCCGATCGAGACGCCGGAAGGCGCGAACATCGGCCTGATCTCCTCACTGGCCAGCTACGCCAAGGTGAACCCGCTGGGCTTCATCGAGGCGCCGTACCGCCGCGTGAAGGACGGCAAGGTCAGCGAGACCGTCGAGTACATGACGGCCGACATCGAAGACCGCTACACCATCGCGCAGGCGAACAGCCCGCTGAACGCCGACAACACCTTCGCCGACGAGCGCGTCCTGGCCCGCCGCAAGGGCGACCCGCTGTGGTACACGCATGAAGAAGTCGACTACATGGACGTGTCGCCCAAGCAGATCGTGTCGATCAACACGTCGCTGATTCCGTTCCTGGAGCACGACGACGCGAACCGCGCGCTGATGGGTTCCAACATGCAGTCGCAGGCCGTGCCGCTCGTGCGCGCCGACAGCCCCGCCGTGGGCACGGGCGTCGAGCGCCGCGTGGTGACGGATTCCGGCACCAGTGTCGTCAGTGACGTGACCGGCCGCGTGACCTACGTGGACGCCCGCAACATCCAGATCACGCTGACCGAGGACTCCTCGGCCGCCGGCATGGTGAAGGGCAACGTCCGCACCTTCGAGCTCGTGCGCTTCACGCGCAGCAACCAGGGCACCAACCTCGACCAGCACCCCATCGTGAGCACCGGGGACGACGTGACGGCCGGACAGGTCATCGCCGACGGTCCCGCGAGCGACATGGGCCGCCTGGCGCTCGGCCAGAACATCACCATCGCGATCATGCCCTTCGACGGCTTCAACTTCGAGGATGCCATCTGCATCAGCGAGGGCCTGGTGCGCAAGGACTACTACACGTCCGTGCACATCGAGAAAGACGAGATCGAGGCGCGCGACACCAAGCTCGGGCCGGAGAAGATCACCCGCGACATCCCCGGCCTGTCCGAGGCCGCGCTGCGCGATCTGGACGAGGACGGCATCGTGCGCGTCGGGGCAGAAGTGAAGCCCGGCGACATCCTGGTCGGCAAGACATCCTTCAAGGGTGAAAGCGAGCCCACGCCGGAAGAACGCCTGCTGCGCTCGATCTTCGGCGAGAAGGCCCGTGAAGTGAAGGACACCTCGCTGCGCGTGCAGTCCGGCCAGGGCGGCATCGTGGTGAAGACCGTGCGCTTCCGCCGCGGCGACGAGGGCGTGGATCTCAAGCCCGGCGTGCGCGAGATGGTGCGCGTGTACGTGGCCCAGAAGCGTCAGCTGCAGGTGGGCGACAAGGTAGCCAACCGCCACGGCAACAAGGGCGTGGTCTCCAAGATCATGGCCCCCGAGGACATGCCCTACCTGGAAGACGGCACGCCCGTCGATCTGGTGTTCAACCCGCTGGGCGTCCCCTCGCGCATGAACCTGGGCCAGATCCTGGAAACGCACCTGGGTGAGGTGGCCCGCCTGACCGGCCAGAAGTTCGAGACTCCGGTCTTCGACTCGGTCACGGAAGCGACCATCAAGGAAATGCTGGAAGTGGCCGCGGCCGAACGCCTCCAGGGCCTCAAGGATGAGGGCTTCGAACTCGACAAGCGCGAGCAGGAAGTGCTCGACCGCGCCGGAAAAGTCGGCGTGGTGGACGCCCCGAACGGCGATTACGAGCGCGCGCAGATGCAGCTCGCCCGCACCGGCAAGAGCATCCTGTACGACGGCCGCAGCGGCGAACCGATCAGCGGCCCCGTGGTCGTGGGCACCATGTACGTCATGAAGCTGTACCACATGGTGGAGGACAAGCTGCACGCCCGCTCGACCGGCCCATACAGCCTCATCACCCAGCAGCCGCTGGGCGGCAAGGCGCAGTTCGGCGGTCAGCGCTTCGGCGAGATGGAAGTGTGGGCGCTCGAAGCCTACGGCGCGGCGCACACCCTGCAGGAGATGCTGACCATCAAGTCCGACGACATCGACGGCCGCGACGCCGCGTACCAGAGCATCGTCAAGGGCGAGGAAGTGTCGGGCAGCACCATCCCCGAGTCGTTCAAGGTGCTCGTCAAGGAACTCCACTCGCTGGGCCTGGACGTGGAAGTGCTCGACACGCACGACAAGAACGTCGACATCTTCGAAGGCATGATGCCCAAGCGCTGAGTGCCGTCGCGCTCTGCGTCGTCTGACGGTCGGACACACCTGTGGGCCGTCAGACCCACGACCACAAGCCTCCCCTCCCAGGAGTCTCAATGAAAGATTTCAGCAAAGTACGTATCGCCATCGCTTCGCCCGAGAAGATCCGCGAGTGGAGCTTCGGCGAAGTCGAAAAACCCGAGACCATCAACTACCGCACCCTGAAGCCCGAGCGCGAGGGCCTGTTCGACGAGCGCATCTTCGGGCCGCAGAAGGATTACGAGTGCGCCTGTGGGAAGTACAAGCGCCAGCGCTACGAGGGCAAGGTCTGCGAACGCTGCGGCGTGGAAGTCACGAGCAGCAAGGTCAGGCGCTACCGCATGGGCCACATTGACCTGGCGACGCCCGCCGCGCACATCTGGTACGTGAAGGACACGCCCAGCAAGATCGGCACGCTGCTCGACCTCTCGGCCGGGCAGCTGGAGAAGGTGCTGTACTTCAGCTCCTTCCTGGTGACCGATCCCCGCAACGCGCAGAAGGAAGGCCGCCCGCTCAAGCGCGGCGAACTGCTCACGGACGACGAGTACCGCGAACTGCGCTTCGGACGGCAGGAAACGTACACCATCCCGAACGGGCAGGAAGCCGTCATCCGTGACGGCGAGTACGTCACGCGCGGGCAGATCCTGGGGGGCAATGTCGCCGCCAAGATGGACGGCCTGGCGCAGTTCCGCTTCCCGCGCCGCGCCGAGTTCGCGTACAGCGAGGAAGTCGAGGCGACCCTGCCCGTGCCCGCCGAGGCGCTGGTCGAGCAGGACGCCTTCCGCGCCGGGGAAATCCTGGCCGAGCTGGAAAGTGACGTGACGATCACCGCGCCGGTGGCCGGCACCGCCTTCCTGCACGACATGGGCGAGGACAGCGTGATGGTGGAACTGCGCGAGAGCGCCGTGGCCCCCAGCACTCCCGAAACGGACGACGACGAGGACGCCACGCCCGCCGCCCCCGTGCCCGCCGGCGAGATCATCGCCCGCGTGTACATCCCGCACGGCATGGACGTGCAGGTCGCGTACGGCGAGATCGTGGACGCCGGCGCGGTGCTGGCCACCGCCAAGGCCGGACAGCGCCTGCGGGTCAGCCGCGACTCCAGCCTGAGCGGCGTGACCTTCCCCAAGAAGAAGGGCGACGTGACGGTCACCGCGCACTGGATGCGGCGGGCCGAGCACGCCATCAACCCCACGATGCACGTGCTGGTCGGCGACGGCTCCGCAGTCAAGAAGGGCCAGAAGGTCATCGGGGCCATCGACAAGGAAGAGGAGATCATCGCGCAGGCCGACGGCGTCATCACGCTGCACGCCCCCGCCAGCGTGATCGTGAGCAAGGCGAAGGTCTATCCGTACCAGGACGAACCGCTGGTCGTGAACGGCGACCGTGTGGAGCCCGGCGACGAGCTGGCCGACTCCGGCAACCTCAAGAGCGAGATCAGCGGGCGCATCGAGATCGACCTGGTGCGCAAGCAGGTGCGCGTCATCGAGTCGTACGACTTCGAGGCGAAGATGGGCGCCGAGGCCGTCAAGGAACTGCTGGACGACCTCGACCTGGACACCCTGGAAGCCGAGCTGGGCGAGCAGATGAAGGACTCCAGCCGCCACAAGCGCGCCAAGGCCCGCAAGCGGCTGGAAGTGACGCGCGCCTTCAAGCGCAGCGGCAACAACCCCACGTGGATGATCCTGAACACCGTGCCGGTCATGCCGCCAGACCTGCGCCCGATGGTGCAGGTGGACGGCGGACGCTTTGCCACGAGCGACCTGAACGACCTGTACCGCCGCCTGATCAACCGCAACAACCGCCTGAAGAAGCTGATCAACCAGGGCGCGCCCGACATGATCATCCGCAACGAGAAGCGCATGCTTCAGGAAGCGGTGGACGCCCTGATCGACAACGGCCGCCGCGGCAGCCCGGTCACGAACCCCGGTTCCGACCGCAGCCTGCGCTCGCTGACCGACCTGCTGGGCGGGAAGCAGGGCCGCTTCCGGCAGAACCTGCTCGGCAAGCGCGTGGACTACTCCGGCCGCTCGGTAATCGTGGTCGGCCCGCAGCTCAAGCTGCACCAGTGCGGGGTGCCCAAGCGCATGGCGCTGGAACTCTTCAAGCCCTTCCTGTTCAAGGTGCTCGAGGAGAAGGGCGAGGTCACCAACATCAAGCAGGCCCGCAAGATGCTCGAACGCTACCGCGACACCCGCGACACCGTGTGGGACGCGCTGGAAGAGGTCATCGAGGACAAGGTCGTGCTGCTGAACCGCGCGCCCACTCTGCACCGTCTGGGCATCCAGGCCTTCGAGCCGGTGCTGGTGGAAGGCCAGAGCATCCAGCTCCACCCGCTGGTCTGTGAAGCCTTCAACGCCGACTTCGACGGCGACCAGATGGCCATTCACGTCCCGCTGAGCGCCCAGGCGCAGGCCGAAGCGCGCATCCAGATGCTCGCCTCGCACAACCTGCTCTCGCCCGCCAACGGCGAGCCGAACGTCAAGCCCAGCCGCGACATCATCCTGGGGATCTTCACGCTGACCCTGCTGCGTACCGACAACCTGGGCGCGGGCAGCGAGTTCAGCACCGAGCAGGATCTGCTCAAGGCCCTGGAAGACGGCAAGATTGCGCTGAACAGCCCGGTCACGCTGCGCGGCCAGAACCTCAGCGCGGGCCGCCTGAAGTACATCTTCAGCACCCCGGACGAGGCGATCATGGCCGTCGAGCGCGGCGAGATCGACTACCAGGATCACGTCCGCATCCGCCTGAACGGCACCACGTACGACACCAGCGCCGGGCGCGTCATGTTCCGCCGCCTGGTCATGGAGGCCCTGGGCACCCAGGCGTACCTGGTCGATACCCTGGTCAACCTGGAGACCGCGTACGAGAAAGACCACCTCAAGGACATGGTCATGGCGTGCTTCAAGCACCTGGGCATCGAGGCGACCGCGGGCCTGCTGGACGCCCTGAAGGACTCGGGCTTCAAGCTGTCCACGTCGTCGGGCATCACCATCGGCATTGACGACATCGTGATTCCGCCCAGCAAGCCCGAGATCCTGGCCAACGCCAACGCGCAGGTCGCGGAAATCGAGCAGAACTACGAGTTCGGCTTCATGACAGAAGAAGAGCGGTACAAGCAGGTCGTGCAGCTGTGGAACGACACCAAGGACGAAGTCAAGAACGCCATGTTCAAGAACTTCGAGGTGAACTACCCCTTCAACCCGCTGTGGATCATGAGCCAGTCCGGCGCGCGCGGCAACGCGCAGCAGATCACGCAGCTCGCCGGGATGCGTGGCCTAATGGCCCGCCCCGACGGCTCAACGATTGAAGTGCCGATCCTGGCGTCCTTCCGTGAAGGCCTGACCGTGCTGGAGTACTTCATCAGCACGCACGGCGCGCGAAAGGGCGGCGCCGACACCGCGCTCCGTACCGCCGACTCCGGCTACCTGACCCGCAAGCTGGTGGACGTGGCCCACGAAGTCGTCGTGCGCGACGTGGACTGCGGGACCACCGACTACAGCACCATCTCGCTCGGGGCCAACGATGACCGCACCGGCGAGTGGCGCAGCCGCAAGGCCAGCGAGATCGAGACCTCGATCTACGGCCGGACGCTGACCGCCGACGTGGAACTGTCCAGCGGCCACACCATCCGCGAGGGCGAGATGCTGAGCCTGGAAGACGTCAAGGCGATCACCAAGGACGCCAAGGCCCTTCAGGAGATCTTCGTCCGCACCCCGCTGAACTGCCGCGTGAAGAGCGGCGTGTGCCAGAAGTGCTACGGCTACGACCTGTCGCAGGCCAAGCCCGTGTCCATGGGCGAAGCGGTCGGCGTGGTCGCCGCCGAGTCCATCGGCGAGCCCGGCACGCAGCTCACCATGCGCACCTTCCACACCGGCGGCGTGGCCGGCAGCGGCGACATCACCATGGGTCTTCCCCGCGTGATCGAACTGTTCGAAGCCCGCAAGCCCAAGGTGCCCGCCCTCATCGCCGACACCACCGGCACCCTGCACATCACCGAGGAAGAGGAACGCTACCTGATCAAGGTGGAGGCCGACGACACCCAGTACAGCGGCAAGCTGCACAAGGTCTCGCGCGCCACGCGCCTCGCGCCCGATATCCGTGACGGCGTGCGGGTGGAAGCCGGGCAGCAGCTCACGCGCGGGGCCGTGAACCCCCACGACCTGCTGGAACACAAGGACAACGAATCCGCCCAGAAGTACCTGGTGGACGAAGTGCAGCGCGTGTACCGCTCGCAGGGCGTGAAGGTGCACGACAAGCACATCGAGGTCATCATCCGCCAGATGCTGCGCTACGTGGAAATCGTGGACGGCGGCGACACCGACCTGCTCGAAGGCCAGACCGTCGAGCGCTGGGAAGTCGACGCGGCGAACGACGCCCTGGCCGAAGGCACCACCCCCAGCAGCTGGAAGCCGGTGCTGCTGGGCATCACCAAGAGCAGCCTGACCACCAAGTCGTGGCTGTCGGCCGCGAGCTTCCAGCACACCACCCACGTGCTCACGGAAGCCAGCATGAAGGGCCAGGTCGACGACCTGATCGGCCTCAAGGAGAACGTCATCCTCGGGAAGCTGATTCCCGCCGGCACCGGCCTCCAGACCGTGCGCGACATGCAGGTCGCCGACGACCGAACCCTCGAGAAGTACGGCGAGAGCAACAACTCGACCGACTCCGTCACCGGTGACCGCTCCTACGACGACACCCGCCCCGGCGTGGTCAACGAGAACGTCACCTACACCAACTGAGCTGAAGGTCACAAGCAAACCCCCACCTGGAAACGGGTGGGGGTTCGTGTTGCTGCACGATGGCAGATCAAGCTCATCGGTGAGTATGTCTACGCTTCCTCCCGGTCGGCGTACAGTCCGGCGTAATGCTGGCCCAGGCCCACCAGGAAGCCCATCTCTTCCTTGGTGGTGCGGGCGCTGAGGCGCATCTCGAAGCTGAGGGTCAGGGCGGCGAAGGCCAGCGAGCCGGCCCCCAGAATGGCCATCAGCACCGGCAGCAGGCCGAAGTCCAGGTGACTCAGACTGCCCGCGCCGATCAGGATGCTGGTCAGGACGAGCAGGGCCACGGCGATGTACATGGCCGTCATGGCGCGGGTGAGGAGTTGGCTGCGCCGGGCCAGGCGGGGAAGCTGGCGCATGATCATCTGTTTTTCCTCACGGGCGAGGGGTTCCAGACGGCCGGTCTCGCTGACGAGCACCTTGAAACGCGCGGTGAGTTGCCGGACGCGGTCTGTGGCGCGGCCCACCCGGGTACTGGTGCTCATGAGCAGGGTGCCGGCCCCGGAGATGAGCACGGCAGGCGTGATCATCGAGGTGAGGACTTGCAGGCTGGGATCGGCCATAGGCCCGATTGTATGAGGGCCGGGCGCGTCTATATGGATACCTGATGTGAATTGCCTGTCTGGCACGTGAAGTCGGGCCGTCCATATTCGATCAATCTTCAAAGTCCATGCATGTACCCTGCGAACGTGGCGGGCATCCTCTTCTCAGAGCGGGAGGCAGGGGCCAGAGGGGCCGCACCCGCGTGCCAAGGAGAACGACCGTGAAGAAGCTGCTGATGACCGCCGTGACCGCCCTGACCCTGACCGCCACCACCGCGTTTGCCGCCGCGCCGCAGGTGTACGCCAGCGATGAAAGCGGAACCGAGTACACGGCGCTCCAGACGGAAAGCTCCTGGATGGCGCTGGAAGTGCCGCTGTCCGCGCTGGGCGGCACGGTGCCGAGTGACCTGAACATCGCCGTGACCGGGCTGCCGGCTGGTACCACGATCGCGCTGAACGATGTCACGATCCGTGGAGAATCGGCGCTGCTGCACGTCACGGTGAGCCGTTCCGACACGTCCACGCTCGTGAACAGCGTGGCGAACATCGCCCTGACCTCGGGCGGAGACGTGCTGACGAACGTGTCGATTCCCGTCTACGGTGCCGCTTACGGCGAATAAGTGCCGCTCCGGTCTAGGTGCACTCCCCCGTTCTGGGGGAGTTTTTTTGTTCAGCGGGTGCGGGTGACCTTGCTCAGACCCGGAGGCGCGTCCGGATTCAGTCCGCGGTGCTGGGCGAGGTGCGCGGCGAACAGGTAGAAGGTCAGGGCGCTGGGCAGCGTGTCCGTCAGGGCGTGGCCGGTAGCTGGGGTGGTCAGGGTGCTGTCCAGGGCGGGGCCGAGGGTGCGCAGGTCGGCTCCGGCCGCACGGAGATCGGCGTAGGCCGTCCGGCAGGCCTCCTGCGCGGCGTCGGTGGGAGCGAACCCCAGCAGGGGCAGGCCCTCGGCCAGCAGGCGGCGGGGGCCGTGCGCGAATTCGGCGGCGGAGTACGCTTCAGCGTGGATGCCGCTGGTTTCCTTGAGTTTCAGGGCTGCCTCCTGCGCCACCCCGAAGTGCAGGCCGCGCGCGAGCACCAGCAGGTTCTCCGCGAACCGGTAGCGTTCCGCGAGGGCGCTCGCCTGGGGTTCCAAGGCAAGTGCGCGGGTCATGGCGTCCGGCAGTCCGGCCAGACCGGCTGTCAGGGAGGCGTCGTCGGTCAGGGCGGCGATCACTGGCAGGAAGGCCCCCAGGCTGGCGAGGTAGCTCTTGGTGGCGGCCACCGCGCGTTCCTCCCCGCAGCGCAGGGGCAGCACGAACTCGGCCGTATGAGCCAGGTCGCTGTCCTCCACGTTCACCAGAGCGACCGTCAGGGCTCCGCTCTCACGGGCGGCGCGGACGTTCTCGACCACGTCGGGGCTGGCCCCGCTCTGGGAGACGGCGATCAGCAGGGCGCCGCGCAGGTCGAGCCGCGCGCCGTACAGGGTGAGGACGCTGGGGCCGAGGCTGGCCACCGGCAGGCGCAGTTCCGTCTCGAGCGCGTACTTCAGCACCGTGCAGGCATGATCGCTGCTGCCCCGCGCGACCGTGACCGCGTAGGCGGGCGGCCGCTCACGGATGGCGGCGCCGAGGGCCGCGCAGACTCCGGCGTTCTCCACGAGCTGCCGGGCGATCACCTGCGGAGCCTCGCGGGCTTCGAGGAGCATCAGGGAATCGGCCGTCATGCGCCCGCTCCGGGGATGTGACGACCGCCCACGTACACGGATTCCACATCGAAATCGGCGTTCAGCACGACCACATCGGCCCGCTGCCCAACCTTCAACGACCCGCGATCCGTGAGGTTCAGGGACGCCGCCGGAACCCCGCTGAGCAGGCGGCTGGCTTCGGGCAGGGGTACACCGCTGGTCACGGCATTGCGCAGGGCCATGTCCATGGTGAGCAGGCTGCCGGCCAGGGAACCACCGGGGAGCCGCGCCTCGCCGCCCCGCACGATGACGCGCTGCCCACCGAGCTCGCTGTCGCCGTCGCCCAGGCCAGCCGCGCGCATGGCGTCCGTGACCAGCGTCACGCGTTCCGGGGCGGCGGCGCGGGCCAGCCGGAACGACGTGGGATGGACGTGCAGCAGGTCGAGGATCACCTCGTGGAACGCGTGCGGGTCGGCCAGCAGCGCGCCGGGCACGCCGGGATCGCGGCCCTCGATCCCGCCCATGGCGTTGAACAGGTGCGTGGAGCAGGTGCGGATGCCCTGCGCGTGCAGGGCGATCAGGAAGGCCGTGACGGTCGCGGCGTCGGCGCGGGTATGCCCAATCCCGATGCGCACGCCCGCCCCGCCCAGCGCCAGGGCAGCGTCAAGTGCCCCCGGCAGTTCCGGCGCGATGGTCACGGCCCGCACGACGCCGATGTCCAGCACCTGCCCGATGAGCTCCGGCGTGGGCAGCACGGTGAAGGGTGGCTGTGCCCCCAGCCGATCCGGGCTGATGAAGGGGCCTTCCAGGTGGGCTCCGGGGATATCCGGGCCGCCGTCCACTCCGCCGCGCATAACGTCGCTCACGGCGTGCAGGGCATTGAGGACGTTCTCCCAGGCGTTGGTGATGGTGGTGGGCAGCAGCGTGGTCGTACCGTGCCGGGCGTGGAACTGCGCCAGTGTCCTGATGCCGTCCGGGCCGTCCATGGTGTCGGCGCCGTTTCCGCCATGCACGTGGGCGTCGATGAACCCCGGCAGGATCAGCGCATCGGCCGGAGCGGCGGGCAGCGGGGTGACGGTGGTGATGGTCTCCGTGAAGTCGATCCGGCCGGGAATCAGCTGATCCCCGAGGACAAGCTGGCCGGTCAGGCGGGTGGTGGGCGTGGGTGCGGGCATGGGAACCTCAGAGGAGTGAAGGCTGGCGACAGGCAGACCGTCGATCCTCAGCGTAGAGCAGTGGGCCATGCGGGGCGGCGTCCAGTGGTGCCGATCACTGGAGCGGGGCGGTGGCAGCGGCTCTGGTAGGCTGCGCCCCATGTGGGCTTCCAAGCGGGCAACGGGCGTGCCGGGCAGCGTGTTCTCGCTGATGGATCAGGCCATGGGCCGGGCGCGAACTGCCGGGAAGCAGGTCATCGACCTGAGCATCGGCAGCAGCGATCTGCACCCTCCGGAGATCGTGCTGGAGGCGCTGCGCGAGGCGACGCGCGATCCGGCCACCTACCGCTACCCGATGGTGAGCGATACCCGGCCCCTGCGGGTTGCGGCCTCGGCATACCTGTCGCGCCGCTTTGGGGTGGATGCAAATCCCGATGGCGAGGTCGTGCCGCTGATCGGCGCGCAGGAGGGGCTCGCGCACCTGCTGCTGGCCGTGACGGATCCCGGCGACACGCTGCTGCTGCCCGACCCGTGTTACCCCCCGTACCTGGGCGCGGCGGCGGTCGCGGGCCTGAACGTGGTCACACTCCCGCTGCACGCCGACCAGGACTTCCTGCCGGATCTGGACGCCGTGCCGCAGAGCGTCCGGCCCCGCGTGCTGCTGCTGAATTACCCGAACAACCCGACCTCGGCGGTCGCGGATTCAGCGTTCTTCGAGCGGGCGGCCCAATGGTGCCGGGAGCGGGGCGTCCTGCTGGTGCATGACAACCCCTACGCGGAGCTGACCTTCGGCGGGTACCTCGCCCCCAGTGCGCTTCAGGCAGGACTGGACGGCGTCGTGGAGCTGCACTCGCTGAGCAAGACACACCATATGGGCGGCTTCCGGGTAGGCTTCGCGGCGGGCGATGCGGGCGCGCTGGGGGCGCTGGCCCGCGTGAAGGGCGCGGTGGACTTCCACCCGTACCTGGGTATCCAGCGCGCGGCGACCGTGGCGCTGGGGTTGCCGGACGCGGTCGGCCGGGTCGGCGCGGCCACCTTCGAGGCCCGGCGGGACGCGCTGGTGCCGGCCCTGCGTGACCTGGGCTGGGCCGTGACGCGGCCTCAGGCGAGCATGTTCGCGTGGGCACGTGTGCCGGGCCTGAACGATTCCGTGGCCTTCGCGCTCCGCGTGGCGGAACAGACGGGCGTGGCGATCAGTCCGGGCCGGGCCTTCGGCGCGCAGGGCGAGGGCTTCGTGCGCTTCGCATTGGTGCAGCCGCCGGAGGTGCTGACGGCGGCGGCGCAGGCCCTGGCGGACGTGGCCGTGCCGCACCTGGCATCTGCGACCTGACCGCCCATCCCGTACGCTGGTCGCATGGGACTGCTGCGCGTCACGGTACAGGAACATGGAGAGGTCACGGCGACGGGCGTGCGCCTGCACCTGAGTGTGGAGGCCGAGACGTTCGTGATCGGCAACGCCGCGCTGAACGGCGCGCGGGAGCTGCGGGAGCTGGTGACGTCCCTGCGCACCGCTGGCGTCACGGACGCCGATCTGCACGTTCATGGCGTGCGGATCGCGGGGGCGGGCGGCGTGCTGGGTCGCCAGCAGAAGGCCACCTACACCCTGGCCGTCCGCAGCACGCCGGTTCAGCTCCCAGAGGTGTTGGGGGCCGTGGCGGCGCACCGGCACGCCCAGCTCTCCCGGCTGGACTGGGACTTCGAGGCCTTCGAGGCGAGCCTGCCGCTGGCCGCTCAGGCCATGCAGCGTGCCCGGCGTAAGGCCGACGTGATCGCCGCCGCCGCCGGACACCGCGTGGTGGGCGTGCACAGCGCCAGCGATTCGTGGCAGATGCCGAGCACGACCATCGACCTGCGCAGCGACGCGCCCATGGCCCTGATGTCCCGGTCGCGGGCGACCCCGCTGGACGTGGGCGTGGAGTACAGCGCCACCCAGCCGCTGGACGTCGAGTTGACGGTAGATTTCACGCTGGAGTGAGGGGCCTGGAACTCGGTGGGGGTAATCCTGCCTGCGGCACCATTCATGAAAGGTTCTGCTTTATCATCAAGCCCTCCCATGACTGTTCGCCAGACTGCGCACCTGCCCCTGCATATCCTGCTGGTTGAGGACAACCAGGATGACGCTTTCCTCACGCAGGAAGCCTTCCTGACCCTGGAGCCGACCCCGCAGTTCACGGTCTGTGCCGACGGCGTGGAGGCCATGGAGTACCTGCACGGGCGGGTGCAGGCGGGCCAGTCCCTGCCGGACATCATCCTGATGGATCTGAACATGCCGCGGATGGACGGCTTCGGGCTGCTGGAACACCTCAAGCACGACCCGGCGCTGCGGCCGGTGCCGGTGCTGGTGTTCAGCACCAGCAATTCCCGCAGCGATATCCGCCGCTCGTACGAGAACTATGCGAACAGCTACATCTGTAAGCCGCGCCTGTTCAGCGAGTACGAGACCGTGGTGCAGGCCGTCCGCAGTTTCTGGATGCAGACCGCCAGCCTGCCCACCTGACCTGAACCGAGAGAGCCGCGCGCCCGTGGCCTGAAGCCCGGACGCGCTGAAGTGGGCTGGAATCAGAAGTGGGCTGGCATCAGACCTCTGCTGCTGTCAGACGGACTCGGTCGCCGCCAGCCGTTCGAGCACGCTGGGGTCTTCCAGGGTACTGGTGTCGCCCTCGATGGCCTTCCCGGCGGCGATCTGCCGCAGGAAGCGGCGCATGATCTTGCCCGAGCGGGTCTTGGGCAGCGCGTCCCCGATGATGATGGCGTCCGGCCGGGCCAGCGCGCCGATCTCCTTGCTGACATGGGCGCGCAGCACCGTGGGGTCGATGGTATGGCCACCCTGGGGCAGCACGAAGGCTACGACGCTCTCGCCCTTCACATCGTCGGGCTTGCCGACCACGGCGGCCTCGGCGACCGAAGGATGGGCGACCAGCGCGGACTCGATCTCCATGGTGCCCAGGCGGTGGCCAGACACGTTCAGCACGTCGTCCACCCGGCCCATCACGGTGTAGTAGCCGTCCTGGTCGCGGCGGGCCCCGTCGCCGGCGAAATACACGTGCGGGATCTCGCCCCAGTACGCCTGTTGGTAGCGGGCGTCGTCGCCGTACACGGTGCGCAACATGCTGGGCCAGGGTTTCTTGATGACCAGCAGGCCGCCGTCGTCGGGGCCGAGTTCCTCTCCCCCACGGGTCATGATCGCGGCGTCCACGCCGAACATCGGCAGCCCCGCGCTGCCGGGCTTGCTGGGGAACGCGCCGGGCAGGGTGGTCAGCATGATCGAACCCGTCTCGGTCTGCCACCACGTATCCACGACCGGGCAGCGTTCCCCGCCGATCACGCGGTAGTACCACATCCACGCCTCCGGGTTGATGGGCTCGCCGACCGAGCCGAGCAGCCGCAGCGAGCTCAGGTCGTACTTCATCGGGTACTCGTCGCCCTGACGCATGATCGCGCGGATGGCGGTGGGCGCGGTGTACAGGATGCTGACCCTGTGCTTCTGCACGATGTCCCAGAAGCGGCCCCAGTCGGGCTGGTTGGGCGCACCCTCGTACATCAGGACGGTCGCGCCGTTCAACAGCGGCCCGTAGACGATGTAACTGTGCCCGGTCACCCAGCCGATGTCAGCCGTGCACCAGTAGATGTCGTCGTCCCGCAGGTCAAACACTGTGCGGGTGGTCAGGTACGTGCCCACCATGTACCCGCCGGTGGTGTGCAGCACCCCTTTGGGTTTGCCGGTGCTGCCCGAGGTGTACAGGACGAACAGCGGATGCTCGCTGTCGACGGGGAGCGCGTCGTGCTCCTCGCTGGCCTGGGCGAGCAGATCATGCCACCACACGTCGCGGCCCTGCTGCATGGGCGGATTGCTGTTCCCACGGTTCACGACGATGACGGTTTCCAGACCCGGCGCGTCCTTGGCGGCCTGGTCGGCATTGGCCTTGAGGGGCACCAGACTCCCACGCCGCAGGCCGCCGTCGGCGGTGATCAGCACCTTGCTCTGCGCGTCGTTGATGCGGCCGGACAGCGCGGACACGCTGAAGCCCCCGAACACCACGGAATGCACCGCGCCGATCCGGGCGCATGCGAGCATGGCGATCGCGGCCTCCGGGATCATGGGGAGGTACAGGGTCACGCGGTCGCCGGGCTGCACGCCCACGCTGGTCAGGGCATTCGCGGCCTTCTTCACCTCGGCCAGCAGTTGCGCGTAGGTGTAGGTGCGAACCTCGCCGTCCTCGCCTTCCCACACGATGGCGCGCTTGTCGCCCAAGCCGCGTGCCACGTTGCGATCCAGGGCGTTGTACGCGATGTTCGTCTGCGCGCCCGCGAACCATGTCGCGTGCGGCTCCTGCCAGTCGAGCACCTGCGTCCAGGGCGTCATCCAGTCCAGATCCGCGGCCACATCCGCCCAGAAGGTGTCGGGATCGTCGATGCTCTGGCGATACAGGCGCTCGTACTCCTCACGGTTCACGCGGGCGTGGGCAGTGAAATCAGCGCTGGCCGGGATCACGCGGCTCTCGTGCAGCATGGCGTCAATGTGGTCGGTTGGCTGTGCGGGCATGAAGACCTCCGGGTCGGGGTGCAGGTGGGTGATCCCCAGGGACGGGGCTCGGGCTCTCAAAACGCGTTGAACCTAATTTACCGTGCCCAAGGTGGGAATCCGGCTGCCGTCCCGCGCCGGGTACTGCACCCGGTACACCGGGCCGTCATGACGGCGGTTCTCGCCAGATTGAACAGGGGGGGTGAACCGTCGTCTGATTTCATCGACGGCCCCTACAGCGTCCTATCGCGGCGAGGACGCAGCCAAGATGGTGCCGCCAGCAAGAGCGGCGGACCGTACCTCCTGGCGCTAGAGAATCGAATCCCGGTCAGCGGGGCGACGTCGCCGGTTCCGGCCACCAGACGGTGTGCCCGGACGGAGCGGTCATGACTTGGCTCGCCAACCACGCCTGGGCCGGAATGAGGGGCGCACGGATCATGCGATCCGTGCGCCCCTCTTTTGAATGTTTTCAGTCGTGCGCGGCGACGGTGCCGTCGGTGCCCGCCCCGGTGTAGGCGCGGTACTGCATCTCCTCGAAGTCGCGGTCGTCCTGGGCGGCGTTGCGGCGGGCGGCGCCAAGCAGGGTGCCCACGTAGGCGAACAGGAAGCCGGCAGGAATGCTGATGATGCCGGGGTTTTCCAGCGGGAAGATCGGGTTGGCCTGGATCAGGTGGCGCCCGGTGGTCAGGGTGTCCGGGTCGATCTTCATGATGTTCGGGCTGATGGCGATCAGCAGCAGCGTGAACACGATGCCGCCCACGATTCCCCAGATTGCGCCCGTGGCGTTGAACTTCCTCCAGAACAGCGTGAACAGGATCACCGGGAGGTTGGCGCTGGCGGCCAGCGCGAAGGCCAGCGCGACCAGGAAGGCGACGTTCTGCGTCTTGGCGAGCAGGCCCAGGATGATGGCGGCGATGCCGACGGCGACGGTGGCCAGTCGGGCCACGCGGAACTGGTTACGTTCGCTGGCCTGGCCGCCGCGCATGACGCCGTTGTAGATGTCGTGCGTGAAGCTGGTGCTGGCGCTGATGGTGAGCCCCGCGACGACCGCGAGGATGGTGGCGAAGGCCACGGCCGTGACGAAGGCCAGCCCGAACTCGCCACCGGCCGTGCCCGCCCCGCCGAACAGGGCCTGCGCGAGCAGCGGCGCGGCCATGTTCCCAGCCTTGTTGGCGGTCTCGATGGCGTCTTTGCCCAGCAGGACGTTCGCGGCGTTGCCCATGAAGGCGGTCATGACGTAGAACGCGCCGATCAGTACCATGGCCCACACGACGCTCTTGCGGGCATCCTGCGCAGTGGGGACGGTGAAGAAGCGCACGAGGATGTGCGGCAGCCCGGCGGTGCCCAGCACGAGCGCGAGACACAGCGAGATCAGGTCGACAGGATTCTTGTATTTCACGCCTGCGCCCAGGAACTCCGCGCCATTCTTAGCTTCTACCTGCCCGAGCAGGTTCGAGAAGCTGAAGCCGAACTTCGTGAGGATCAGCAGGGTCATCACGATGGTGGCGAACATCAGCAGCATGGCCTTGATGATCTGCACCCAGGTGGTGGCGAGCATGCCGCCCACGACCACGTAGATGATCATCAGCACCCCGACGAGCGGAATGGCGAGGTCGGCCGAGATGGCGCCCTTGGAGAGCAGGCTGATCAGGCTGCCCGCGCCCACGACCTGCGCGATCATGTAGAAGGTGCTGATCCCGATGGTGCTCACGGCAGCGTAGGTGCGCACGCGCGGGTCTTTCAGTCGGTAGACCAGCATGTCGGCCAGGGTGTACTTGCCGAGGTTGCGCAGCGGCTCGGCCACGATGAACAGCACGGTCAGGTACGCGATGAACCACCCGACCGAGTACATGAAGCCGTCGTAGCCGTTCAGGGCGATGAGGCCGGTGATGCCCAGGAACGACGCGGCGCTCATGTAGTCCCCGGCGATGGCGATGCCGTTCTGCGTGGCGCTGATGCGACCCCCGGCGACGTAGAAGTCTCCGGCGCTGGTGTTGCGTTTGCTGGCCCAGAAGGTCACGCCCAGGGTGATGGCGACGATGATCGCGGCGAGCAGGAACGTCATCGGCGGGCTTCCTCGGCCAGCCGGTCGAAGGCGCGCGCCCGAACCACGTAGATGTACGCCATGACCCAGCCCATCACGAATTCCAGGAAGGCGAGCACGTACCCGAAGGTGACGTTCCCGAAGACCTTGGTGGCCATCAGGGGTTTGTTGTACCCGGCCAGGATCGGCAGCAGGAAGTACAACACCAGGAACGTGACCGTCATGGTGACCGTGAACGAATTCCGCTGCGCGACCAGTTGCTGGTACGCGGCGTTGCGGGCTGGGGCGGGACTCGGGCGTGACTGGGATACGGTCATGCGTGCCTCCTGCGTGACGGAACTGGACAGGGCGGGGCGGGGGGAGCCGGGGCCGGATTGTGTGACTGGCCACAGCGTAGAAGCAAGGGAAGCCAAAATCAATGGATCATGACGGCCCAGAGGTGGTTCTGCCTGTGGAACAGGCGTCAGGGCGACCGTCCGGCAGGTCGCCGCGTGCCCGTCCAGGCAACGGGAGTGTCCAGCCAGCACATGCCCGGTGATGGCGCGGAGTGGGAATGGAGCGGCCCCCTCTGAATTCCAACGGTGCGGCGCGTATGGTAAGCGGCAATGCTCCGCGACCAGTTGGCAAGGCCCCTGCGTGACCTGCGCATCAGCGTGACCGACCGCTGCAACCTGCGCTGCACCTACTGCATGCCGGCCGACGTGTTTGGCCCGGACTACGCGTTCTTGCCACGCAGCGAGCTGCTGAGCTTCGAGGAGATCGAACGGCTGGCCCGCGTATTCGTGGCGTTGGGGGTGCGCAAATTGCGCATCACGGGCGGCGAGCCCACCCTACGCCGCGACCTGCCGGAGCTGATCGCCCGCCTGAGCCGCATCGAGGGTGTGGACGACGTGGCCCTCACCACCAACGGCCTGCTGTTGCCCCGGCTGGCGGCCGACCTGAAGGCCGCGGGGTTGCACCGCGTGACCGTCAGCATCGATTCCCTCGATCCTGACGTGTTCGGGCGCATGAACGGCCTGGGTACGCACCCGCAGAAGGTGCTGGACGGCATCGAGGCGGCCCTTCAAGCGGGGCTGGGTGTGAAGGTGAACACGGTCGTGCAGCGCGGCGTGAACGAGGACGGCCTGCGGAACCTGTGGCTGGCGCTGCGCGAGAAGGCCGTGGTGCGGTTCATCGAGTTCATGGACGTGGGCAACCACAACGGCTGGAACTTAGGCAGCGTGGTGCCCTCACGCGAGGTGTTGGCCCGCCTGAGTGCCGATGGAACGGGGGGCGAGTTCCAGCCGGTGAACCCCAGGTACCGGGGCGAAGTGGCTGCCCGGCATGTGGACAGAGAGGGGCATGAAGTCGGCCTGATCTCGTCGGTGAGTGCGCCGTTCTGCGGAGACTGCTCGCGGGCGCGGCTGTCGGCCGTGGGCGTGCTGTACACCTGCCTGTTCGCGGGCGTGGGCACGGATCTGCGGGCGCCCCTGCGAACCGGAGCCAGCGATCCCGAGATTCACACGCTGATCTCCGGCGTGTGGGCGGCCCGCCGTGACCGCTACAGCGAGGAGCGGGGCGAGGCCACCCTGGAGCGGGCCACCAAGGTGGAGATGTCACACATCGGGGGCTGAGGATCGCGTCAGGACTGGCGTAAGCGACCCGGATGTGTTGTCCCCACCTGCGGGACAGACCAGACAACCTTGTGTCCTCTTGACACTAACCCTAAGATGAGTTGAAGCGCCGCACCAGCGGAAGCGACCGGAGGGATGCATGGCGAAGTACCCGCTCATCAAATCAACCCTGAAAGACCGCCTGCTGGGCGGCCATTACACCGAAGGCCTCCCCCTGCCGAGCGAACCGCAACTCGCCCGCGAATTCGAAGTGTCGCGCATGACCGCCCGCCGGGCCATCGACGAACTGGAACGCGAGGGCTACGTGTACCGCGTGCAGGGCGCCGGCACCTTCCCCACCGGCAAGCGCTTCCGCCAGGGCATGTTCCGCGTGCGCCCCTTCAAGGAATGGGCCCGCCACCCCGATCACCGAACCACCGTGCTGCGCGCCATGCAGATCGAGGCCACGCCCGAGATCGCCATCGTGCTGCAAATCCAGCCGGGCGACCCTGTCATCTTCGTGCACCGCCTGCGCACGGCGGGCGACGAGGCCCTGGTCATCGAGAAGCGCTACATCAACGCCGCGCTGGTACCCAAGCTGCTCGACCACAACCTCAGCGTAGAGAGCATCCACGAGACCATGGTCACCCTCGGCGTTCCCCTCCAGCGCGTCGAGCAGAACCTGGAAGCGGTGAACCTGCGCCAGGAGGAAGCGGAACTGCTGCGCGTGCCCCTCGGCACCGCCGCCTTCCTGCTGCGCCGCACCACGTACAGCGGGCAGCGCCGCGCCAGTTACGTGAACTACTGGGTGCGCGGCGATCGCTACGCCTTCCAGGACACCTTCGAACCCTGAGTCGGGAACTGCCCTCGAGAACCAGCACAACGCCGCCCCCATCACTGGAGGCGGCGTTCAGCGTGGAGCGTTGGCTTACTTGCCGGCTTTCGCGGCGTCGACCAGAGCCTTGAAGGCTTCCGGCTCACGGGCGGCCAGATCGGCCAGCACCTTACGGTTCAGGTCGATCCCGGCCTTCTTCAGGCCGCCGATGAACACCGAGTAGCTCATGCCGTGCAGGCGGGCCCCAGCGTTGATGCGCTGGATCCACAGGCGGCGGAAGTCACGCTTCTTGTTGCGGCGATCGCGGTACTCGTAGGTCGCCGCGTTCAGCAGCGTCTGGAAGGCATTGCGGTACTGCTTGCTGCGGCTGCCCCAGAAGCCCTTGGCGCGCTTCAGGACTTTCTTGTGACGGCGGCGGCGGATGATCCCGGTCTTGGCGCGTGGCATTTAACTCACTTCCCCTTCGGCAGCATGAGTTTCATGCGGGCCCATTCGCTCTTGGCCAGGACGAAGCCCTTGCCCTTGCCGCGGATCTCGTCGCCGCTCTTGCCGGTGTTCTGGTGGCGCTTGCCACTCTTGAACGCCATGACCTTGCCCGTACCGGTGATCTTGATCCGGCGCGCGGCCATCTTGTGGGTCTTCATTTTGGGCATGGGAGCCCTCCTTGCTAGTCCAGTCGCACTCCAGTCCGGAGGCTTCTGTCTGGGGTGCGGGCCGCTGACCGGGGTCAGCCGTTGGTCGCCCTGCCCCACTTGACCAAGAGAGAACTATACGCGAGGAGCAGGGAACGGGTCAAGGCTGCCGGAAATAGCGCTGCGTGCCCAGGAGCACGGAACCACTGTGCTCGAAGATACGGCGCATGGCGTGGTTGTCGGCACCCGTTCCGCCCCGGTGCCAGTCGTGGCGCTCTGCCGCACGCCCGAGCAGGTGCGCGTGCAGCCGCCGTCCAAGGCCCTGTCCCCGGAAGGCTGGACGGACACCGATCATGTCGATGCTTGCCTCGAACACGCCACCGGGGCGGCCACTGGCTCCGTGGGCACCCAGCGCCACGAGCTCCTGGCCGCGAAACAGGCCGTGCAGTGTCCAGCCGTCCCGCAGGGCCAGATCTGCGCGTCCGAGGTCGCTCAGCGCGGCCTGTACGTCCGGCCGTCCGGCGTCCAGCGGGCGTACCTCCGGATCGGGGAGCCACGCCACGTGAACGCGCGCAGATCCGTTTCGTAGACCACTTGGGAATCGTCCAATGCCCAGCCCGCGCTGAGCACGGCTTCTGTGGAGACATCGGCACGGGCGCTGTCCAGCACGAGCTGGCGCTCGGACGTGCCCTGAAGCTTTCGGCGCAGCGTCCGCAGGAACGCCGTAATGGCTTCAGCGGGGGCGTCGGTGCGAAGGTCGGGAAAGACGTATGGGTGCGGAGCAGGGCCGAAGAAGACGGTGCCCTCGACGCCCCGTGCCGTGCGGAGAATCAGGGTGTTCGACAGGTGAGCCTCGCCGCGTTCAATCTTGCCGCGCAAGGTCTTGAGGAGCCGGGCGTTCTCGACGGCATCGGGATTCAGTGCGTACAGCTCGGGCAGGGTAGCCAGCGTTGCGGCCTGGAGGGTAAAGCTGGGCAAGGGATGACCTCGGACGGGGCCGGTCACGGGTTCCAGTTCGTGGAGCCGGGTTCAGTCGGCAGTGACCGTGGGGCAGGCGAACCACTGGGTACAGGCATGGGCGAATCGCTTCATGAGGAACCTCCCGTGAACCCCACGATGGTACCGGATCATGACCACCGTCCGGCACGCAGATGGGGCGGACAGGCCACCTGGCTTATCCGCCCCGGAGTGAGGTCTGTCAGCTCATTTACGTGGCGTCTGACCCGCGTTCCTGATCGCTTCGAGCAGCTTTCCCATGGCCTGCGCGACGTTCCCGGCCTCGCGGCGCACGTCCGGGTCGCGGGACAGGTGGGTCAGGCGGTCGGCAGCGCTACGGGCGGCCGTCAGGAGGGCCTCGGTGGGAACACGTGTCCGGCCGGGGCGACTCATATGGTCATCTGGGTCGGGGTGAGCCACAGCGCACGGAAGGGTTCCAGGGTGATGGTCGGGCGGTACAGGCTGAAGCCGCTGCCGGTCAGGTGATCGAGCGCGAACTCGCCCACCTGGTCACGCAGGGCGTACGCGGGGAACTGGATGCGGTGCTCGCTGAAGTTGTACACGCCCAGGAAGCGGCCTGAGGGATGGTCGCGGCGCAGCAGCAGCACGCAGGGATCGGGGCTGTCGAGCGCCTCGGATTCCACGCTGGCGTGCAGGTGCGGCAGGTGCTTGCGCGCCTGGATCAGTTGCCGCAGGCCCGCGTTGACCTGCGCGCCGGGCGACGACGGGTCGGCAGTCACGCTCTCGGCCTGGCTCCAGTTCATGCGGGGGCGGTGCACCCAGCGGTTGTCGGCGGCGTGCTCGGGCGTGGTTTCGTAGGTGTAGTCGTTCAGCATGGCGAGTTCGTCGCCCATGTACAGCAGGGGCACCCCGCCGAAGCCCAGAATCACGGCGTGCGAGAGCAGGATGCGGCGCACGGCGTACTCGGCCCAGGTGTGGTTCCCGGCGTCCAGCGCGCTTTCCAGCCCGGCGAGGCTGGCGCCGCTGCCGCTGATGCGCCGGTCGCCGGTCTGCGGGTTGTACTGGAACACCAGGCCGCGCGCGAAGGAACCGGGGAACTCGCCGCTGTAGAAGTCCGACAGGAAGTGGCGGTGTCCGGGGCCACTCATGCCGACCCGCTCTGCATCGGCGTCGCTGATCGCCCAGCCGATGTCGTCGTGGCACCGGACGTACATGCCCCAGGTGGTGTTGGTGGGTTTGGGCGGGAAGGCCCGCAGCGCCGCCGTCATCAGGCGCACGTCGCGCGAGGCGAGCGAACTCCAGATCTGCACCATCAGGCTGTTGTGGTACGCCATGTCGCTCACGCGGCCGTGGTGGTCGCCGCTGCCCAGGTAATGGATCAGGTCGGCGGGCGCGACGATCGCCTCGGCCTTGAATGCCACGGCCGGGGCCACGATCCGCGCGCAGGCGCGCAGGGCGCGGGTCAGGTGATGCACTTCCGGCTGGTTCTGGCTGTCGGTGCCCAGCCGCTTCCAGATGAAGGCGATCGCGTCCAGGCGGAAGACCTCCACCCCCCGGTTGGCGAGGTGCAGGATGATGTCCACGAACTCCTGGAAGACGGCGGGGGTGCTCCAGTTCAGGTCCCACTGGTAGGTGTTGAAGGTCGTCCACACCCAGGCCTTCGCGGGTTCGTTCCACGTGAAGTTGCCGGGCGCGAAATCCGGGAAGACCTCCGGGAGCGTCTTCTCGAAGGCGTCGGGCTGCGTACGGTCCGGGTACAGGTAGAAGTAGTCGCGGAATGCGGGGTCGCCCGCGCGGGCCTTCACCGCCCATTCGTGCTCCTGCGCCACGTGGTTCAGCACCAGATCGAGCACCAGGCTGATGCCGCGTGCCCGCAGATCGCGGGCCAGCGCCGACAGGTCGTCCATGGTGCCCAAATCGTCGCGGACGGCGCGGTAGTCCTGCACGGCGTAGCCACCGTCGTTCTCGCCGTCGCGGGGTTTCAGCAGCGGCATCAGGTGCAGATAGGTCACGCCGAGTCCCTGGAGGTAATCGAGATGCTGGCCGACGCCCTTGAGGGTGCCGGCAAACCGGTCGGTATACGCCACGTACCCGACTACATCCGGGCCCTGCAGCCAGTCCGGGCGCAGGAGCCGCGCCTCGTCCAGCCGTTTCAGGTCGGCCGGGCGGGTGTGGAAGGCGTGGAGCAGCACAGGAATCAGGGTGTCGAGCAGCGCGTCGGTACGGTCGCCATACACGGCCCGCAGGCTGGCGACCAGCTCCGGCCCGTAGCGGTCGAGGCGCATGAGGAAGGTATCGGCGTCACGATCGTCGTCGAAGGCCAGCCGGAGCTGAGCTCCCAGCTCTGAATTCAGCATGGCCCCCAGCATACGGCGAAATCTGGAACGGGTTCCACGGGCCAAGGTGGGGCCGGGTTCGGTGTTGATCGATGACGACGGCTGGATCTGCTGGTGTGGCAGCGAACTGCGCATCTACCGCTGGGCGCGCGGGCTGGGCCTCGAAGTACTGGTCGTCCTGCGTGACATCGTCCGTGAACTGCCCGGACGCATGCGCAACGGCTGACCGGGCAAGTCGAGCGTGCCCATGGGAAGAGGCCAGACTGGTCGTCCGGCTTCACTAGACCCTGGATTTCGCCGAGGCCGCAATCCATCTGCTGGCCGGCGAGGATCACGGACTCGACCTGAAGTCCCTGAAGGCGGATCGGTGCGTGGCAGGCATGACGGGACTGCGCGACATGAAAGCACGCCGCAATCTCACAGGGCGGCATGTCCGGATGAGCTTGCCGATGCTCAGGCGATGGCGCTGTGCTCGACGTTCAGGTAGACGGCCACGTCGTCCATGCTCTCGACCTGCGACAGGGGCACCATGTGGTGCTGCCCATCGGCCGAGTCGGACTTCGTAAGTCTGAGCTGGTCGCCGTCGAGATGATCGACGGTTCCGACGTGTTCACCATTCACGTCCTTCACTTGGAGGTGCTCGCCGTCCTTAGCGAGACGCTCCTTGAGATCCTGGGCGATGCGGTCTGTGATTTCTCCGGCCTGGTTCTGCGTCATGTCGCCAGTGTTGGCGCCGAACGGGGCAATCAGGTGATTGCCGGGTTCAGACTCGTGTTACGAGACCTTGAGAGACCCCTTATCCAGCCACCGCCGGTATCATGGCCGGTGATGACTAGCGACGGCAGCAAGGGCAAGGGGCAGGACAAGAAGGCGCAGCAGTACGGCGTGACGCCCCAGAGCGTGGATTTCAACGACTGGTACAACGAGGTCGTCAAGAAGGCGGATCTGGCCGACAACTCGCCGGTGGCGGGCGCGATGGTCGTGCGGCCCTACGGCTCGGCCCTGTGGGAGAACATCGTGCGCTGGCTCGACGACCGCTTCAAGGCGAGCGGCCACGAGTCGCTGGTCTTCCCCACCCTGATCCCCCTGAGCTTCATCATGAAAGAAGCGGATCACGTCGAGGGCTTCGCGCCGGAACTGTTCACCGTGAACAAGATCGGCACCGAGGTGCTGGCCGAGCCCTATGTCATGCGTCCCACGTCCGAGACGATCATCGGGCACATGTGGGCTGGCTGGCTGAACTCCTACCGCGACCTGCCGTTCCTGCACTACCAGTGGGGCAGCGTGTTCCGCGCCGAACTGCGCACCAAGGCGTTCCTGCGAACCAGCGAGTTCTACTGGCATGAGGGTCACACCGCGCACGCCGACGAGGCCGAGGCCCGCGCCGAGGTGCGGATGATCCTCGACCTGTACCACGAGTTCTGCCGCGACGTGCTCGCATTGCCCGTGGTGCGTGGCGAGAAGACGGCCTCCGAGCGGTTCGCCGGGGCGGTCGCCACGTACAGCATCGAGGGCATGATGCGCGACGGCAAAGCCCTCCAGAGCGGCACCAGCCATTACCTGGGCCAGAACTTCAGCCGGGCCTTCGAGGTCAAGTACCAGACCCGCGAACAGAAGGAAGAATTCGCGCATACCACGTCCTGGGCCATCTCCAGCCGGATCATCGGGGCGATCATCATGACGCACGGCGACGACTTCGGGCTGATCATGCCGCCCCGCATCGCGCCCGTGCAGGTCGTGGTGATCCCGGTGGGCCGCAAGGACAACTTCGACGAGATGGTCGCCGAGGGCGAGAAGCTGGCCGCCGAACTGCGCGCCCAGGGCCTCCGCGTGAAGGTGGACAAACGCGATGGCGTCACGAACGGCTTCAAGTACAACGACTGGGAACTCAAGGGCGTACCAGTGCGCGTGGAACTCGGCCCCCGCGACCTGGAGAGTGGCGTGGTCGTGGTCAAGAACCGCAACGGCGACGAGAAGGAAACGCTGAACCGTGCCAACGCCGTCAGCGGCATGACCGCCCGTCTGGACGGAATCCACGACTGGCTGCTGGCCCGCGCCACGGACTACATGCTGGCCCACACGCTGGACGTGAACGACTACGACGCGTTCAAGACGGCCATCGAGGCCGGGAACTGGGTGCGCGCGTACCACTGCGGCGACGCCGACTGCGAGAAGGCCATCAAGGACGACACCAAGGCCACCACCCGCAACATCCCCCTGGACGATGCCGAGTTCTTCAGCGAGAAAGGTGAGGGAACCTGTGTGCGCTGCGGGAAGCCGAGCGCGTACGGCAAACGCGTGATCTTCGGGCGGCAGTACTGAGCACGACTCAGAGTGTCAACGGCAAGCATTAGAATTACTTGCCGCTGTTTACAACTAGTGATGCAATAGAAATTAAAAGGCCAAGAAATGAACTAATGGCCGTTATGATTAGAGTTGTGGCTTGATTTCGAACGTCACGTCGCTCTTTTAGCTGATCATTATTTATATCTCTCATACTCTTCAAATACTCCAGGCCCCATTTTAAAATCTCCATCTCTGAGGCCGGAGAGTCGCGTTTCGTCCGAAACTGCGATCTGAATATATCGTCTGAGGTGAGTTCCTGGATGGCCTTTTCTCGCTCAATGTTGGTATCTATATCGCGAATCCATGCAGGTAGGAGATTTCCAGTCTTCATCTGATCTTTCCAAAACTGCGTAATACTATTTGGCGTTCTCTGCCTAAACAATTCCGGGTATTCTTTGATCAGAGAGATCACTTTTTGTTCATTTACGTCAAGTCTTTTTGCAATACCCTTATAAGTCATCATTGGAATTTGGTCATTGCAAGACATTATCCACGTTGCGACTAGTATTCTATAGTCTTCAAGATTAAGTAAATGAGTCTGTTTAGCGGTCATACAAAATGCACCCAATCCATGGTCGAGTTATCCTGTGGCCTCAGCGGAGGCGGACTCACCAATCTTAACTCTATCTACTGCTGGTTGTAGTAGACTTACAAATTCTTAGAAGAGCAGAGAAGACTTGCGGCACAGACGTGCCCCCTTTCTCACTGGCCATGCGGCGGATGCGCCCGACCTGTCACGCCGCTAAGGTGCCTCCATGACACACGATTCCGACTGGTATACGCGCGTGACCGCGCTGTGAACGAAACTCGACGACCTGCCGGACGAGGAGTTCGTTTCGCGGATCGAAGCGCTGGCTGCCGAGCGGCCGGACGGGGATGCCGCCGCACTCTTCGAGCGGGCGTGTGCGCAGGATTCGACCGGGCATGCCGACCGGGCGGTGCCGCTGTACCGCGCGGCGCTGGCCGCGGGCCTGACCGGAATCCGGCGACGCCGGGCGGTGATCCAGCTGTCCAGTTCGCTGCGGAACATCGGAGGTGCCCAGGAAAGTCTGCGCCTGCTGTCGGCGGAGCGCGAACACCCCTCGGATGAGCTGGACGACGCCGTCGCGGCCTTTCTGGCCCTCACCCTGGCTGACCTGGGTCGGGAACGCGAAGCCCTGTCGCTGGCCCTATCGGCCCTGGCGCCACACCTGCCGCGTTACCAGCGGTCGGTGGGGAATTACGGGAGCTCGCTCACGGGATAGGATTAAAGTCCGGGGATGACTAGTGTACTGACCCCCGAGGCCGACGCCGCCCTGCGCGCCCACGTCCGCGCGCTGCTGACCAGCCCACAGGCGCACGGGATGCTGGACGACGTGCTGAAGGACTTTCCGACCGCCCGCGCCGGGGAGCGCCTCCACGGACTTCCCTACTCGGCCTCAGAGATCCTGTGGCACCTGCGCTTCACGCAGCGCGACATCCTGGACTTCGTGCGCGACGAGACCTACGGGCATACGAACTGGCCGGACGGGTACTGGCCGCACGATCCGGAAAGCTCCGCCCGCGAGTGGGACGCGCAGGTGGCCGCCTTCCATTCGGACATGGACGCCCTGATCGCGTTGCTGGACGACCCGGCGACCGACCTGCTGGCCGTGGTGCCGAACGGCGTGGGGGCCGGCGGGCAGACGTGGTTGCGAGAGTTCCTGGTGGTCGCGGATCACAACGCCTACCACGTGGCGCAACTGGCGCTGCTGCGGCGGTTGTTGGATCGGGCGGACTGAGCCCGGAGCCACCGAACCACACTGCTGGTGACGTCAGTCCTGCTCACAGTCGGCATCGGCGGCCGTACCCGAGTCGAATTCGACGGTCACAGGATGGGTCGGGGCCGTGGGCAGCGTCGACGCCTGCGCCCCCGTCTCGCTGCGCCGATGATTCCAGCGCGGTCGAACAGCCGGGACTTCACGCGGGACGCGGCATACGAGCCCACAAAGACCAGAACCAGCAGGGTGAACCTGACGCTCTTCAGCATGACGGTACCTCCGGCGAAGCGGTGGAATTCGGACGGACGCCTCCGCTTCCGCCCGCACCGTAGGCTCCAGGCCGTGACCGTCGCGTGACTTCCTAGTGAACGCCAGACTTCGGGCTCTAGTTGATAATCTTGCTCAACTGCTCTGCTATGCTCCACCGCATGCAGCGAGTCCTCCTTCCCCTCCTGACCCTCTCCCTGATCGCCAGCGCCAGTGCCCAGCAGGCCAGGGAACTGCGCCTGGGCGTGTTCCCGAACGTGACACACGCGGCCGCGCTGGTCGGCGTGCAGCGTGGCCTGATCCAGAAGAACCTGCCGGACGGCGTGAAGCTGGTCGTCACGGAGTTCGCGAACGGAAGTCAGGTCAACGAGGCGTACGCGGCCGGGGCCATCGACGCGGCGTACGTGGGTCCTGGGCCTGCCATGAACGCCTTCATGCGCGGCGTGCCCATCCAGGTCATCGCCGGGGCGGCCAATGCGGGCGCGGTGCTGGTGGCACGTGGCGACACCGGCATCCGGAACGTGAAGGCCCTGGCGGGTAAGAAGGTGGCGGTGCCCACGCGCGGCAGCACGCAGGACATCAGCCTGCGCCACCTGCTGCACGAGAATGGCCTGAAGGCCAGCGACGAGGCGGGCGCGAACGGGAGCGCCGTGACCATCGTGCCCATCGATCCGGCGAACATGCCCGCCGCCTTCGCCAGCAAACAGGTCGATGCCGCGCTGGTGCAGGAGCCCTGGGGCGCCGTGATGGAAACGCAGGGCGCGAAGCTCGTGGCGAACGAGAAGGCCATCTGGGCGGGTGGAAATTACACGACCACGGTGCTGACCGTGAACACGAAGTACGCCGCCGCGAATCCCGACACGGTCAAGGGGCTGCTCAGGGGTCACTTGGCCGCCATCGCCTTCATTCAGGGCAGCAACGCGGGCGCGCAGAAGGCCATCGCGGATCAGATCTACACGTTCACGGGCAAGCGGCCGAACGCGAACGAACTGTTCAAGGCGCTGGCCCGCACGAAGGTCACGTGGGACATCAACCTGACCACCCTGGGAGAGTACGCGCAGCTCAACAAGGAAGCGGGCTTCGCTCGGGACGTGCCGGATCTGAGCAAGTTCGTTGACCTGAGCGTGATCCGCAGCCTGACAAAGTAAGAAGGCGGCGTTTCTTCGCCCGGCACCTTTGTGTGGTGCTCCTGCCCGGTACACTGCTTCTCATGACTGGGCCAAGAAAAGGATCAAGGGGTCGAGGCCCGAAAAAAACGACCGCGCAGGGACGCGGCGGCACCACGCGGGATACGGTGAAGCCGGCTCGCGAGCGGCGCGAGGAGCCCAGCGGTTCCAGGGACGGCGAGAGCCGCGCGGCACCGGCATCACGGAGCGCCGGGACACGCGCCGGCTCCAGCCGTGGGCCGGGCGGCCGCGCCTCGGCGGGAACGGGGCGGGGTGGCGCGACCAATCCAGCTCGGCGCAAGGCGGGCGAACGCACCGAGGGTGAAGGTGAACGCGGCAGCCGCACGGGCCGCGCGGCTTCGGGCACGGCCCGTGCGTCCAGTTCGCGCCCCGGTACGGCGAAATCCAGCGCTGGAACGGCCGGGAGAGCCTCGTCCGGGACGGCGAAATCAGGGGCGTCGAAAGCGGGTGCCAAGACGGCCAGTTCCTCGGCGAGCGGGTCTACCCGGCGCGCGCCACCGAAGGTGCGGAAGGCCCTGCCGGAGCTCAAACGCGTGCCGCTCGACGCGCCCGCCCCGGACACGGTGTTCGTGGATCGGGATGGCGAACAGCTGACCTTCCAGGACAGCAACCTCAAGCGCGTGGCCGCGCGGATCCTCAGCGAGAGACGCAAGGCGTGGCGCTACCGTCCGTTCGCGTTTCCTCTGTTCACGGACAAGGGCCACGAGCAGTCCTTTCATTTCGATTTCTACGTGTACGACTACGAGGACAGCGTGATTCGCCTGATCCTGGTGATTCCCTTCGAATCACGCGAGGTGTGGGATCGGGTCGGGCGCTTCAAGCGGCAATACCCGATGTACACCTACGAACTGTGGACGCCCGAGAAACTGGCCTTCCTGGATGGCCCGCGCGGCCGACTGGACTTCTGAACCGCCTAGGGTGTAAGGCGGCTATTCGCCGGCGGTTCGGGTCGGAGCGTTGCTGAGAATTCTCATGTCACTTTAATGGTTCGGTTGGTGATGTATCCAGTTCCATGCTTCCAGGGAAGGTGGTCTGGTAGCGTGCCCGGCGTGCGTGGCCGGCTCCGTGGCGGCCCGTTGCATATCCAAGGACAACCGGGCGTACCACTGCCCTGAGGAGAATCCCTCATGACGACCACCGAACGACGACACACTCCTGCCATCCGCATTCGCCCCGGCTCGTCGTACCCGCTGGGCGCGACCTGGGATGGGCAGGGCACCAATTTCGCGCTGTACTCCGAGAACGCCACTGGCGTGGAGCTGTGTCTGTTCGACGAGCAGGGCACCGAGACGCGGTACCGCCTGAACGAACAGACCGCGTTCATCTGGCACGGGTATCTGCCGGATGTGGCTCCCGGCCAGCGCTACGGCTACCGCGTCTACGGCGAGTACGCTCCCAAGAAGGGCCTGCGCTTCAACCCGAAAGTCGTGCTGCTCGACCCGTACGCCAAGGCGCTCGACGGCACCGAGGAGTTCGACCGGGGCGTCTTCGGCTACGTGGCCGGCAAGGACGACCTGACCAAGGGGCGCAAGGAGCAGCGCGGCACGCCCCTGGGCATCGTGACCAACCCGGACTTCGACTGGCACGGTGACCGCCGGCCGAAGATCCCCTTCCACCAGGCCGTGATCTACGAGACCCACGTCAAGGGCCTGACCATGACTCACCCGCTGGTGCCCGACGAACTGCGCGGCACCTACGCCGGGATCGCGTGCGAGCCGATCCTGTTCTACCTGCGCGAACTGGGCATCACCAGCATCGAGCTGATGCCGGTGCACCAGCACGTGGACGATCCCTTCTTGCTCGACAAGGGTCTGACCAACTACTGGGGCTACTCGACCCTGAACTTCTTCGCGCCGGACGTGCGCTACTCGGCCGAGGCGCGGCGCGGCAACCCGGCCGGCGCGGTCAACGAATTCAAGGAGATGGTGCGCGCCCTGCACCAGTCCGGGATCGAGGTCATTCTGGACGTGGTGTACAACCACACCGCCGAGGGCAACAACATGGGGCCGACCATGTCCTTCAAGGGCATCGACAACCCCACGTACTACCGGCTGGTGGCCGATAACCCGCGGTTCTACTTCGATTACACCGGCACTGGCAACAGCCTGAACGTGCGTCATCCGCAGACCCTGCAACTCATCATGGACTCGCTGCGCTACTGGGTCACCGACATGCACGTGGACGGCTTCCGCTTCGACCTGGCCAGCACTCTGGCACGCGGCCTGCACGAGGTGGATCAGCTCTCGGGCTTCTTCACGATCATCCACCAGGATCCGATCATCTCGCAGGTGAAGTTGATTGCCGAGCCGTGGGACGTAGGCGAGGGCGGGTACCAGGTGGGGAACTTCCCCGTGAACTGGGCCGAGTGGAACGGCATCTACCGCGACGACATCCGCGCCTTCTGGAAGGGAGACGGCGGCTTGGCCAGTGAAATCGGGTACCGCCTGACTGGCAGCAGCGACCTGTACCAGAACGACGGCCGCAAGCCGTACGCGAGCATCAACTTCGTGACCGCGCACGACGGCTTCACGCTGCGCGACACCGTGACCTACGAGCAGAAGCACAACGAGGCGAACCAGGAAGGCAACAACGACGGCCACAACCACAACATCACCTGGAACTGCGGGGCCGAGGGCGAGACGGACGATCCTGAGATTCAGGAACTGCGCGCGCGGCAGATGCGGAACTTCCTGGCGACCCTGCTGCTTGGGCAGGGCACGCCGATGCTGCTGGGTGGCGACGAGTTTGGCCGCACCCAGGGCGGCAACAACAACGCCTACTGTCAGGACAATGAGATCAGCTGGTACGACTGGGCGAACCTCGACGAGAACCTGCTGGCGTTCACCAAGAAGGTGATCCGCCTGCGCAAGGCACACCCGGGCCTGCACCGCCGCAAGTTCTTCAGCGGCCGCACCATCCGTGGTGAGAACGTGCGGGATCTTGTGTGGCTGCGCTTCGACGGCAGCGAGATGGGCGACGAGGACTGGAACAACCCACAGACGCAGTCCATGGGCCTGTTCCTTGACGGCGACGGCCTGGACGACGTAGACGCGAACGGCGAAGCGCTGCGCGACGATCACCTGCTGCTGCTGCTGTCGGCCACCCACATCGACCTGCCGTTCGTGCTGCCGGATCTGGCGGACTGTGCGGAGTGGGAACTGCTGCTCGATACCTCGGACGACACCGCACATGGCATGGAAAACGCGAACGAGGAAACGACCCTCAAGGCCCGCTCGGTGAAGCTCTACCGCTGCCGCCGCACCTGACCGTTCCTGCCCCGCCGGGTTCGGTCGGGACGGGGCACGTGGCCTGCGCTTCCCGGTCTCCTGCTCAGGAAGAGAGGACCATCATGATTCCACTGTCGCACCTGCACGACTCCCCGGACGGCCGTTCGACGCGCCTGGGGGCGCAGCTCCTGCCGGACGGCGCCGGCACCCGCTTCCGCGTTTGGTCCACCACGGCCACCCTCGTCCACGTCCGGGTGGACGGCGCCGTTCACGCCATGACCGCGCTGGGGCACGGCACCTTTGAGACGGTCCTGCCGGTCGGGGCGGGCGCGCGGTACATCTTCATCCTGGACGGCATGGATCGTCCCGATCCGTACGCGCGGTTCCTGCCGGACGGCGTGCACGGCGAGGCGGAGGTCATTGACTTCGACCACTACCGCTGGCAGGACACCACTTGGCGCGGGATCGCGCTGGCCGACTGCGTGTTCTACGAACTACACGTGGGCACCTTCACTCCCGAAGGCACGTACCGGGCCGCGCAGGAGCGCCTGCCGTACCTGAAAGACCTGGGCGTGACCGCCGTGCAGCTGCTGCCAGTCGCGGCCTTCCCCGGCCAGCGCGGCTGGGGGTACGACGGCGTGGCGCTGTACGCGCCCTTCGCGCCGTACGGTCGCCCGGAGGAGCTGATGGCCTTTGTGGATGCCGCGCACGCCCTGGGCCTGGGCGTGTTCCTGGACGTGGTGTACAACCACTTCGGGCCGGACGGAAACTACCTCAAGGCGTACTCGCCCACGTACTTCACGGAGCGCTTCCAGTCGGCGTGGGGCGAGGGGCTGGACTACGCCGAGCCGCACATGCGCCGCCTGATCACGGGCAGCGCCCGCATGTGGCTGCGCGACTACGGTTTCGACGGCCTGCGGCTGGACGCCACGGCCGCCATGCAGGACGACAGCGACGTGCACATCCTCAAGGAACTGGCGCAGGAGGTGCACAAGCTGGGCGGCACGCACCTGCTGCTGGCCGAGGACCACCGCAACGATCCCATGCTGGTCACGGACTATGGCCTGGACGGCATCTGGGTGGACGACTTCCACCATGAGGTGCGCGTCACGCTGACCCGCGAGCACGAGGGGTACTACCGGGGCTTCGAGGGCGGCGCGGCGGAACTCGCGCAGGTCATCCGGCGCGGCTGGAAGTACGAGGGCCAGTTCTGGAACGTGACGGGCGAGGAGCACCAGCGCGGCAAGCCGGCCGACGCCCTAGAGGCGCCCAGCCTGGTGTACTGCATCCAGAACCACGACCAGATCGGGAACCGCGCGACCGGCGACCGCCTGAACCACCACCACGACGTGACACCGCAGGAGTACCGGGGAGCGGCCACGCTGCTGCTCACGCTGCCCATGACGCCGTTGCTGTTTCAGGGACAGGAGTGGGGAGCGGGCACGCCGTTCCTGTTCTTCAGCGACCACCACGGCGAACTGGGCCGCCTGGTCAGCGAGGGCCGCAAGCGTGAATTCGCGTACTTCAGCTCCTTCTCCGGCGAGAGCGTGCCCGATCCACAGGCGGAGTCAAGCTTCCGGGCCTCGAAACTCGACTGGAGCGAGCTGGACGTGGGCGAACACGGCCGGACGCTGGCCCTGTACCGGGTGCTGACCAGCCTGCGCCGCGAGGACCCGGTGCTCGCGCAGCGCTCCCGGAAGAACCTGCACGCCGGGAACGTGCTGGACGTGCTGTGGGTTCGCACCCACACCGACGCCGGCGACCGGCTGCTGGTGTGGAACCTGGGGCAGGAGGCAGTGCCGGTCGACGCCCTGACCCTCGACCTTCCGGGGCGAGTCATCCTGCACAGCGAGGTCGGTCTCACGGACGCCCTGCCCTCGTCGGGCCTCCTTGAGCCGGGTGAGGCGGTGCTGTACGGAGGGAGCGGCGGAGGAACCGCATGACCGCCCTTCCCCCACCCCACCCCGAGACCACGCCGAACCCGCTTCTGCCCACACCAGTCACGCACCTGCCGGGCTCCACGTACCGACTGCAACTGCACCGGGACTTCGATTTCGCGGCGGCGCGGCGCATCCTGCCGTACTTGGCGAGGCTGGGGGTGTCGGACGTGTACCTGTCGCCCATCTGGGCCAGCACGCCGGGCAGCACGCACGGTTACGACGTCACGGATCACTCGCGGATCAACCCGGAACTGGGCGGGATGGGTGGCCTGAAACGGCTCTCCGCGCGGGCGAAGGAACTAGGGCTGGGCCTGATCGTGGATTTCGTACCGAACCACATGGGCATCCAGGGCGGGCACAATCCGTACTGGGAGGACGTGCTCACGCACGGGCAGGCGAGCCGCTACGCGCACTTCTTCGACATCTCCTGGCAGCCGCTCAAGCGCGCGCTGGACGGCAAGGTGCTGCTGCCGGTGCTGGGCGACCAGTACGGCCGGGTGCTGGAGCGCCGGGAACTCGTCCTGGAACGCGACGGCGCGACCTTCCACCTCCGCTACTGGGAGCGCCGGCTGCCGATCTCGCCGAAATCCCTGTCCACGCTGCTGGCCGGGGCCAGCGAGCGCCTGCCGGCCCGCACCACGGATCTCATGCGGGCGGAACTGGCGAGCATCGCCAGGTCTGTAGCGAACCTGCCCCGCTCGACCGCCCTGCACCTGACCGACGACGACCGCGAGGAACGCGCGCAGGAGATGGAGGTCATGACCCGGCGGCTGGCCGCGCTGCTGGACGGCTCACGGGCCATGCGGGAGGCGCTGGACGGCGTGCTGGCCGACCTGAATGCCGACCCTGCCCAGCTCGACGTGCTGGTCGCCGAACAGAATTACCGCCTCGCGTCGTGGAAGGTCGCGTCGGAGGAGATCAACTACCGGCGCTTTTTCGACATCAACGACTTGGCGGCGCTGCGCATGGAGGACTGGCGGGTGTTCGAGTGGGCCCACGCGACCCTCTTCGATCTGCTCCGCGACGGCGTGATCCAGGGGGTCCGGCTCGACCACACGGACGGCCTGTACGACCCGGCCGGGTACTTCCTGGCGTTGCAGGAGGGTGCGGCGGCGGCGCTGGGCGTGGTGCCTGGCCCGCACCTGCCGGTGTACGTGGTAGCCGAGAAGATCCTGGAACCCGGTGAGCAGTTGCCCCAGAGCTGGGCGATTCACGGCACGACCGGCTACGACTTCCTGGCGCAGCTGGGCGGGGTGTTCGTGGATGGCGCGAACGAGGACGACCTGAGCGCCATCTACCGCCGCTACACCGCGGATCGCGCCTCGTACGGCGAGCACCTGTATGTGGGTAAGCACCTGATTCAGCGCTCCAGCCTGCCCGGCGAGGTGAACGTCCTCGCCGAACACCTCGAACGGCTGGCCGAGGCCGATCTGAACTCGCGGGATTTCACGCTGAGCACGCTGCGCGGCGCGATCCGCGAGGTGATCGCGTCGTTCCCGGTGTACCGCACATACATCCGCTCGGACGGCCAGCGCGAGCCCGGCGACAATGCCAAGATCGCCCGCGCCGTGCAGGACGCCAAGGCGCACAACCTGCGGGCGGGGCAACCGCTCGATCCGACCGTCTTCGAGTTCCTGGCAGGCGTCCTGACGCTGGACGCCCCCGACACGCGCATGCGCACGGACGACGCGGACTTCGCCCTGAAGTTCCAGCAGCTGACCGGCCCCGTGACCGCCAAGGGAGCTGAAGACACGGCCTTTTACCGCTACGCGCGGCTGCTGGCACTGAACGAGGTCGGCGGCGACCCGGCCCTGTTCGGCACGCCGCTGCGCACCTTCCACAGCATGGCCCGCCAGCGTGCGGAGCACTGGCCGCACGCCATGCTCGGCTGGTCCACGCACGACACCAAGCGCGGCGAGGACACCCGCGCGCGGATCGCCGTGATCAGCGAGATCCCGCAGGCGTGGGGAGTGTTCCTGAACGCGACCGCTCCGCTGCTGTTGGCGCTCAGTGAGGAGCAGGATCTGGGCCGCGCGCCCAGCCCTCTCGACAAGTACGTGCTGCTTCAGACCGTCCTGGGGGCGTACCCGCTGGATGGTCAGCTCGGCGGCTTCACGGAACGGATCGCGGCGTACATGGTGAAGGCCGCGCGCGAGGCCAAACTCCGCACCTCGTGGGCCTCCCCCCTGCCGGAGTACGAGGACGCCCTCACCCGGTTCGTGCAGCAGCTCCTGGCCCACCCAGACTTCCAGGCGCCGCTGCTCGCGCTGCACGAACGGATCAGTCCGTACGGCGCGCAGAACAGCCTGAGTGCCGCCCTGATCCGCCTGAGCGCGCCCGGCGTGCCCGACACCTACCAAGGGACCGAGGGCTGGCACCAGAGCCTGGTCGATCCGGACAACCGCCGTCCCGTGGACTACGCCCTGATGGGCCGCCGCGTGGCGAGCCTGGAGCGCCGCCACGACCTGGGGGTGGCCCGCCGCCTGCTGGGCACCTACGGCACGGGCGAGGTCAAGACCCTGATCACCTGGGCCGTCCTGCAAGTCCGGGCGGCGCACCCCGAGCTGTTCCGCCACGGATCGTACCGTCCCATCGACGCTGGGAAATACGTCGTGGCGTTCAGCCGCGAGCACGCCGGACAGGTCGCCGTGACCGTGGCGCCCCGCCTCACCCTCACCCTGACCCGCGAGAAGCAACCCTGGGCACTGGGCGAAGCGTGGGGCACGCGGCAGCTGACCCTGCCCGCCTCCGGCACCTACGAGAACGTCCTGACCGGCGAGAAGCTGCGCGCCCGCACGCCCCGCATCCCCCTCGCAAAGGTGCTGGAGGACTTTCCGGCCGCCCTGCTGATCCGCCGCTGAGACTGGACAGCTCCCCCGGCCGGGGGAGGGCACCTGCGGGAACTCCGCTCACGGGAAGCGCGTACTGTAGGGCGTATGCAGACTTTTCCCTCCACTTCCGCCAAGACGGCCGACCTGGTTCGCACGTTCATGGCCCGCACCTACTCCTGGATGGCGGCCGGTCTGGCCCTGACGGCGGGCATCGCGTGGCTGACCGCCTCGAACGACGCCCTGGCGTTGCAGGTGTTCCAGCTGCGCCTGCCGCTGCTGCTGGCGCAGCTCGCGCTGGTGTTCGTGCTGAGCATGTTCGCGCAGCGCCTGAGCAGCACCGTGGCGGGCGCGCTGTTCATCGCGTACGCCGCCCTGACCGGCCTGACCTTCAGCTCGATCCTGCTCGCCTACGACCGAAGCGCCGTGACGGCCGCCTTCGCCACCTCGGCCCTGACCTTCGGCGCGATGAGCGTCGCCGGGTACACCATCAAACGTGACCTGAGCAGCATGGGCCGCTTCTTCATGTTCGCAGTGATCGGTCTGGTCGTGGCCATGGTCGTGAACCTGTTCGTGGCCAGCAGCGCCCTCACGCTGGGCATCTCGGTGGTCGGCGTCCTGCTGTTTGCCGGCCTGACCGTATACGACACCCAGATGCTCCGCAAGCTGGCCCTGAGCGGCGTCAGCGGCGAGATGGCCGAGCGTGCCGCGATCAACGGCGCACTCGCCCTGTACCTCGATTTCGTGAATATGTTCCTGTTCCTGCTGCGGATCTTCGGCGGTGGCCGCCGCTAAGGTCACGCGCCATGAGCAACGCCCCGGTCAAGATGCCGGGGCGTTTTCATCACTGCTCTCAGCGCGGGTACAGGTCTTTGTAGTACGGCAGATGCGTGTCGGCCAGGGCCTTGACCTCCGAGTACGGAATCACGGCCGTATCCCCGCAGGCCGCGACCACGTGCGGCAGGCTGGTCGGCGTGAGGTTCAGGCCCGCTGAGCTCAGGTGCACCGTGAACTCAAGACCGCCCGCCGTGAGGACGTCCCGGCAGTCCGGGTCGAGATCCGGGGCCGGGTGCGCGAGGTACAGCGCCTCCTGCTTCGCGGCGCTCAGGCCCGGCCAGAGCTGCGTGACCTTCACCTCCCGTCCGGTCGCGCGGTCGAGGATCAGCCCATGGGTGTAGTTGTCGGGGTGGGCGCCGCCGCAGTAGTAATACACGTCCTCGCGCACACTGACGAGGCGCGCGCTGAGGTACGGAACCGTCGCGGTCAGATCGTACCCGTTGCTGAGATCACCCTGCATGTCCTCTGCAAGCTGCGAGCGGCAGTCCAGGGCGTCGGCTGCATGCTGAAGCTGACGGTCCTGCAACGCGCCGTTCAGGGCCGCGCTCCCACCCAGCACCCGCGGGTAGGCGAGCTGCGACACGGGCTCGCGCACGCTCTGGCCGCCGGACGCCCGCACCCACGCGCGGTTCAGTTTCAGGAAGGTGAGCGGATCGTCATGCCGGAGCCGGAGCAGGCCCGGTGTGGACGGCAGCTTCAGCGGCATGCGCACGACAGCCACGGCGTTCAGCACGACGGGCAACGAGGTTCCGAGTTTGGCCGGAGCCCGCCACGTTCCTTTCAGGCCCGTCCCAGCCGGGCTCAGCGTGAAACAGCCGGTCACGACGGTCTCCCCGGCCGCCTGTTTGCGAACCTCCTCCTGAAGGATCAGGGCGCTGCCCTGGTGGAAGGGCGTGAGCTGGATGTCCAGGCCGATCCGCTCGTAGGTGTACCGCAGGCCGGGACTGTCGGTTCCTGCGGTGCTCAGGGCAATCGGCCGTCCCCCCAGGGTGCCCCGGTACACACCCTCGTGGGCGCCGGTGGGCAGGCCCGGCTGCCCGCCGCACTCGTGCAGGTCTTGCGCCCCCGCGTGCGCCAGAAGCGCAAGGGTCAGGGTGGTCAGCAGCAGTCTCACGCTGCTCAGGCTAGAGCAGTTTGCCGGTAGACGCGGCCAGAAACAGGAGGGCTGGTCGCTTCAGTGCAATCCTGCCGGGTAAACCCCACTCGCTCCGTTCCTGCACCATGCCCACACCCATTTTTGGACGCTCAGAGGGGTTCGAGCAGCGGCGGTGTGCCCCGGCGGTCGAAGCGGCCGGAGCGCAGCAGGTCGTTCTCGAACGGCCCGAACGGCGAATGCGCGTACGCCCAGGCGACGGCCGCATTGACGTCATAGGGCACCACGCGAAAATCCGCCGTCCAGTGGCCGTTCCGGTGTTCCAGCAGCGTCCAGCGGGCGCGCGGGTCGCCGTCCACCTGATCGCTGACTGCACCGGCGTTCACGACCAGCGTGTCGCCCACACGGGTGGAACCTGGCCGGTGCGTGTGCCCACACACCACGACCTCGGCGTGTAGTGGCGCGACCTCCTGCCACAGGTCAAGGGGATCGCGGGAACGGTAATAGCCCTCCTGACCGTCCTGGCCGTGCTCCCACATCCACAGCAGGCTGTTCCAGGCGTTTCCCGGCGTGCCGTGGCAGGCGAGGATGCTGCCCAGGCGGGCGGTGAGGGGCAGAGCCGCGAGGTGCGCGCGCCGGGCGGCCGTCACGTGCTGGTCGAGGTACGCGCCGATCTCGATGGACAGCGCGTTTCTCCGGCCATCCGGCCAGAGTTTCTCCTCGTTGTTGCCGCGCACCTCGACCGCGCCCAGTTCGGCCTGCAGGGTGGCCGCCCGGCCCGGATCGGCGCTGCCCTCGATCTGGTCGCCCAGATTCAGCAGCGCGTCGGGTGACGCCGCACGCACCTGCTCCAGCACGACCTCAAGCGCGAACGCGTTGCCATGCACGTCACTGATCACTGCGACCCTCACGCGGCGCAGGCTAGCGCGTCCGGGACACGGCACAGCCCACACGAGGCCCCGTCGCCGTTCCCAGGTAGCATGCGGGCCATGAGTATCCTGCCCGACTGGCGTATCCGTGAACTCGCACTCGCTGGCATGATCGACCCCTTCGAGGATCGGCTGGTGCGCACCGCCGAGAACGCGCAGGTGATCAGCTACGGCCTCAGCTCCTTCGGGTACGACCTGCGCTGCGCCGACGAATGGAAGATCTTCACGAACGTGAACAGCGCCGTGGTCGATCCCAAGCACTTCGACGAGCGCTCCTTCGTGGACATCCAGGCGGCCGAGATCATCATTCCGCCGAACTCCTTCGCGCTGGCCCGCAGCCACGAGTACCTGCACATCCCGGACAACGTGATGGTCGTGGCCCTGGGAAAATCGACGTACGCCCGCTGCGGCATCGTGGCGAACGTGACGCCGCTGGAGCCCGGCTGGGAGGGCCACGTAACGCTGGAGTTCAGCAACACCACGCCGCTGCCCGCGAAGATGTACGCCTTCGAGGGCTGCGTGCAGCTGCTGTTCTTCGAGGGCGAGCGGCCCGAGGTGACATACGGCGACCGCAAGGGCAAGTACCAGGGTCAGCGCGGCGTGACCCTGCCCCGCCTCTGAGAAGTGCGGGCCCGTGATCCGGGCACGTCTGGAGGCGGATCTTCCCCGGCTGGTTCGGGCGCTGCGCGAGGTGCATGAACGGGACGCCTACCCGTCGGTGTGGCCGGAGGATCCCGAGAGTTTCCTGAACCCGCCGGGCACGCTGGGCGCGTAGGTGGCCGAGGCGGGGCATGGCGCCGTGGGTCAGGTGGTGCTTCGAGCACTCCCGGACGACCTGCCGCCCTGGGCGCGGGTGACCGAGAAACCCGCAGACGAGCTGGCGGTGATCTCTCGGCTGTTCGTCAGCCCGGCCGGGCGGGGCGTGGGAATGGCCCAGGCGCTGTTCCACACGGCGTGGGCCACGGCCCGCAAGCTGAAGCGGCGCGCGGTGCTGGACGTGCACACGCGCAACGCCGCGGCCATCCGGCTGTACGACCGCTCGGGCTGGGAACACAGTGCCACGGTGGAGGGTGACTGGCTGGAACCGGACGGCACCGTTCCGCTCGTCCGGGTGTACGTCTCGCCCAATCCATGAGAGTGGCCCCTCCACCACACGGAGGGGCCAGCTGGGTTCAGGCGAGGGTCAGGGGTAGGCGACCACCGTGACGGGCACATCGGGATTGGCGATCGTCGAAGAACCGCCCACGCCGTTGACCACGTTCAGGATGCCGCCCTTGCCGTTTCCGGGGTCGAGGAAGATCGTCAGCAGGTCGCGCAGGCTGCCCGCGGGCAGCGTGGTCGGCACCACGAAGGCGTTGTCGGCGTAGATGTCGATGCCCTGGTTGAAGAAGCTGTAGCTGCCCATGCCCGCGCCATTGAAGGCCCTGACGCCCTTCGTGACCCGCAGGGCCGGGTAGCCCTTGACGGTCGGCGCGGACATCCACGCCGCCTGGCTGGGCGGATCGTACGGCATCTCGTTCTGGAAGAAGATCACCTGGCCGCCGTTCCCGTTCCAGATCACCTCGTCCTTCTGGTAGTGCTCGACGAACAGGCCGGTGGCGGTCACATTGTCGCCGTTCACGATCACGCCGTGGTCGGCGGTGTTCATAGTCCAGCCCACGCCATTGCCATGGTCGGCCCGCCACGCCCACAGGTCATCCAGGATGACGTGGTCGCTGTTCACTTCGAGACTCACGGTGGCCCGGCCCGCCTGCGCGCCGCCGATCCGGAAGAACACGTCCTGCACGGCCGTGGGGTTGGCGGCGCTGCCGTGGTGGTCGTTCCCCCACTCACGGCCATCATCGCCACGTCCGTCGCGGCCATGCCGGGTGCCGACCTGCATCAGCACGTCGGAGTTCACGGGGCCGGCGTCGATCATGAGCCCGGCCACGTCCACGCCGGGCACATCGGCGACGGTGATAGCCGCATCGCCCTGCTGGGGCGTGAGGAGTGGCAATCCCAGACCGAGCACCACCGTATTCGCCCGTTTGATGTCGATGCTGCGCTTCAGGTTGTACGCGCCGGGCGTGAACAGGACGTTCTGGCCACGCGCCAGCTGCGAGTTGATGGTCTGCGCGCTGTCGCCGGGGTGCGCGACGTAGAAGTCTTTCAGGGGTAGGAAGCGTCCGGCCGCCGGGCCCGCCTGCCAGGTGGTACCGCTGGAATTCGTCTGCGGGGCAGGCACAAACACCTGGTACGCGCCCTTGCTGTCCACGGTCAGGAACGGCTTCTCGCGCGACACGGGCGTGGTGGGCAGGGTGGTGTAGGGGCCAGAGGTTGACGTGCCGGGGAAGACCTGCGCGGGTGCCCCCACCACGCCGGAGAACACCTGGTTCCATACGCCGTTTGACCAGCCGCCGATGGTGCTGTTGCGGGTGTAGAACTGCTGCTGAGAGCCATTGATGACCGTGCCCTCGAAGGCAGAATCGGCAATGAAGCCGCCGCTGGCATACGACGGACCAGTACAGTAGTCCATCAGCGTAATGTTCTGGCCGTTGCCGACGATATGCATGCGGCGCATCGGCGCGGCCTGCGACACCGCCCAGAACTCGCCGGTATAGCAGCCATTCGCGTTGGCGACGTTGATCTTCATGTTCGACAGCGAGCGCCAGAAGTTGTTCAGGGCGATGCAGCTGCCAGCATCGCACTGATTGTGCACGGAGACGGAGCCGACGATGGTCACGTCGTCCGGGCTGGCTCCCAGGCCCGCGACCTCGGTGCCGTAACCCACCTCGACGTTCAGGGGATCGTCTACCGAGCCGTATGTGCCGGGCTTGAACAGCAGGGCGTAGCGTTCGGGGCCGAACTGGTTGGAAACCTGCTGCGCCGCGATCTGATTGGCGACCGCGCGGATCTCGGCGGTACTCATGCTGGGGTCAAAGACCCTCACGTTCGGGCCGAGATCCTGGGCCGTGATCTTGGCAGCGGCCAGGACGGCGTCGGACGTGGCGACCGGGGACTGACCGCAGGCACCGAGGAGCAGCCCCAGGCCGGCGAGCAGGGCGGCAGTAGGGCGGGAGGAACGGGGTAGAACGGATGGCGCGGTGGGCACGGATTGGGTTGTCACGGGCATCCTCTCTGGCGCTGGGCGCGGCGTGGGGCGACGGGACATCGGGCCGGGACGGGTACGGGCGCATCCTCCTTTCTGCCTGAGGCCTGGGTGCCTGGGAACCGCGACGCTCCGCTCGGTTGGCGCTGAACGATATGGGAAAGTACCGTCCAGCGGCAGGACGATGGGGCACGACAGGTTGAGGTGAGTGGAGTATGACACACTTCACTGGGTATTGAAAGCGCTTTCTTCGACCCGGCCTGGAGCCCTCCTGCCCCAGCGTCCCGTCACACTGGGGCCAACGTTAAGGGGCCGTTCATCTGTGAACAGAGCGTCAACCCGGCGGTGCCCGCCACCACCGCGGCCCTGTCAGGGTGAAGACATGCCGGACAAAGACGACAAGAACTCGGGCCACACCAGCCAGCCCCAGGAGTACGACCGCACCAAGACGGAGGTCACCGGGATTGAGGACGGCCACAGCCCCTCGTTCAAGGACAACAACGACCGCGAGGCCAAGGCTCCCCGCAACACCGAGGACGGCCTGAGCCACAAGGAACTGAAAGACCGCGAAGAGGCCCGCAGCGTTCCCGCCAGCAAGTAAGCCTTCCCTCCTCCGGAGCTGAATGAATCGGCTCCGGACTTTTATGCCCCGGTGCCCAGATGACCAGACCCCACCTCTCCCGCAGTGCCCTGGCCATGGCCTCCCTGTTTGTCTTCACCGGGACGGCCCACTTCGTCCGCCCCGGCCTCTTCGATCAGGTGGTTCCGCCGGGCACGCCAATGTCCGCCCGGAGTGCCACCCTGATCAGCGGCGCGGCCGAACTGGCCGGTGGTCTGGGCCTGCTGTGGTCGCCCACCCGTCCGGCCGCCCACTGGGGTCTGCTCGCCCTGCTGGCCGCCGTGTTTCCGGCCAACGTGTTCATGGCCCAGCATCCGGAGCGTTACGGCCTGCCCGCCTGGGCACTGTGGGCCCGGCTGCCGCTGCAACCCCTGCTGATGTGGCTGGTCTGGCGGGCGGGGCGCTCAGCCGACTGAAGCCGGGCGCTGGTTCCGCTCAGTCCTCGTCATCCGCGTCGTCGAGGTCGTCGACATCGAAGCCGGGCTCGTCGCCCTCCCAGCCGGCCCCCAGTGCGGTGCGACGCAGGTCGTCGCGCGGGGCGCTCAGGCGGGTCTCGTCGTCGCCGGTGTCCTCGCCGGCCAGCACCGCCTGCGCGCGGGCCAGCACTGCAAGGTCGGCCGGGCTCGTGCCGTAGCGCTCGGCCAGATACGCCGCCACCCACACCCCGAAGCACCACAGGCCCAGCTGACCGGCGTAGCCCTGCGCGCCGTCCGGATACTCGACATGGATGACCTCGTCGATGCGGGTGGTCAGAATCTCGCTCGTCAGACGCAGGGGGTCGTCCAGGTCGCCTAGAACCAGCGCGACTTTCGCATCGCCCTTCTCGTGCAGGGCCTCGAAGGCGCCGGTCGTCAGGGGCAGCGGGTCGCCCAGCAGCGGGATTGCCAGGGTCTTGCCCACGCGGGCCAGAAGCTGCTGCCATGCGTGCGGCAGGGCCTCCGCATCGGGCGCGGCGAGCAGCAGCGGCTGGCGGCCCCACAGGCTCCACGCCAGGTCACGGGCAGGGTTGCCTTCCTCGATGTGCGGGGCACAGCGGGCCGCGAGGCTGGCGATCAGCGCGTCGGCGGCCTGCGCCTCGTCCGCGTGACCGCTGGCGTAGGCCAGGTACTGCGCGAAGTGGTACGTGGCGAGTGGCCCGCCGGGCACCAGCACGTCAATCTCGCCCGGCGCGCCACCGGTGCTCGCGTGGCGGACGCTGGCCCCAGCCACCTCGGCCAGATCGGCGTAATCCGTGGCCGCGCTGCGGGCGTCGGGGCTGCCCAGGACGAACTGCGTGCCGCTGCGGGCCAGCACGCCGGGCACCAGGGTCTGGGCCAGGTGGGCAGCCAGGGTCCCCTCGCCGGTGCCGACCAGCCCATAGGGGCCGCTCTCGATCTTTGTGGGGCCGGCGTAACTGCCGCTCAGGGTTTCGAGCAGGGTCAGGAGGGTCGATGCTTGAGCCGTCATACCGTCCAGGGTACAGGCAAAGCGGCCACACCGGCCGGGTCGCGCCGGAAAATATGGCGCTGCGAACGGGATTTCCAGCTTCATACCCGTTTAACCTTGCATGCTAGAATCCTGCGCGTGTGTTTCCCCGGCGGCCTGCGTGCAGCGGCCATGAATGCAAACACCACCCCGGAGGGTGGCGTTCGTGTCCTGCGTGGTGCACTCGACTGGGCTCGAACCAGCGACCTTTGGCTTCGGAGGCCAACGCTCTATCCAGCTGAGCTACGAGTGCGCGCTGCTCCGTCAGTGCAGAGCCCCGGTACCCTAGCACCTGCCTCAAAGGAGTTCAAGTGAATCGTAAACCGCTCGTCAATGGTCTGCTGATCCTGCTGGCCATCCTGCTGGTGGCCGGCATGGCCTACCAGTTCACACCCGCCCTGCAAAGTGGCTCCCTGTTCGGCAACAAGCAGACGGGCACGCCGGCCCTCACCGTGAACGGCCAGACGGTCACGGTGGAGGAACTCGAGGCCGTGAAAGCCGGTAACCAGGTGCTCGCCAGTACGGACACTGGCGTTCTGGCCGATGATTTCAAGACGTACATCGTACAGAGCAAGGTGCGCGAGAAGCTGATCACCGACGCCGTGAAGGACATCAAGGTCAGCCGCGACGACGTGAACGCGGACGTCAAGAAGATCCGCGAGCAGAACCAGCTGACCGACGACAAGGCCTGGACGGACGCCCTGCAGAGCCGGGGCTTCACCGACGCCTCCTTCCGGGAGCAGGTGCGCGCCAGCCTCGCGTACCAGCGCAAGGTCGAGGATCTGAAGAAGGCCGCGCCCGCCGCCACGGACGCCGAGGTCAAGGCCTACTACGACCTCAACCCCCAGGCCTTCCAGAGCGACGCGCGCATCGTGGGCCGCCAGATCGTGGTCAGCGACAAGGCCAAGGCCGCCGCGCTGCTGGCGCAGGTCAAGGGCGGCGCAGACTTCGCGCAGCTCGCCAGCACGAACAACGCCGCCGCAGACTTCAAGGATCGCGGCGGGGCCCTGGGGCCTATCGAGAACGGCGCGCCGCGCCCCGTGGCGCAGGTGGCGCTGCCCACCGAGGTCGGCCCGGCCGCCTTCGCCCTCACGCAGGGCGGCGTGACGGACGTCCTGTCGAGCGGCGGGAAGTTCTACATCGTGAAGGTCGAGAAGTACCTGGCCCCCGCCGCGAAACCCTTCGCGGACGCCAAGGCCGACGCCGTGACCGCCGTGAACGAGCAGAAGAAGAATGCTGCGCTGGAAAGCTGGATCGCGGGACTGGAAAAAGACGAGAAGATCGAGTTCAAAGATCCCAACTGGAAGATCGAGAACCCCACCGTCGCCACGGTGGCCGGGCAGAACATCCCGTATTCCGACGTGCTGGAACAGGTCGTGAACAACCAGCAGTTCGGCCAGCTGCTCCAGCAGGTGCCGGCCGATCAGGCCGCGCAGCTCGTGAACGGCATTCTCAAGCCCCAGGTCATGCAGCAGCTCATCCAGGGCTACGCCGCGCCGACCATTGCCCAGAAGCTGAACCTGAACCTGGCGGGCAGCCGTCAGGAGGTGGCTGCCGGGCTCGCGGCGTACGGGGCCCGCGACGTGAAGGTCACGGACGCCGATATTCAGGCGTTCTATGATCAGAACAAGTCGCAGTTCCAGACCGCTGCCAGCGGCACGGTGTCGGAAGCGAACTTCAAGGATCAGGCCAAGGCCGTGGCCTTCCGCAGCGGCTGGAACGGCAGCGGCACCTTCACCAGCGCCGCCACGAAGGCGGGCGGCACCGTCAGCGAACACGGCGCCGTCACGGCTGGGGACGGCAAACTGGCCACGGATCTGAACGCGGCCGTGTTCACGGCCAAGACCCTGCGCACCGCCGGCGAGGGCAGCCTGAGTGACGTCGTGAAGTCCGGCGACCGCTACTCGGTGCTGTACGTGACGGATCTCAAGGCGGCAGCCACGCAGCCCCTGAGCGCCGTGCGCTCGCAGATCGAGACGCAGGTGCTGGCCAGCAAGAAGCAGGCGGAAGGCCAGAAGTTCCTGAGTGCGCAGGTCGCCACGCTCAAGCCCGTGGACAAGCTCAAGGACGTCCTGGCGGCCCAGGCCAAGCGCGTCGCGGCGGCCACGCCCAAGGCAACCACCCCGGCCACCGGCAGCGGCGCGACCACGCCCGCCACGGGAACCCCGGCCACCGGCACGCCCTCGTCAGGCAGCACACCGGCCACGACCACACCCACCACCAAGTAAACCTGTTCAGCCTTTCCGGGGCGGCCTCGCGTGAGCGGGCCGCCCTTTTCCTTTGTCTTCTCTGGTTCGTCGGCTGGCTTGCACCGTAAGGGCGGCGCTGCGCCCCTGCCCACCCGACCGCTACAATCCCCTGGTTATGTCGCGCGTGTTTTCAGGAATCCAGCCGACCGGTGAACCCCACATCGGGAACTACTTCGGGGCCATGCAGAATTACGTGAAGCTGGGCCAGGAGTACAGGAAGAACTCCATCTACTGCGTGGTCGATCTGCACGCCCTGACCAATCCGGCCGCCTTCGACCCCCGGCTGCTCGCGCAGCGCACGCTGGACATGGCGGTCGCGAACTTCGCGGTGGGGCTCGATCCGTCGCAGGTGATCTTCTTCCTACAGTCGCATGTGCCCGAGCACCAGGAACTGTCGTGGGTGTTCACGAACATCACGCCTGTCGGGGATCTGGAACGCATGACGCAGTACAAGGACAAGGCCGGGCAGCTGGAAAGCGTGCCGGCGGGCCTGCTGATGTACCCGGTGCTGATGGCCGCCGACATCCTGCTGTACAAGGCCGACACCGTGCCGGTCGGCGAGGATCAGACGCAGCACATTGAGCTGACGCGCGAGGTCGCCAGGAAGTTCAACCACGCCTTCGGGGAGACCTTCCCGGAGCCGAAGGCCGTGTACAACAAGCAGGCGCTCCGCATTCCCGGCGTGGACGGCCAGGGCAAGATGAGCAAGAGCAAGGGCGAGTCCAGCACCATCGGCCTGTTCGAACCCATGGAGTCCATCTGGGCCAAGCTGCGTGTGGCGCCCACGGATCCGGCCCGCGTGCGCCGCACCGATCCCGGCAACCCGGACGTGTGCCTGGTGTTCGATTACCACAAGCTGTTCAGCGGGCTGGATACCATCCAGATGGTGGACACCGAATGCCGCCGCGCCGGGATCGGCTGCGTGGACTGCAAGAAGGCCCTGATGACCGGCATCACGGAGCACCTGACCCCCATCCAGGCACGCGGCGAGGAGCTGCGCGGCGACCTGGACTCCGTGCGGGACGCGCTGGCGCAGGGTGCGAAGGACGCGCGGGCGATCGCAGCGCCAGTGATGGAGGAAGTCCGCACGAAGGTCGGATTCCTGCGCCTCTGATGCCTACCGCGCGCCCGTCGTGACCACGCTGCTGGCCCCGTCCGGCACCTTTCAGGTGACCCTGCCCGCATTTTGCGGCACCCTGAGCGACCTGGCTGGTGCGCTGCGCACCGGCCGCGTGCTGCCCGGCGAGGTGCCCCTGCTGCGCCTCACGCGCGAGGTGCTGGCCTGGGTCTCAGCGCTCACGGGCGGCGGCCCGGCCACCCTGGCGGACACCCACCCGGAAGTGCTGCCCACCCTGGCCGGCGTGATCGCCCTCAAGGCCCGCCTGCTGCTGCCGCCACCGGAACCGGACGACCTCCCTCCCGAACCGGACGACCTGCTGGATGAGGTCACGCAGGGCGTCGAGGCGCTGGCGGAACTGGACGCGCTGGTCAGCTTCCTGGCCGCCCGCCGCCGCGAACGCGAGGGCCTGCTGCCCGGCCGCCCGGTGCCCGTGAATCTGCCCCGCCGCGAACGGCCCCGCAATCCGCAGGGCAGCCTCGCCAAACTCGTGAAGGCCGCGCAGAACGCCGTGCGGCAGGTCGAGGTGCCGCTGCTGTCGCGTGAGCGCCTGACCCTGGCGGACGCGCTGGGCGCGCTGCGTTCCTTCGGACGGCGGCTGCGGACCTTCACCTTCCGGGGCGTGCCCACCCAGGACTGGGGCGAACGCACCACCTACTTCGCGGCCCTGCTAGAGGGCGTCAAGGAGGGCAGCTTCAGCGTGCAGCAGGACGAGGTCTACGGAGACATTGCCGTCGCGTCGCACCTGGTGGACGGATAACGCCGACATCGGATCAGCACCACCCTGTCACCGGAATGACACCGCCGCGCCTCCAAGAGTACGGCGCGCAGACCGGCATTCACACGCGAAAAAACCATGTGGCTCAACGCACTACACTGACGGAGGAGCAGGAACACCCGCTGGCTCCATGCTCCCATCAGGGCCACTCGTACCAAGGAGAAGAACGGTGAATTTCCTGCTCACGTCTGCCGGGATCAAGAACCCCAGTATCCAGGGCGCACTGGTCGACCTGCTGGGTAAACCGATTGCCGAGGCCAGCGCCCTGTGCATTCCCACTGCGATCCTGCCCTTCCCCGGTGGGCCGACCATGGCCTACCGGTTCCTTAGCGGCGCGACCGCCAACCCCCTGGTCGAGTTGGGGTGGAAGTCGCTGGGCGTGCTGGAACTCACGGCCCTGCCCAGCATCAAGAAGGAGTACTGGATCGCCGCCGTCGAGGAGGCGGACGCCCTGCTGGTGTACGGCGGTGACGTCTGGTACCTGTGCCGCTGGATGAGGGAGTCCGGGCTGGCCGACCTCCTGCCGTCGCTCCGCGAGAAGGTCTACGTGGGGGTGAGCGCCGGCAGTATGGTGACGGCCCCTGTCTTCGGCGAGACGTACGACGATCCGGAGAAGCCCTTCGTCATCGATCAGGGGCTGGGACTGGTAGACTTTGCCCTGCTTCCGCACCTGGATCACAAGAACCACCCGGAAAGTGCCTCAGCCAAAGTGGAGCGAATGGCCGCCGAGGTGCCCGTGCCAACCTATGGAATCGACGACCAGACCGCGATCAAGGTGCAGGGAGGCCGTGTCGAGGTGGTCTCCGAAGGGCAGTGGAGACTCTTCACGCCCTAGGGGCTGTCGGCACCTGTCGAATCAAGGGCGAAAAAGACGTGTAACTCGACACTTGAGCTGTACGGTGGACAGCAGGGCTAAGGGTGTTCCGTCGAATCGGAGACGCACCCAGCCAGTTCCGCTTGCACGCACTCCAGCACGGGATTTCTTCGCTCTACTCGGCCGTCAGCGGCATGCCCTACGTCAGTTCGAAGGCATCCCGCAAGGCGAGTGCGAAGACCTGAAAGGCGAGGCTGGGGCTGGCGTAGGCCTCGAGCGCACCTTGCAGGGCGTCCAGGGCGCTGTCTGCGCGGGCCCGCTGGTGGGCCGGATGATGCCGCCAGGTGAAGCGCAGGGTCTCCGGGTGCCACGCCGGGTCGAAGCGCTTTTCCAGGGCCTCGGCGGCCTCCAGGGCCGGAAGCAGGCCGTCGGGCAGGGCGGCACCAAGGTCACGGGCGTCCTGTAGGGCCGTCCGGATCTTTTCCAGGTCGTCCAGCACGCCGGCGCGTCCGGCAGCGAATTCGATGAGCTCGGGTTCCGGGGTGTGCCCGGCACGGGTCAGGGCGTGTTCCAGGGCGCGGTCGCTGGCGGGCGTCACGCCCAGGCGGGCGCTGCGGCTCACGATGGTGGGCAGCACCGCGCGCACGTCCTCGGCCAGGAACAGGAACAGCGCGCCGTGCGGGGGTTCCTCCACCAGTTTCAGCAGGGCGTTCGCGGACTCGGCGCCCAGGTATTCCGCGCCGTTCACGATCACCACGCGGCGCCGGTGGGTGGGGCGCACCTCCAGGAATTCGAACACGTGCACTTCGAACTCGTGGGCCTTATCGCGGGCTTCCAGGATCGCGCCGATGGGAATCAGCTTGCGCCGGGCGGCCTTGCCGGTGGCGGTCGTGGCGCGCGGCTCGACGTGCAGCACGTCCGGGTGACTGCGGGCACTCAGGGCCCGGCACGACGGGCATGCGCCGCAGGCCTCGCCGCCGGGGCCACGCGGGCCGGAGCAGTTCTGTGCGGCAGCAATGGCCAGGGCCACACCGAGTTTGCCCACACGGGCCGGGCCGCTGAGCAGCAGGGCGTTGCCACCGAAGGCCCCAGCCTGTTCCAGCACCTGCGGGTGCAGGGTCGTGGGGAGCGACATCCTACTTCCCGATGGCGAGGCGGGCGGCGAGCACCTGGGGCAGACCGGCCTCCAGGGCGGCCTCCTGTGCCCGTTCGATGTCGTAGGACACGCGGAAGACCTCGTAGTGCATGCGGGTCGAATCGAACACGGCGTAGCTGGCCTTGGGGTTACCGTCGCGGGGCTGGCCCACGCTGCCGGGGTTGAGGATCACGCGGGTGCTGGGGGGCACCAGATAACTGCCGCCGTCCTGAAAGGGCTGCATCTTGATCCACTCGCCGACCGGAGCGTTCAGCGTGGCGTACACGGCGGGCACGTGCGTGTGTCCCACGAAGGCCAACCGCCCGTGCCACTGCGCGAAGGCCTCGCGGGCGGCCGTCACGGAGTCCGTGTAGTCGTCCAGGCTGGTGGGTGTGCCGTGCCGGTAGCGCGCCCCGACGTCCGGATCGTCCACGCCGTCACGCCACAGTCGCACCCACGCGACGTCCCGTTCGGACAGGCGTTCCAACTGGTACTTCAGGGCCAGCGAGACCACACTGTCCTTGGGTTCGCGTTTGCCGTCAGCGTACTCGAGCAGCATCTGGTCGTGGTTGCCCATGATGCACACGGCGTCCAGGTCACGCAGGATGTCGAGCACCTCGCGCGGGTGCGGGCCATAGCCCATGGCGTCGCCCAGGTGGATCACCTGATCGTACTTGCGGGAATCGGCATCCTTGAGGACCGCCTGAAGGGCGGTGTGGTTGGCGTGAATGTCAGAAAGCAGCAGGAGCCGCACACCGTTCATGATAGCGCCCCCGCCGCTCCGCGCGCCGACGATTTCAGCCACTTGGCGCAATGACCCCGGCCGGGACCTGGCCGCCCGTTCAGATAGGCCGCGACATCCAGTCCTCGGCCAGCACCTGACCGTCCCGGCGCACGGCGTCCGGCTGCCGTCCCCACACGCGGAAGCCGTGGCGTTCGTACAGCCGCCGGGCCGCCGCCTGGGTGTCCATGACGGCGAGGACGAGGATGGTCACGCCGGGCCATGTTTCCGCGTGCTGGATGGCGGCGCGCACCAGCGCGTCCCCCACACCGCGCCCACGGGCGGCGGGCGCGACCGACACGCCGTACACGTTCACGCGGTGCGCCATGATCGCGGCCTCCTCGCGCGCCAGGGTCAGCAGGCCGACCAGCGTACCGTCCACGAATGCACCGAGGGTCACGGCCTGCGCGTTGGGGTGCAAGCGGGCCGCCACCTCGTCAAGTGGCCTGGCCGCGAACTCGTCGGCAGTGGTCAGGAAGGCGGGCGGGTCGGCGCGTAGGGCAGCCAGACGCACCTCGCGGTACGCGGCAGCGTCGGCAGCGGTCAGGGGGCGGACGCTCACGCCCACCGGCGCGGAGTGCTCAGCCACGGACGCGGTCGGGCATCGCCAGGATGACCGTCTCGGGCGTGGTGGGGCGTTCCTGGGCGGCCACCCGATCCCGCCAGTTCAGGACATGCCCATCCACGCGCACGTTCCGGGTGAGGCCCAGGTCGAGGTCGTGCACCAGCCAGCCGGTTCCGTTCCACGCACCCTGGGCGACCACGCCATCCTCCGGCAGTCCATCGTCCGACGGCGCGTAGATGGCCGCCATGCCGTGCGCGTCCTCGACGGCGTAGCTCCACATGGCGTCCGCGATCAGCGGAGCGTGCAGGGCGTACAGCTGGCCCTCCAGGGCACGGGCCATGCTGCCCACCCGCACGCGGGTGTAGCCGCGCCGCGAACCGGTGAACGAGGGCACGATCAGCAGCTCCGCGCCTGCCTCCGCGAGCGTGCGGGCGAGCGGCGGGAATTCACTGTCGTAGCAGATGGCGATTCCGAACTTCACACCACCCAGGTCGAACACGCGCACCCCGTGGCCAGGCATGATGTGCCATTCCTCGGCCTCGAAGCGGGTCATCATCAGTTTGTCCTGCCAGGAGACCGCGCCGTCCGGGCCGATCACGTACGCACGGTTCACGAAACCGTCCGCGTGCGCGACCGGGAAACTCGCGGCCACGAGGCACACGCCGTGCTGCCGGGCCAGACGGGTGTGGAGCGCCAGGAACGCGGGCAGCAGGGCCTGCAACTCGGGCCGCATGCCCAGGACGTCGTGGTGCAGTTCCGGCGGCAGCAGGCTGACGAGTTCCAGCGCTCCGTACTCCGGGAAGACCAGCAGGGTCGCGCCCTGGCCGGCGGCGTCCTGCATCCACCGCTCCACTTTCGCCTCGTACGCGGCCCAGTCCGGGTGGAACTCCACCGGGTACGCTGCCACTGCCACTCGGATGACCGTCATGCCGGCAGTCTAGCGGCGGGGCCAGCCCGGTCTCAGTGGACGCCCTGCCAGTCCTTCACGAAGCCGCCCACCAGTTCATCCAGCACGTCCGCCGCTTCGAGCGCACCTCCGCCCACGTCCAGCGAGCCGAAGATGTTGTCCTGCCACAGCGTGACGCTGTCGTAGGTGCCGTCCTTGGTGAGCCAGCCTTCCAGGGTGCCGTCGAAGGTCTTGCCGTCGGTGGTGGTCGTGAAATCGAAGTACAGGTTCAGCTGTCCGGTGCTGCTCAGACCCTTGGGCTGGCAGGGCGAGTCCGCGACCGCGATCTTGGCGGCGTCGAGCGCGTCGTAGATCCGCTGGATCAGCTTGGTGCGGATCGCGTCGTTCTCCTTGTCCTGCTCGTGGTACCCGGCATTCACGCACACGGTCTTGAAGGCCTTGAGGTTGGCCGGTGTGCGGTCGGCCAGGGCGCTCCCCGACAGGGTACTCAGGGTCAGCAGAACCAGAACGGGGCGGGGCAGCAGGGAATTCGTCACGTGAACCTCCACTTGGCGCTCGAAGATGAGTCACTGTACCCGGCCAGCCGGGCGGCACGCTACGGTGGGGCATGACCGTGGCGCCGGCCCCGTCTCCCCCGCTCCTGCCGCACCCTCCCGTGACGGCCGGTGCGTACCGCGAGCAGGTGTGGACGGCCCTGCTGCGTGCCCATGCCTGCGGCTATCCGCTGCCTCCACACGGCCACCACCCGAACTTCAAGGGCGCACGCCCCGCCGCACAGGCCCTGCTGACCCACCCGGACGTGGCGGCCCTGCGGGTGCTGATCGTGGGGCCGGAACGTGCCCTCCAGCCGCTGCGGAAGCTGGCCCTGCAGGCGGGCGTGATCCTGTACGTGCCGCACCAGAAGAAAGAAGGCTGGTACTGGCGGCTCACGGATCCGGCGGGCGCGCGGCTCTCGGCCATGCCGCACGTGGGCGAGGCCGTCCGCCGCCCCGAGGGCGCCCAGGGAGCCGTGATCGCCTGCGTGGCCGTGGACGATGCCGGACAGCGCCTCGGCAAGGGCTTCGGCTGGGCAGCGCGCGGCCTGAAGCTGGGCCTCCCGGAGTTCACGCTGGCCCACCCGCTGATGATGACGCCGGTTCTGCCCTGCGCGGCGGACTCGCGGGTGGCGCTGATCGGGACGCCCGGCGGGGTGATCGGAGTGCGAACGCCCGCGCCCGACTCGGAACCCTGAACGCGCGTGGCGCGTACTGTGGGGCATGACGTCCTCCCGCAGCAAACTCTTGGTGCCTACCATCCTGACGGTCGCGGGGGTCGGCGTGGCGGCCGGCGCGGCCTACCTCGCCCGGCAGCGCAAGGGCGACGTGAAGGATTTCGTGGTGGCGCGCGTCCTGGAAGCGCCCGCCGGCCGCAGCTCGTACACGGACCTCGCGCAGAGCTTGGAACGCGCCGGGAACCACCTCGCGGGCCGGGCCGCGCGGGCCTCGGACACGCCTGCCAACCGCGAGGTGCTCGCGCACATCATCACCATCGAACGCTGGGGGCAGAACCGCCTGCGGGTGGCCTTGGGCGAGCGGCCATTCGTGAAAGACGAGTCTCCGGCCTACCGCCCCCCTGCCACCCTGAGCATGGATGAACTGCGGGGGCTGCTGTCCAGCACGCGGGCGGGGACGGTCGAGCTGACCCGGAACCTGCACCGGCACCCGCCGCAGGACGACGTGACCGTCGAGCACAACAGTCTGGGGCCACTGACCGCGAAGGCGTGGCTGCGCTACCTGACGCAGCACGCGGATCTGGAAAGCCGCCGGCTGCGGGGTGGACAGGAAACCCACAGCGTGCCGGAACGCGCCGCGTCCTGAAGTCATCTCCTCCCGCCGGTGGGGGTACTGGGCCCGCCGCTGGGGGTATGGCCCCCGCGGATTCCTCGGTTACGCCGTGATCACGGCCAGCATCGCCGGATGGAGCCCCGTCCCACAGAGAGTTCTGTAAGAGCACCCTCCCTACGCTGAGCGCAAGATGAGTGTCCTGAACAGCGTATTGACGGCGATCGTGAAAGACGGCGCGAGCGACATCCACCTGCGGACCGGAAGCGCCCCGGCCGGGCGGGTGGACGGCGAGATCAAGCGGTACGGCGACGCCCGCCTGAGCCCCGAGCATGTGGAGGGCTTCGCCCGCGAGATGATGACGGCCGCCATGTGGCAGCACTTCGAAACCAAACGCGAGGCGGACTTCGCGTATGGCATTGCCAGCCTGGCGCGCTTCCGCGTGAACGCCTACTACCAGCGCGGCACGATCGGCCTGATCATGCGCGTCATCGAGGACAAGCCCATTCCGTCGTTCGCGGATCTGGGCCTGCCGCAGGACACCTTCGAAGCGCTCGCTCACCATGAGCGCGGTCTGGTGCTGGTGACCGGCCCGACCGGCAGCGGCAAGACCACCACGCTAGCCAGCATCCTGAACCACATCAACGCCACGCAGCCCGTGAACATCGTGACGCTCGAAGACCCGATCGAGGTGCTGCACCGCGACCAGATGGCCATGGTCAGCCAGCGCGAACTGGGCATGGATACCCTGAGCTTCGCGAACGGCCTGCGCGCCAGCATGCGCCAGGACCCGGACATCATCCTGATCGGCGAGATGCGCGACAAGGAGACGGTCGAGGCCGCGCTCTCGGCCGCGCAGACGGGCCACCTGGTGTTCAGTACACTGCACACCCAGGACGCCGTCCGGACCGTGAACCGCATCATCGATTTCTTCGCGCCGCACGAACGCGACCAGATCCGCCTGGGCCTCTCGGAGAGCATCGTAGGCATCGTCAGCCAGCGCCTGCTGCCCCGCGCCGGCGGTGGCCGGGTGCTGGGCATGGAGATCCTGCTGGGCACGCCCACCGTGCGCGAGTGCATCAAGGACTCCGAACGCACCGAGGAGATCAAGCAGGCCCTGCTGGAGGGCGGATCACGCGGCATGCACACCTTCGACCAGCACCTCGCGGAACTGGTGGCGGCGGGCAAGATGACGGCCGAGGACGCCATGGCCTCCGCGACCAGCCCGCACGAACTGAAGATCATGATGATGCGCGCCCAGTTCGCGTAATCCAGCCAGAGGACAGGTCAGAGGGCCAGGATGATCCGCTCCTGGCCCCCTGTCGTCGTCCGTTTACTTCCCGATCCAAGGCGGCACCGAGCCACCCCTCTGCCTCAGGATCAGATACAGCTGTCCGGTGTGGTGCTGGATGTGGCGGGTGTTGTACACCAGCAGCTCGAAGGCCAGCGTCGCCTGCGGATGATCCGTGCCCACCAGTTCCAGCGCGGCCCCGGCCTTGCGGCGGCCATGCGCCAGGTAGAGCAGCAGGTCATCGCGTCCGTAGGTGGGCACCTGGGTCAGCGGGACGGGCGCGGCGGAGAGGGACGTGAACGGCTCCGGCGAGGGGAAATCAGTCACCACGCGCTCCAGGTAGCGGTCGAGCGCGTCCAGGCAGTGCCACACCAGCACTGCGAATCGAGGCTCGGCCGGGTCGTGCCACAGGTCGTCCGGACAGGCCCGCACCGCGTGCTCCAGCATGCCCAGCGCCGCGGCGCACTGCTGCCAGACGATGTGCTTCGTGGCGTCATCCATGGTCATCCCCCAGGGCGCGGGTTACAACGCAGGACTCACTGCACCCGGTCAGCCACTACCATAGCGGCATGATCGTGAAGTACGGTGGCAACGCCATGAAAAGCCTTGAGTTGCGGCGCGCGGTCGCCTCGGAGATCGCCGCGCTGCGGTCGGAGATGCCGGTCGTGGTCGTGCACGGGGGCGGGCCGGTGATCGAGCGCGAACTCGCCGCGCGTGGCGTGACCAGCGGCTTCCGGGGCGGCCTGCGCGTGACCACGCCGGAAGCGATGGACATCGTGGAGATGGCCCTGTGTCAGCTGAACAAGCAGCTGTCCCAGGACGTGGGGCAGGCGGTCGGACTGATGGGCCGGGACAGCGGCCTGCTGCGCGCCGAGGTGCTCGACCCGGAGCTGGGCCGGGTGGGGCGCGTGACCGGCGTGAACGCCGACCTGCTGCGCACCCTGCTGGGGGCCGGGATCACGCCGGTCCTGGGGTGCATTGCCGTGGGGCCGGACGGGGACGCCCTGAACGTGAACGCCGACACGGCCGCCGGCGCGGTCGCGGGCGCGTTGCACGAGGGCATCGTGTTCCTGACCGATGTGGACGGCGTCTACCGCGCGTTCCCCGACCCGGCCAGCCGCGCAGCCACCCTAACGCGCGCCGAGGCCGAGGGCGGCATCGCGGCGGGCTGGATTGCGGGCGGCATGATCCCCAAGGTGCAGGCCGCGCTGGATGCGCTCGACCGGGGAGCGCCGTTTGCCACCATCGCCAGCGGCATGACGGCGGGCGTGCTCGCCGCCGCCGCCCGCGGCGAAGCGGGAACGCGCCTCATTCCCTGAAGGCCGGGACATGCGGCTCGCTGGGGCTCAGCGTGTCCGGCTGAAGATCAGCGTGTCGCGCAGACGTGCGGGCTCGTCGGCAGCCACGTCGTCGTTCACGAGGCGGGCATCCAGGGTGTAGTCGAGCGCGCGGGGAATACGGGCGCTGCGCGCGTTCCGTGCGTCGCAGCGGATCTCGACGCGCCGGAAGCCCAGGTCGGTCAGGGCATAGTTGGTCAGGAATTCCGCGACCTCCTGGGCGTAGCCGTGCCCAGTGTGCGCCGTGGCGATCCAGTACCCGATCTCCCCTTTGGGCACGCGCCAGTCCAGCGAGTGGTAGCCGGTGGAACCCAGCAGTTCCGTGCCGGCGGCGTTCCACACCAGCAGCCGCAGATTCTCACGCCGCGCGTACGCCTCAGCCGCCTGCGCGAGGTTCTCCCGCGCACCCTCCAGCGTCTGCGGTTCCTGCGCCCAGACCATCCAGCGGCGCAGTTCCGGCAGGCTGGCGTTCACGGCGTCCACCTGCGCCTGCGCGTCGTCCGGTCGGGGAGCGCGCAGCAGCAGGCGCGCGGTACGGAACTCCGTGGGCAGGTGGGGCGCGGGCCTGGGGTGTGGTGGGGCCTGAGCGCGGATCAGCTCGCGCAGCTGGAAGGCGTGCCGCTGGGGGTGCATGGCCGCGTGTTCCAGCAGGGCACCCAGCCAGGAGGGCAGGCCCGGAAGGGTCACCTCGGGTTCCAGATCGGCGTTCCGCACGGACTGAAGCGTGCGCCGCCAGACAGGCAGGAGGGCGTCGACATACATTTCTGCGTTTCCGGCGGCCTGAGCGGGCTCCGGCAGGGGTGGAAGCGCAGGCCTAGGCAGCGTCAGGTGCTCGGCCAGGCTGGTGAGGTACCACCCGGCACACTCCAGGACATGCACCAGCAGATGCTCCAGCGAACGGTACGGTTCGTCGGTCGTCTCCGGCAGGGCGACGTTGGCCTCCCTCGCCGCCCTCCACACCGGCAGAAAATCCCGGAGGGCGTCCTCATGCAGGAGGGTCAGGGCGCGCACCGCGCGGGACTGGAAGGCGGAGTCCGGAACGCTCATGGCCGCATGATGTCGTTCCAGCATGTGGGCCACATCCGCCACCTGGCCCAGACGAGGAGCGTCGGCGCCCTCAGTTCAGGCGACGGTCTCCAGGGGGCACGCCGTACACCGCTCCCCACGGGTTGTACGTGCTTTTCAGCGTGTCGGTGCCCACGACTTTCCCCCCCATCCTGATGGTGCGGGTGATGACGCTGGTCATACCCTGCATGGGCGTGTCGAGCAGGCGGCGGCCCCCGGTGGCCACGCGGACGTCCGGCGTGTAAGTGGGGCGGGCAGGCGCCTCGAAGGCCGTGACGACCGGCCGACCGACACTCACCTTGCGGCCGGTATTCGCGCCGAACACGTCGAAGCGCAGGGTCCGGGCCCTGGTATCCCACGCGGCCTGAACGAACAGGTACTGGCCGGTGTCGTTCTTCATGCGCAGGTTCTTGTACGGGGCGTACACGGTCGCCTCGAAGCCCACGGGGTCGTAGTACTCCACGCGGTGGCTGTGCTCGTGGCGCTCCACGATGGGCAGGCCCGCGCCGTACAGCGCCCGGAAGATGGTCGTGCTGACCTGGCAGATGCCGCCGCCGTCCTCTTTCGCGAGCGTGCCGCCGCTGATCACAAAGCCCTTCACGAAGCCGGTGCTGGCGTCGATCTGCCCGACCTCCCGGTTGAAGTTGAACTCGTGGCCGGGCGCGATGAAGAAGTTGTCGAGCTTGCCCGCACCGACCAGGACGTTCTTCACGCGGAAGTCCGGACTGCCCCGGTAGGAGCTGGTTCCAGTCGAGACGTGCCACCGCACGCCGCGCTGCGCGAGCACGGTCACGCGGCGCCGGGGCTCGACGCGCTTGTACGCGACCGGCGCGCTGCCCCTGCCCCCTGCGAGGGCCTTCAAGAGGTTCGCCTTGGTGCCGTCCCGGTCGAAGATCCAGCCGGTCTGTTCGGTGGCGACCCACGCCCCGCCGACGTTCCTGAAGGTGGCGGGAAGGGGCCTACGGGCATTGACAGCCTTCGCGATCTGCGCCAGCACGGGCGTCAGGGTGGAACTGACCTTGCCGAACTTCCGGCTAACCCTGATCCCCGCTGCGGGCAGCACCCACGATTTGACGATGGTCGCAGTGGTGACCTCGCCCTTCTGGATCTTGTGTTCGCTGGCCGTCAGGATGAGTTTGAAGGGAGCCTGGCCATGCGCGGCGCTCACCAGCGAGCAGGTCAGGAGGGACAGCAGGAGACGCTTCACCCGTTCAGGCTAGGGGCGCGCGCCTGCTGGGCCGTGAGCGCAGGTTGGGCCGCTCCTTACGGGCACTTGCGGCGGCGTTGACGCTCCGGGGGCACCACCCGCCCCGATCAGGGAATCAGCGCCTCAAGCTGCGCGAGCCGGGCGCGCAGCGTGGCCATCTCCGGCGCGACGAGGTTGACATGCCCGAGCTTGCGCCCCGCCCGCCACGCCTTGTGGTACAGGTGGACGCGGGTCCCCTCCAGCGCATCGATGCCCGACCAGTCGGGCTCCAGCGCGCTCCCGTCCGGCCCGGCCACGCCGACCACGTTCACCATCGCGCTGGGGTGCAGGGGCCGCCAGTCGGTCAGCGGCCAGGCCAGCACGGCGCGCACCTGCGCCTCGAACTGACTGACCCCGCCGCCGTCCTGCGTGAGGTGCCCGCTGTTGTGGACGCGCGGCGCGACCTCGTTCACCAGCAGCGTACCGCCGGGAAGCTGGAAGAACTCCAGCGTCATCAGGCCCTCCAGCGCCCAGGCATCGGCCACGGCGCGGGCCTGCTCGCGGGCCGCGCGCTCCACTCCGGCCGGCACGTCCGCCGGAAAGACGCTGGTGCGCAGGATGCCGCCTCTGTGCACGTTCTCTACCAGCGGCCCGAACGCCACTTGGCCGCCGGGCGTGCGGGCCACCCCCAGGCTGACCTCCCGCTCGAAGGCCACCAGACCCTCCAGCACGCAGGGCACGGACGTCATGGCCCGCCACGCCTCCCGCAGTTCGGCGTCCGAGGTCACGCGGGCCTGGCCCTTGCCGTCGTACCCGAGTTCACTGGTCTTCAGAATGCCCAGGCCGCCCACGCGTTCCAGCGCGCCGTCCAGGTCGGTCTCCTGCTCGATGGTCACGAAGGGCGCCGTCTGCGCTCCGGCCGCACGCAGGGCTTCTTTCTCGCGGGCACGGTGCTTGCTGCGGGCCAGGAGAGACGCGCCCGGACGGACCGGGACGCGGCCACGCAGGGCGTCCAGGGCCGCCACGGGCACGTTCTCGAACTCCAGCGTCACGGCGTCGCAGGTGGCCAGGGTGTCTAGACCGGCGGCGTCCGTGTACGGCGCGTGGAGATGGTCGGCACACAGCCGGGCCGGGGCCTGGGCGTCGGGTTCCAGCACGGTCACACGCACGCCCAGCGGCTGGGCGGCCAGCGCGAGCATCTGCGCGAGCTGCCCGCCCCCCAGGATGCCGAGGTGCGCTGAGGGCAGGAAACCGGGACTGGAGGGGGTCATTCGGTCCCCGCCTGCGGGTGGCCGTCGAAGTGGGGCTCGTCCAGCACGGCCTGTGTTTGGCGCTGCCGGAAGGTGTCAAGGGCCGCTCGGACGCTGGAATCGGTGGTGGCGAGGATAGCGGCGGCGAACAGGGCAGCGTTCTTCGCACCGGCCACACCGATGGCGAAGGTGGCCACCGGAATCCCGGCGGGCATCTGCACGATGCTCAGCAGGCTGTCCTGGCCGCTCAGGGCGCGGGACTGCACCGGCACGCCCAGCACTGGCACACGCGTGAACGCCGCCAGCATGCCCGGCAGGTGCGCCGCGCCCCCCGCTCCTGCGATGAGGCACGCGAAGTTCAGCCGCTCGGCCCGCGCGCCGTAGGTGGCGAGCAGGCCCGGCGTACGGTGGGCGGACAGCACCCTCACCTCGTAGGCGATACCCAGGTCGCGCAGGAGGTCAAGGGCGCCCTGCATGGTCTCGAAGTCGCTGCGGCTGCCCATCACCACGCCCACACGGGGCGAGGCGGAACCGGTGGAGGCGTCGGTCGTCACGGGCTGCATGCTACCCGGCCCGGCCGCAGGTCATCCCAGGCCCCTCTGGACGCGCTAGCGTTGGCGCGTGACGGACGCGCCCGTACCCTCCTCTTCTCCCGATTACGGCTGGCTGTATGCCCGCACGCGCTCCGGGCGGGAGCGGGGGCCGGCAGGCGCGCGGGCGCTGCTCGACACGCTCGGTCGGCCAGACGCGGCGTTCCGGAGTGTCCGCGTGATCGGCACGAACGGCAAGGGCAGCACCTGCGCCATGCTGGAGGCCGGACTGATCGCCGCCGGCCTGCGTACCGGACGCTTCACCAGCCCGCACCTGCACGAGTACGAGGAGCGCATCCGCCTCCAGGGCGTGAATCTGGACGCCTCCCGGACGGCGGCCTTCATCACCTGGGCGCAGGCACACGTGCCGGACGCGGCGTTCTTCGACCTCACGCTGGCCCTGGCCTGCTCGGCCTTCGCGGAGAACCGGGTCGAGATCGCGGTGATGGAGGCGGGCGTGGGTGGCCTGAGCGACGCCACGCAGGCCCTGACGAACGTGGCGGCCGTGGCAATCACGAACGTGGATCTGGATCACATGGGGGTGCTGGGAACCACGGTGGAAGCCATCGCACGGGACAAGGCTGGAGCAGCGCGCGCGGGCGTCCCCCTGCTGACCACCGCCACGGGCCGCGCGCTGGAGGTCATCCGCGACGTCGCCACGGCGGCCGGGGCTCCCCTGTTCACCCCTGACACGCATCCGGAACTCTTCAGCTTGCCCCGGCCGCCCGCCCTGGTTGGGCCGCACCAGCTCCAGAATGCCGCGCTGGCCGTGGCGACCCTCCGGACGCTGGGGTACGCGGGCGGGGTAGATGGCGCGCTGTTGGCCACCCACCCCGCCCGACTGGAACGCTTCACGGTGAGCGGCCGCACCGTGCTGGTGGACGGCGCGCACAACCCACACGCCACCCGCGCCCTGGCCGCCGCCGTGCCCCGCGCGGACGTGCTGCTGTTCGGAAACCTGGCCCGCAAGGACACGGCCGCGACCCTGGCCCCCCTGCTGACCCTGGCGCCCGTGCGCGTCTACACGTCGCCCGGCGATCTGGCTACCCCGCCCGCCGATCTGGCGGCCACGTTCGGTGGCGAGGCCGTGCCTGAACCCAGGGCCGCCCTGGCCCGTGCGCTGGCCCTCACCCCGGCGGGAGGCACGTTGCTGGTCGCGGGGAGCCTGTATCTGGCGGGCACGGTACGCGCCGAGCTGAGCCGCAGGTCAAGCGACTCGTAATGCTGTTCCGCCGTGCCCTGGCCTAGGGTGAGGTATGCCCTCCCTGCTGTCCGCTGCCCGCGCCCTGCTGCACCCCGAGCCCGTGTCCTCGCCCGCCTACCGCGACGCTGTGATCGGCCTGCTGGCCGGAACCGCCGGCACCCTCCTGATGGGCCAGTGGTCGACCCGCATCGCTCCACTGATCACGGGCGGGCAGGAAGCATCCGCACCGCCCAAGCCCGACCAGGATGTGATCAGCCCACTGGGTCAGGAGCATGTGCCCGGCGAGAGTTCCACCGCCGCCCTCGGCCGCCACCTCTACCAGCTCATCAACCACCAGATGCCGCAGAAGGGCACCCGCACCGCGCTAAGCGAGGCCGTGCACTGGGGCACCGGAGTTGTAGGCGGCGCCGCCTATGGCGCGCTCGCCGCACGCCGGCAGGGGCCGCTGACCGGCCTGCTGTTCGGCACTGGGCTGTGGCTGGTGCTGGATGAAACCATCACCCCCCTGCTGGGCCTCCAGGACGGCCCTCGCGGCGCCGAGCTCCGCACGCATGCCAACCGGCTGGGCGCTCACCTCGCGTACGGACTGGGCCTGGGCGTGGCCGCCGCCGCGCTGAACGCCGCCCTGCCCGACTGACGACCGCTGGGAGGGCCCGCGCTTGACAGTGCCGCCGGGCCCTGCCTATACTCCACTCCGCCCGGTCACCGCCGGCGCCCCAGCAGACCGGATCGTTAGCTCAATTGGCAGAGCAGCTGACTCTTAATCAGCGGGTTGTAGGTTCGATTCCTACACGATCCACCAGATAGACCCCGTCCCAGACGGGGTATTTTTTGCACCACAGCCGCCGGACGTTCAGTGTCCCGAGTTCGTCACGCTTCCGGCGGTTTGGGCAGGGCCACGCCGAACGTGGCTCCCTGGCCATCCACGCTGTCGGCGAAGACCCGGCCGCCGTGCTTGAGCACGATCCGCCGTACGGTCGCCAGTCCCACCCCGATGCCCGGAAAGGCGTCGTGGGTGTGCAGCCGCTGGAAGATCCCGAAGAGCTTCCCGGCGTAGCGCGGATCGAATCCCACGCCATTGTCCTGAACGGTGATCACCCATTCCGCGTCGGTGTCGCTGACGTGCACCGTGACCTCCGAGACGTCCCGCCCGCTGGAGTACTTCACCGCGTTGTTGATCAGGTTGGTCATCACCTGCTGGAGCAGGGTCGCGTCGCCCCACACCATGACCGGCGTGGGCAGGGTCACCTCGATGGTCTGCGCCGGGAAGTCCAGCTCGGCGTCCCGCTGGGCCTGCGTGAGCAGCGGTTCCAGAGCGACCATCCGGGGGTGGTAGTCCTGCCGGCCGGCACGGGACAGCATCAGCATGCCGTCGATGAGCTGCTCCATGCGCGCGGCTCCCTGCTGGATGATGCCCAGGCTGCGTACGACCTTCTCGGGCTGCTGCTGATCCAGGGCGCGCCGTGCCAGATCCGCGAATCCCATGACATGCCGCACCGGAGTGCGCAGGTCGTGTGAGGCGGAGTAGGTGAAGGCCTCGAGTTCTTCGTTGGCCGCCATCAGTTCCTGGGTGCGGCGATCCAGGGCGTCGCGCTGGAGGAGGAGTTGCCGGGCCAGCTCGGTGCGTTTCAGGGCCAGGGTCAGGGCGCCGCCGACGGCCCGGATGATGGCCTGCTCGCGGGGCGTCCAGGCACGGGCTGCCAGGGTGCCCACGGTGAACAGTTGTGGCGTCGGCCCCCCCTGTGTGGGGATGATGGCCACCGCTCCATAGTTCGAGGCGCTCGGTGCGAGGTCATCCTCGGCCTTCCAGCCGTCCACGAAGACCCCGGTGCCGGACTGCGCCGCCTCGGCGAAGTTCGGGGCATCCTGAGGAATGCCCTGCTGGATGGCGGCGATCACCTCCGGCTGGATGTCTCCGGACCAGATCCGGGCTTTCCACAGGCCGTCTTCGAGTTCATACACCGCCACGCTGACCTGATCCAGGGTGGCGCGGAGCACCAGTTCCGCCTGTCGGGCCAGCACCAGGCCGTCCACGGCGACCCCCGCCGCTTCCGTGAAGGCCACGAAGGCGTCCAGGCTGGCGGTGCGCTCCTGGAGTTGCCGGGTCTGCTCGGCCCGCTCCAGGGCCAGGCCCAGGCCGCGCCCGACCGATTCGATGATCGCCTGTTCCTGGGCCGTCCACTCGGGCCGGCCCGTTCCGGCCGCGAACAGGGCGTACGGTCGCTGACCGCTGAAATACGGCGTGATGCTCAGGGCACTGGCATACCCCACCGACTGCACCCGGCCGTCCTCACCCTGAGCGAAGACCGTCCGGCGCGCCTGCACAGCCTCCGCCGCCAGGGGCATGCTGAGCGGCACCCCCGTCTGCCGGGCGACCCGGACGGCAGGCGGGGTGTTCCGGGAGAACGCCAGCGGGAACGCGGTCTGTCCACGAATCAGGTACAGGCCGCTGGTGGCTCCCCCCACGGCGTCCTTGATGATGTCGCCGGCGGCCATGGCGAGTTCCTCGAGGTCCGTGATGCTGGCCACCTGGGTCGTGAAGCGCACGAAAGCGTCCAGCGCCCGTTCCTGTTGACTGACCCGCACTTCGAGCGTCTGGGCCCGGTCACTCAGCAGCTGCTGGATCTCCTGCAACTGCTGTTCGGCCACCTTGCGCGCGGTGATGTCCCGTGAGATGGCCAGCAGGCGGGTGATCCCGCCGTCCGGATCGCGCAGCGGAGAGACCCGCACCTCCCACCACTTCGGCGTCCCGGCAAAGGTCTGCGCCGGGCCCTCGAAGGTCGTGGTGTGCCCGGCACGGGCGGCCTCCAGCGCGTGCTCCACCTGTTCGCGGGCGACGCCCTCCCAGAAGGTGGGCCACAGCGCGTGCTCGCAGACGCTGAAATCCTCGATCTCCATGACGGCCATCCCACCGGCGTTCATGGACAGCAGGTGGGCGTCCAGGTCGAGCACCTTGATGCAGTCCGAACTGCTGTCGAGGATGGCCTGCAGGTCGGTGGCAGCGAGGCCGGGGTCTTGGGACGGGGGCAGGGTCATGGGTCGTGCCCAGTCTGACATCGAAGGTGGCCCGTGGGTGAACGGGGCTGGTCAGGGTGCTGAGCGTGGACCGGGGTGCGCTGCCGCCGGGCCGTGCGATCCCCCCGCACATCGGCCTCAACGTGTCCCCCGGCTGGAGACGGGTGTGCTCCCCGTCAGTCGGTGTGCAGGAAGTCCAGGATGGCCCGGGCGAGCCCCTGCGCGAGGCGGTCGCGGTAGGCGGCGGTGGCCAGTTTCTGCCCCTCGCTGGGGTTGGAGCCGTAGCCGACCTCGACCAGCACGGCGGGCGTGGTGGGGTTCTTGATCACATAGAAGGCGTCGGTGAGCACGCCCCGGTTCACGGCGCCGGTGGCGGCCACCAGGCTGATCTGCACGCGGCGGGCCAGGTCGCGGCTGAACGACAGTTTCGCCTGCGAGAGGATGTCGCCCAGGGCGCTTTGGGCACTGCTGGCCGCCTGCCGGGTGAGTTCCTCGCCGGTGCTGCCGCCACCGTTTTCCTCGACGGCCAGGCTGCGGTTGCTGCCTCCCAGCGGCTGTCCGAAGTAGTACGTTTCGATGCCCTGCGCGGCCGCCCCGCCGGAGTTCACGTGAATGCTGACGTACGCACTCACGGTGCCGGAGGTGGCGAGGCGCGAGCGGGCGTCGAGATCCGTGCGCTTGACGGTGCTGAGCTGCGTGTCGGTGGAACGCACCATAGTGACATCCACCCCGTGCCGCACGAGTTCGGCGCGGGTGCGCAGGGCGACGTCCAGGGTCACGTCCTTCTCCACGACCCATGCGCTGGACATGCCGGGGTCGATGCCGCCGTGCCCGGCATCCAGCACCACCCTGGGGCGGCGCAGCGAGGACGTGCTGGCGGGGCGGGTCACGGCGCTCGGCGTGCGGGGCGGAGTGACCGGCACGGAACCCACGGTCGCGCCCTTGAGCACGTCGATTACGAGCCGCGCGCCCTGGCCGGCCGGGGCGGGGAGCACGCTGGCCTTGGCGTGTCCGTACCCGCTGGCGAGGGTCACGGTGACTGTGCCTCCAGAGACGGCATACGCGGTGACGCCAGGGGATTTGAGCGCGCCCTGTTCGGACTTGAGCTTGACGCCCAGTTTCACGGTGATGCTCTGGGCGGTGACGTTGACATCGAGGGCACTGGTCTTGGGGAGGTCGAAGACCAGCCGGGTGTAGGTGTCGTGGGTGCCGATGCGCGGGGCGGCGTGGGCGGCGTGGGGCAGCGTGCACAGCGCGGTGAGCAGCAGGGCCGGCAGGAGCCTGGGGCGTGGAAGTCGTCCGGACGCCCCTTTGGTGCGGGGGAGGGAAAAGCCGTTCACTGCGCGGAGTGTACCTGCCCGGCGTGATCTGCGGATGGGAGGGCATGAGGGCATCGGCGCCGCCTGTCTGAACCGGGTCTGACCGACGTCCTCACAGGGCGCTCCGGTGCGGGCGCTACGGTGACCTCATGAGAGTGCTTTCGTCCATCCGTGCCGCCGCCGTGGCCGCGCTGTTCCTGGGGGCCGCGTGCGCCGTCAGTTTCGGCGGCCTGACCATTACGCCGCGCGGCCCCCAGTCCCTGAACCTCGAAACGGGCCTGACCGAACTGCCGCAGGGCGGAAAGGCCACCGACAGCCGGGGGCAGTTGACGCTGGACGCGGGGCGCATGCAGTTCAAGCCCGGCGCGTACCTGATCGCGACCGGGGCGACCCTCACCACCAGACAGGGCGGCACCCTCCGGGCCGCGCAGGTGCGCTACGACCTCGCGGCGGGCACGGTCACCGCCACCGGGGACGTGACGTACTCGGACGCCCGCCTCCGGGGCCTGAGCGCCAGGCAGATCACAGTGGATGTCAAGACCGGGTTCGTGGTCGCGTCGGGCAGCGTGAAGGCCGCCGCGCCAGGCCTGGCGGGCAGCACGCTGGTCTTCGATCCGGCGACCATGCAGGCGGTTCTGACCGGCCCGTACCGCGCGCAGCAGGGCACCCTGAACGCCTCGGGCGCGGCAGGTTCGCGGCTGCTGCTGGTGTTCGGCGGGAACCGCGTCGTGCGATCCTCAGCGGATCCCGACACGGGCGACCTGGCCCGCTTCCAGCCCTACCTGAAGTGAGATCCGGCCGTCAGGCGTTGGGTTTGAGCAGGTGAGTCAGGCAGTGACCGTATGACACTCCCTGCTTCGCGTCGGTCACCAGATCCTGCACGCTGAATTCCTGCAACACGCCGAGCATGGCGTCGCGCATGCGGGTGTAGACGGTGGCGCGGGCGTGGCAGCGATCCTCCTCCTCGCAGGCGTCATGCCAGTTCAGGCTGATGCACGAGAGCGGCGCCACCGGCCCGTCGATCGAGCGGACGACCTCACACAGGCTGATCAGGTGGGGCTTGCGCGCCAGGGCGTAGCCGCCGCCGATGCCTTTCTTGCTCTTTACGACGCCCTTGGCCGTCAGGGCGGCCAGAATGCGCACCAGGTATGGGCGGTGCACGCCGGTGGATTCACTGATCTCATCGCTGGAAATCCAGCGGCCGAGGTCCTGGGAGCCCAGGAAGCCGAGCGCCTGGAAGGCGTACACGTCCGTCGCGGAAAGCCGCATGCCCGCAGTCTAGCGGCTGCGCGCCGATTTCCGCGCTGTCCCGGTCGTCCCGCTCAGTCCTGGCCCTGCAGGTAGGCCAGGGCGACGGGATCGATCTTCCCTCCGGGCACCCAGCGTTCCTCCAGGTTCTCCGTGCCGTACAGCGCCCAGGCGGCCCGTTCGGTGGCGTCGTCCCAGGGGCCGTCCGGAAGCTGGGCCGCGTAGCCCTGGCGGATCAGGCGGGCGCGCAGCCAGCCCAGTTCGGAGGCGTCCAGCGGGCGGGTGTCCCGCGGACGGCCGAACAGCAGGTCGTGGACGTCCAACAGCCGGACGAGTTCCTGGCAGGGGTTCGGGTGGTCGTCGGCGCGGAGGTTCACCCAGTCGTCGCTGAGGCCGCCGTAGCCGCGTCCCGGCCCGGCACACAGCAGCGCGGCGGACTGCCGGCCCCGCCGGTCGCCGCCCGCGTCGTCACCGGCCCGCAGCACCCACAGCAGCCGTGCGGGCAGCGCCAGCTGATGGCCCGCGTGCCACGCGTCGAGCATGGCATCCACGACCTCCGGCCCGGTCAGGATGTTGCCCTGGATGGCGATGTCTGGCAGTGCCACGCCCCCCGCCCAGGCGTGGCATGACGGGCCGGTGAAGGTGACGCTGCGCCCCTGCGCGTCCACGATCCCGAACTGCCGCTGCGCGATGCCCCCGTCCTCGCGCTGGAACTGCGCGCCGACCTCGGAAGCAGCGTGGCCCGCGTGGAGACGGGCCAGCCCCTCCGGGCCGAAGGTGGGGTTCACGTAACTCTGGGTGGCGACCGCCCCCACCCCGGCCCGCACCCACGGCACCAGCGCCCCCACGGCCAGGAACTTGCTGGCGACGGCCACTCCCAGGTCGCCGGTGAGCGGGTCGCGCGCCACGATCGAGAAGGTCATGCGCGCAGCGTAGCAGTGCGGGCGTAGCATCGGGCCATGCTCAAGGCCTGCCTGAACGGCCCCCGGAACGCCTTGCGGTGGCCGGTGGTTCCCGTCACGCCGGACGCCCTGGCGCGCGAGTCGGCTGCCTCGGTCAGGGCGGGCGCCGAAGCCCTGCACCTGCACCCCCGTGGCCCGGACGGACAGGAAAGCCTCGCGGTGGCCGATGTCGCGGCGGCCCTGCGCGCCGTGCGTGCCGCGTGCCCTGGCGTGCCGGTCGGCATCTCGAGCGGGTACTGGATGTTGCCGGATGTGGCAGCGCAGCTGGCCGCGGCCCGCGACTACGCGGCTCTGGGGCCGGTGGAGCGCCCGGACTTCGTCTCTGTGAACCTGCACGAGCCGCACGCGCTGGCGCTGGCCGGAGTGCTGCTGGACGCCGGGATCGGGGTCGAGGCGGGTCTGTGGACGCCGGCGGCGCTCGCAGTGTTCCGTGACTGGCCGCCGCGGACGCAGGTACTGCGGGTGCTGGTGGAACTCCCGGATCAGCCGGAGGAGATGGCCCTCCCGCTGGCCGACGACCTCCTGCGCGGCCTGGAGGGGGTCGTGCCTGGTATTCTGGTGCTTCTGCACGGCCTGGATCGCAGCGCGTGGCCGCTGGTGCAGCTGGCCGCCCGCCGGGGCCTCTTCACGCGGATCGGCCTGGAAGACACGCTGCACCTCCCGGACGGCTCGTCCGCACCGGGCAACGCGGCCCTCGTGAGCGCCGCCCGTGACGTGTTAGCCTCGGCCCGATGACGTTCGCGTATGCAGTCACGGACCGCACCCGCCGCCTCGGCACGCGCCTGTGCGTGGGCCTCGACCCTCGCCTGGACGCCTACCGCGACTCCGATCAGCTGCGAGACCATACCCTGGATGTGCTGGAGGCCACCGCTCCCTACGCCGCGTGTGTGAAACCGCAGCTGGCCTTCTACGAGGCGCTGGGCCTGCAGGGCCTGAAGATCCTGGAGGACGTCTGCGCGGCGGCCCGGACGCTGGGGCTGCCCGTCCTGCTGGACGGCAAGCGCGGCGATATCGGCAGCACCGCCCTGGCCTACGCGCAGGGCTGGCTGACCGGCCGGCACGCCGGTGCGGCCCTGACCATCAGTCCCTTCCTGGGCTTCGAGACCATGACGCCCTTCGTGGAGACCGCGCGGGCGCACGGCGGCGCGGTGTTCGTGCTCGTGAAGACCAGCAATCCCGGCCAGGGCGACCTACAGGGCAGCGGGGTCAGCGAGCGGGTGGCGGTCGAGGTCGCCCGGCTGTGCGCCCAGGAACCGCAGGGCGAGTACGCCAGCGTGGGCGCGGTGGTGGGCGCCACCCACCCGCAGGATCTCACGCTCTTCCGGGCGCTGATGCCGCGCGCGCTGCTGCTGCTGCCGGGCCTGGGGGCGCAGGGTGGCGTGGCCGCAGACCTGGCCGGGGCCTTCGGGCCGGGCGGAGTGGGGGCGCTCGCCAGCGCGAGCCGGGGCGTGCAGTATGCGAACGGGCTGGACGTGCAGGCCAGCGTTCACGCCGCGCACACCTTCCGGGATGACCTGAACGCGGCCCTCGGCGTCACGGGCCGCTGACGAAGGCGGCCGGACTCAGGCCGGGATGACCGGCCGGTCTGGCAGCGTGAAGTGAATCGACGTGCCCTCGCCGGGCGTGGAATCCAGCCAGATGCGGCCCCCATGGCTCTCCACGATCTTCTGGCACACCGACAGGCCGATGCCGTTTCCGGGGTAGGCCTGTCGGCTGTGCAGGCGCTGGAAGATGGTGAACACCTGCTTGAGGTACTGGGATTCCATGCCGATCCCGTTGTCCGCGACCGTGAACTGCCACCCGTCGGGGTTGGCCTGCGCGCTCACCTGCACGCGGGGCGGGACGCCGGACTGCCGGAACTTCAGGGCGTTTCCGATCAGGTTCTGGAACAGCTGCACGAACTGTGTGGGGTCGCCCAGCACGCTGGGCAGGGACGACACGGTGATCTGCGCGCCGGTCTCCCGGGTCAGTGACTCCAGGCTGGAGATCACGTCGTCCAGCAGGGCATCCAGGTTCACGGTGCGGGGGCTGGCGGCGTGACTCACGCGGGCCATGGCGAGCACGTCCTCGATCAGGGTGAACATGCGCTGCGCGCCCTCGATCACGATGGTCACGTAGCGCTGGCCCCGCTCGTCGAGCTGGTTCCCGTGCCGGCCCTGCAGGAGCTGCGCGAAGGAGCTGACGGTGCGCAGGGGTTCCTTGAGGTCGTGGCTGGCGACGTACGCGAACTGCTCCAGTTCCCGGTTGCTGCGTTCCAGCGCGGCGGTGCGTTCCTGCACCCGGCGTTCCAGCGTCAGGCGGTGCTGCCGTTCGGCTTCGACCAGGGTGGCGCGGTCGAGCGCCTGGGCGCACAGTTCCGCGTAGGTGAGCAGCAGCGTGCGGTCGTCCGCGGAGGCGAGGGGGGCGTCCAGCACGCCCAGCACACCCAGGGGACGCCCTCCCTGCATGACCGGCAGCACCGTCCAGGTGCCCGGATGGTCGCCGGGCGCCAGGGGGGCGACGTCCGACCGGTCCGCCTCGACGTCACGGGCCACGTGGGCCAGGGGGTGGGCGGCGTCCAGCGGCAGGCGGGCGGGCGGGGCCGGCAGGTCCAGGGTCGGGCCGGCCGTCGCCACCAGATCCAGTTGCAGATCCTCGCCCGGATGCACGTAGAGGGCCAGGGCGGCCGCGTGGGCGCCCAGCACCTGCCGGGCCTGATCCACGATCAGCTGCTGGACGTCGGCCTGAAGCAGCACGGTGTTCATGGCCAGGGACGCGCTGTACAGCTGCCTCAGCCGGTTGGTGGCGTGGCGGTCGCGGTTCTGGATCTGCACGCGCAGGGTGATGTCGGCCACGTAGACCGAGAGACCGTCGCCGGCCGGGTACACGCGCAGTTCCAGCGAGCGGCCACTGCCGGGGTCGTGGATCTCCTGCGCCACCGTACGCTGATCCCGCTGGGCCTCCTGGAGCGAGGGGAGCAGGGCCGTACCGGCGACCCACGGCAGGGCCCGCTCCAGCGGCTGGCGCAGGATGCTGGCAGCACGGACGTCCAGCAGCTGCTCGGCTGCCGGGTTCAGGTAGCTCACGTTCAGGTCGCGATCCAGCGACAGCACCCCGTCCGTGACGCTGTCCAGGATCGCCTGTGACCGCTGCTGCTCGCGGCGCAGGTCGCGTTCCAGACTGCGGCGCTCGACGGCGTTCGCAGCCGCGCGCCACAGGTCCTCGGCCTTCAGCTGGCCCTTGACGAGGTAGTCCTGCGCGCCGGCCCGCATGGCGCTGACCGCCACCCGCTCGTCGCCCAGGCCGGTCAGCATGATCACCGCGCAGTCCGGGTGGGCCACGGTCAGGAATTCCAGGCCGGTCATGTCGGGCAGCGAGTAGTCGAGCAGCAGCAGGTCCGGCGGCGTGGCGCGCAGGATGTCCACGGCGTCCTCGCCCAGCAGGGCGGTGTGCAGTTCGACCGGCTGCTCGGGCCAGCGGGTGAGGTAGCGGCAGAAGATCTCGGTGTCTTCCGGGCTGTCGTCCACGATCAGCACGCGCAGGGGCTCGGGTCGCGACATGGTCAGGCCTGCTCCGGGGCCGCCGGCATCGGCAACTGGGCGGTATCGAGCCAGAAGTCGCACATCACGCGGATCTGGTGGGTGAACTGCTCGAAGTTCACGGGCTTGACCAGGTAGCCGTTGGCGCCGGCGTCGTAGCACGCGCGCACGTCGCGTTCACTGACCGAGGTGGACATGACCAGCACCGGCAGGACGTGCAGGATCGGATCGCGTTTCAGGTGTACCAGCACCTCGCGGCCGTCCGTGCCGGGCAGGTTCAGGTCGAGCAGGATCAGACCCGGATACGGCAGGGCGGCGTCATGCAGACGGATCAGGGCGCTGTCGCCGTCGATGCAGCGTTCCAGGAGCACGGTGCGGCCCAGGCGCTGCATGGCCCAGCGCACGGCCTCGAAATCCTCGTCGCTGTCCTCGATGACCAGCAGGGGGCGCAGCAGGTTCATGTCAGGCCTCCAACGTGAACAGGAAGGTGCTGCCCTGCCCGAACTCGCTCTCTACCCAGACCTGCCCACCGTGCCGCTCGACGATCTTGCGCACGATGGTCAGTCCGGCCCCGGTGCCGCCCCCGAACTGCTCGCGGGCATGCAACCGCTTGAAAATACGGAAGATGTTCTCGTAATGCTGCTCGCGGATGCCGATGCCGTCGTCCTTCACGTACAGAATCCGGGCGTCGGGCCGAACCTCGGGCGGCACCCGATGAGCGGCCCGGTCTGCGGGGGCCAGCATCCCGATCTCGATCTGCGGGTGCGCGCGGGTCGTGTATTTGAGGGCGTTGGCGATGAGGTTCTGGTAGATCTCGGCCACGCGCACCCGGTCGACCTTCACGGTGGGCAGGTCGTGCACCGTGACGGCCGCGCCGGTCTCATGCAGCCGGGGACTGAGCGTGTCGAGCGCCTCCCGTACCAGCGTGTCCAGGGGGGTGGGCTGGAAGTGCAGGTCCACGCGGCCCACGCGGGAGTACAGCAGCAGCGAGTCGAGCAGGTCGTCCATGCGCTGCGTGAGGCGCACCAGCGTCCTGAGTTTCGCGACGCCGTCCTCGTCGAGCTGCTGGCCGTAGGTGTCGAGCAGGAACACCGAGTAGTTGTGCAGGCCCCGCAGCGGTTCCTTGAGGTCGTGGCTGGCGATGTACGCGAAGGCGTCCAGCTCGGCGTTCGAGCGTTGCAATTCCACGTTCAGCTCGTGGGTTTCCTCGGCACGGCGCAGGGTGACCGACGTGATGGCGCGGCGCAGCGCCTGCGCGGCCTGCAGTTCCGCACCCTGCCACGGGGCCGAGCGGCCCCGCACGGTCTCCTGCCACGCCGCGAAGGACTGCCGGGGAGTCAGGCGGCCCAGGCCGGACTCGTCGACCTGCACGGGCTTGTTCGGGTCACCGGCCCACGTGACGGTCTGAAGCTGCTCCGGGCGGAACCACAGCACGTAGTCGTGGCGGTTGCCGCTCAGGGGGACGGCCAGCACGCCGCTCGCGCGATCCGCGTAGGCCTGCGCGGCCGGATACTCCTGGCCCAGGGCGTCCGTGTGCAGCACCTGCGCCTGGGGTTGCGTGGCCAGCCACCGGCACAGCTCCGTGATCTGCGGCGCGCTGGGCGTCACCCCCAGCCGCACGAGTTCTCCACCGTAGGAGATGGCCGCGCCGGGCGCGTCGATGAAGCCCAGCAGGTTGGCCTCCGGGTCGCTGAGCGCCTCCAGCGGATCCAGCTGCTGCGCGAGCTGACTGATCAGTCCGGATTCCGCCGACCGCAGGCGCAGCTCGTAGGCCTGCTCGTCGCGCTCCTGCCGCGCACTGAGCTGCACGCTGGCCACCTGTCCCAGAAACTCGCAGGCGCCGCGCACGTCGTAGGGCAGCACACGCACGCTGTTGTGGTGGCAGGCGATCAGGCCCCACAGTTCCTGGCCGCGCACGATGGAGATGCTCATGCTGGCCCCCACCCCCATGTTGCGCAGGTACTGGATGTGGATGGGCGACACGGCCCGCAGGCCCGCGTAACTGAGGTTCAGCGGCTGCGCGTGCTCCGGCAGGGCCGAGAGGGGCGACGGGGTGCCCTGCACGTCGCTGATGATGCGGATCATGTTGAGCACGTACAGCGCCCGCGCCTGCTGCGGGATGTCGGACGCGGGGTAGCGCAGGCCCAGGAACGACTCCATGCCCGCCGCGAGTTCCTCTGCGACCACCGTTCCCGTGCCGTTGGGCGCGAACTGGTACACCATCACGCGGTCGAAGCCGGTCAGGTGGCGCACCTCGCGTGCCAGCACGCCCGCGAAGTCCGACAGGGAGCGCGTGGCGTTCAGGGCGCCGAGCGACCCACGGATCAGGGCCGCCGGATCCACCTGGGTGCGCCCGCCCCCCGGCTCGAACTCCAGCAGGTGCAGGCCGTCCCGCGCGTGTGCGATCACGTCGAAGGAGCCGCGCCCACGCACGGAGGTGCTCAGCAGGAACAGCGGGTTGTGCTCCAGGTTCTCCCGCGTCAGGGCCGTCTCGACCCGCTGCCGGACCTCGGGCTCGAGCAGCAGGTCCAGGCCCTGCCCGAGCAGCTGTGAGACGTCCAGGCCGAAATGCTCGCGAACCGAGTCGCTGGCGACCACGATGCGGCCGTGATCCAGGGCGATCAGCGCGCCGTGGGGCTGAACCGCGCCGGGAATGTGGATGGGTTCCCGGTCGCAGTTCGTCAGGTCGACCGGCTGCGCGCCGAGCTGCACCACGGGCCGGGATTCGCCAGGATTGCCGGTCATGCGCCCACACCCGCTCGTTCGGTCAGCGTGCCGAACAGGGCGAAGGTACGGGTGGCCCCGTCGAGCACGCCGGCCTGAAAGGCGGCGTCCTCTGTGCTGCACCGGGCAGCCAGGGCCGCCCCGAAGGCCTTCCAGCGGGGGCCGACCTGCTCGCCGTAACTGCTGAAGAACGCCAGCCCCCGCCCATCCAGGTTCAACCGTGAGGCCAGGTGGCGCCGCAGCAGCTGACCCCCCAGGGTCGCACCCTCCAGCACGTACAGCGCGCCCCAGGCATGCGCCTCGTCCGGCAGGGGGGCCAGAACGCGGGGTGCGCTGGGCCGAATGCCGAGGTCGTGCAGATCGGCGCGCAGGGCGTCGGCCTTCACGGCGTGGCGCGCGGGCCAGTCCAGCTCCGCGCGCCGCGCCAGCCAGGAGCCGATGTCCTCACACAGCGGCGTGTACAGCGCGTGCAGGCCGCGCAGGACGTCCACGTACCGCTCACGGGTCAGGGCCGGGTCGAGGAGGTTCAGGGCGGCCTCGGCGTGGTCATGCAGCTCACGCGTGTCAGCCTTGAGTTGGGCGAGGATCACGCCCCCTGTTTTACCGCAAAAACGCCGGGGAGTTCGGCGGGCGGGCGGCGGTCACCCCAGCGCCGAGAGCAGCCGGTTCACGTCGTCGACACTGGTGTAGTGCGCGATGCTGGCGCGCACCACGCCCTGCGGATACAGGTTCAGATCCGTGAGGGGCTGCACGGCGTAGAAATGACCGGCACCGGCGTCTACTCCCTGCGCGCTGAGGCGGACGGCGGTGGCGTCCGGCGTCTCGCCGTGCACGCGGAAGGCGACGGTACCCACCCGGTGCTCGAGGTTCTGGGGGCCGTACACGGTGACGCCGGGCGTGTCCAGCAGCCCCTGAACGAGGCGGGCGGCCACCGGAGCTTCCAGGGCCGCGATCTGCACGTAGGCTTGTTCCAGTGCGGAACGCGTCAGGGACTCCGCGCCGCCGAGCTCCCTGAGGTAGTCCAGGGTGCCCAGCCAGCCGGCCAGCAGCTCGAACTGCGGCGTGCCGTGCTCGATGCCGGCGATATCGCCCTCCGGCATGAAGCTCAGCCGGGGCCACGGCAGGGTGGCGCGCACCTCGGGCCGCAGCCACAGGGCGCCCAGGTGCGGGCCGAAGACCTTGTACGGACTGAAGGTCACGATCTCCGCTCCCCAGGCCTGGACGTCCGGCAGGAGATGCGGCCCAGCATGGACGGCATCCACGGCCGTCCACGCTCCGGCGGCCCGCACCTGCGCGGTGATGGCGGCAATGTCCGGCATGACGCCCAACACGTTGCTCGCGGCGGTCACCGCGACCAGCCGCGTCCGGGCACCGAGCAGCGCCGCCAGATCGTCCGGGTGCAGCCGCATGTCCGGCTGCCGGGCGTGCCACACGCGTACAGTCACGCCCACGCGCTCCAGTTCCCGCCACGGACTGGCGTTCGCCTCGTGCTCCAGGCCCGACACGATCACTTCGTCGCCCGGCCCCCACACGCGCGCGAGGGCCGCCGCGACCCGGAAGGCCAGGGCCGTGGCGCTCGGCCCCAGGGCCACGTCGGCCGGATCGGCGTTCAGGAACAGGGCCGTGCCCGCCCGCGCCTGCCCCCGCAGCCCGGCGACCACCCGCCCCGGCTCGTGCGAGGGCATGGCGTTCACCGCGCCGTACTGCGTGAGGTGGGCGGTGACGGCGTGGATGCTGCGTTCCGGGAGCAGGCCGCCCGCCGCGTTGTCGAGGTATGCGCGGCCCGACGCCAGCGGGGGGAACTGCGCGCGCAGGGCTGCCTGGGCGACAGCTTCAACCGTGGAGGTGGTCATGCCGCCCAGCATAGTGCCAGCCACAGGGCGCGGGCCGCCCACTCAGCGTGGGCGGCCCGCCAAGAACTGGGGTCAGCTGCGCTGCGGCGCGGTCGGATCCGGCTGACCGTCGAGCGCGGCGGTGCCCGTTTCATGCGGGCGGCTGGCTAGCGGGTCGATGTCCGGCACTTCCTTACTGACACTGTCGAGCAGGATGTCGAGGACGTCGCCCGTGCGGGCCGCTTGGACGGCCTTGTGCGTGATGATCTCGCCGACGTTCAGGATGATCGAGTCGTCCGGCGCCAGGATCACCCGGTTCACGGGACGGCCCAGGGCGTCCCGGACTTTCTGTTCCTGCGCCTCCTGCTGCCGCTCGTCGAGGGCCGACTCGGCCTGCTCGCGCTTGTCGCCCAGCCAGGACTTGGCACGGTCGAGCAGGCCGCTGGCTCCCTCGGACACGGTCGCGAGACCGCCAGCCACGGCCGCGCCCGCTCCGGCCACACTGGAACCGACCGCCGTGCCTCCGGACCGCGTGGCCGCCAGCAGTTGCTGCTCCACGCCCAGGTGGCGTGCCCGCTCCAGGATCGCGGGTGTCACGATCTGCCCCTGCGCGCCGACGAGGCTGCCGCCGGGCGCGCGGACGTCCGCCTGCAGGCGGCGGCCCACGGCGGCCTGGGGATCGTTCGGATCGAGATCCGCGCGTGCCGTGAGGGCCTGAGCGCTGGTGCTGAGTGCTCCGGCGGTCGCGGCGGCGGTCAGGGCGGCGAGCTTGCCGGTCGCCTCGGCCCGATCCGCCTGGAAGGTGGTGATCACCGCGCCCTGCGGCACGATCACCTCGCCTGCCTCAGTGGTGATGTCGCGGCTGGCGGTCTTGCCGACCACGTACGCCTTCTGGCGCTCGGCGGTGGCGTCCCGGACGTCCTCGTAGCGCTCCTGTACGCCCTGCACGGCCGTGCCGTAGGCGTCGGCCAGGGTGCCGCCGGTGGCGCTGGTCGCCAGGGCCGTGAGCTTCCCGGCGGTGTCGGCCCGCTCGGCCTGCAGGGCGGTGATGGTGTCGCCCTTGTGAACGAGCACGCTGCCGTCGTCGAGCAGCAGATCGCTGCCGGCGGTGCGGCCCACGACGTACTCCTTCTGGCGTTCGCGGGTCGCGTCGGCGATATTGCTGTAGGTCTCCTTCACCGAACCGGCCGCGCTGACGTAGGCCCCCTGCACGCCCTCGGCCACGTTGCCGTAGGCGTCCTTCACGCTGGCCGACGCGGACTGCAGCGCTCCCTTGATGCCGCCGGGTTCCTGTTCCTGCATGGCGGCCGCGACCGTTACGGGAACGATGGCGGCGTCCTCGCCGATCTGCACCTGCTCGGGCGCTGGCACGAAGGTGCGCCCGCTGCTCATGTCCGAGAACAGCCCGCCGGTCGCCTCGTACCCCTGCACGTGCCCGGTCTCTTCGTCGAAGTACACGTCGGCGATGCGCCCGAGATCCTGCCCGTCGCTGGTCAGCAGTTTCATGCCGATCAGGCTGTGCTTGGCGGCCAGCGCGTCCTTGAGCTGACCGTCCTCGCGGCTGGTGGTCACGTCGTCGGCCGAGCCGATCATGATGGCGTCCTCGCCGAACGAGCGGATGCTGGCGAACGGCACGGCCTTCGCCGCGCTGAACCAGCCGCCCTCATCAACGAGCAGGGCCAGCACCTGGTTGGCATTGTGGTCGAACACGACGTCGTGCACGGTATCGACCTTCTCACCGTTGTTCACGGCGACGATGGGACGGCCGAGAATGTCTTTGCCTTTGATCATGAACATGCCTCCTGGGGGTTGGGTGATGACAGGCAGTCAACGTGGCTCAGAAGCCGAGGTTGAGGATGCCCTGGGGCTTGAGGTACAGGAAGTAGACGAGCAGGAACAGGATCACGAGGATCAGGATGATCAGCCACCAGCGGCCACCGCCGCCTGAGCTGCCTTTGAGTCGGGTCATAGAGCCTCCAGGGTCAGTGTATGGACGCGGCTGACCGGCCGGTCATGCCAGCCACTTACGGTCACTTGACTGAACCTTGCGTGCGCCTTTATGCGCGCTTGCCTGTAGCCTCTGGGACGTGACCGCCAGCATGACCCTGCCCTTCCTGCGGACTGAACCGCCACCCCCGGCCACCTTCGAGGCGCGGCTGGGCGACCTCGCGCTGACCGTGCTGGTGGGCGTGACCGGCGTGGGCAAGAGCACCGCGCTGGGCGCCCTGGGCGGCGAACGCGTGCTGCCGGACCGCCGCCGCGTGACGGACGCCGTGATGATCCTGCCGCACGCGCCGCAGGGCGTGGCAGACCGTGAGGAACGCTTCCGCCTGACCGCCGCGTACCGCCAGGGGCATCCGGGCGGCATGGCGCAGGCGCTGGGATCCCTGGTGGGCGACACCCGCCACTGGGGGCAGCGGCCGGTGTTCGACGGCCTGCGCGGCCTGGACGAGGTGCAGTACGCGGCGACCACCTACCCCGCGTGGCGCTTCGTGGCGCTGGGCGCGCCGGACAGCGTGCGGGTGCGACGCCTGCTGGGCCGCGCCGACAGTTTCGACCGCGTGAAGGGCGGCGCGACCGGCACAGACCTGCGCGCCGCCCTGGACGCCCTGACCGGGATCGACAGCGTGTTCACGCCGGAGCAGCGGGACGCCCTGGCAGCCCTGCCAGGCGAGGGGTTCGCGCCAGCCGACGTGCTCGCGAAGGTGCGGATCGTGGTGAGCGAGCGCCGCAATTACGATCCGGCCGCCGCCGAGGCCTTCCTGGGCACCCTCGGGCCGCAGCGGGCCCTGCTGCTGGATACCGTGGCGCTGGACGCCGCACAGGTCGGGCAGGCTGTGCGGGCGTGGGCATGACCGGCCCGGACACGCCGGGCACGGACTTCATGCCGACGGGCGTGACCGTGCAGCGCGTCGAGGGCTGGCCCTTCCGGCTGCCGCTGCGGTCGGCGCTGGCGTGGGGCGCGCACTCGGCCATGACCGCCGCCGAGCACGTCCTGGTGCGGGTGACCCTCTCGGACGGCACGGTGGGCATCGCGGAGGCCCCGCCGCGCCCGACCATCTACGGCGAGACGCCCGCGAGCGTGGTCGCCATCCTGGCCCACCTGGAGGGCAGCCTGCGCGGCGTGGACATTGCGGACACGGCCGCCCTGAACCGGGGGCGGAACTCGGTGGCGAACAACCACACGGCGCGCGGAGCCCTCGACATGGCCCTGCACGACGCCCGCGCCCGCGCCCAGGGCACGAGCCTGTTCGACACCCTCCTGGGGCCCAATCTCCGTGTGCGCGTCAGTTTCATCCTGGGCATCGCGCCGCCCGCCGACATGCTCGCCGAGGCGCGCGAGGTCGTGGCGGCGGGCGTGCGCTGCCTGAAGGTGAAGGTCGGCCGGAACCACGTCAAGGACCTCGCGGTGATCCGCGACCTGCGGGCCGAATACGGGGACGCCGTGCAGCTGTACGCCGACTCGAACGAGACCCTGACGGCCGACCGCGCGCCGGACATCCTGGCGGCCATGAAGGACGCGGGCCTGACCTACGTGGAGGAACCGCTGCCCGTGCGCGACCTGCGGGCCCGCGCCGAGTTGCACGCGCAGGGCGTGCTGCCCATCGTCGCGGACGATTCCTGTTTCACACCCGCCGATCTGGAACGCGAACTGGACTTCGGCACTTTCGACATCCTGAATGTGAAAACGGCCCGCAACGGCTTCACGGACGGCCTGGGCATGCTGCGCCGCGCCTCTGCGCAGGGCCGGCGCGGCATGGTGGGCTCGCAGGCGAGCAGTGGCCTGGGCACCCTGCACGCCGCGCTCCTGTCTACTCAGGGCGAGGTGACCGAGCCGTGCGAACTGAGCTTCGTGCTCAAGCTGCGGGAGGATCTGCTAAGCGCACCTGTGACCTTCAACGACGGCTGGCTCGATGTTCCGGCTCTGCGCGACCATGCCCTCGACCCGGAGCGCGTGGCCCGTTACCGCGTGTGACCCTGGGAACGGGCTGCGGGCAAGTCACAAATTTGCAAGAGTGTGAAGACGACAATGAGGCATGGGTCAAGAAATGCTTAATACACTCTTCTTCCCGCTGCTCTTCAGCATGGGCGCGGGCACGTACGCCTACCTGCGCTTCCACGACCGCCGCCCGCGCGCGCTGCTGGTCATGACCCTGTTCCAGCTGCTCGGCTCGTACGGGTACTTCACGCAGCAGGGGGCGCCACTGTTCGCCCTGCTTGCCGTGCACGCCACCGTCGTGTTCTTCCTGCTGGTGCATCACCTCCAGACCCCGACGCTGGCCCCCGAATCCCGATCCCACCAGCGCTGACTGCCATCCTGACCCAGGATCACCCAGAGCACCACAACGAGCGCGCCCCAGCCACGAGCAGGGCGCGCTTTTCCCGGTCCTTCTCCGGGCGATCTTCTGACTCGCCGATCAGTGGGTGGCCGCCTGCACGGCCGCGTTCGCGTCCAGCAGGGGGAGACCGCCGGCGCTGTTCACGCTGCCCAGCAGCAGCGTCTTCGTCTGGGCAGCCGTCAGCGCGGGATTCGCGGCGCGCATCAGGGCGGCCACCCCGCTCACCAGCGGGGCCGAGAAACTCGTCCCGGCCTCCAGGGCGTACCCGCCGCCCGGAGCGAGCAGCAGCAGGTCATCCGTGGCGACCGTGCCAGCACACGTGCCGTAGCTCGCGCCGCCCGGAGCGACGATGTCCAACTTGCGCGGCAGCTTGGCCGACGGCCGCGCGCTGTAGCACGCCAGCACCGAGTCCTTGACGCCCACAGCGCCGACCGCGATCACATCCGGGTGACTGGCCGGGTAATACACGCCGTCCCCCGGCGTGTTCCCCGCCGCCGCGACCAGCACGGCGGAATTCGCAGCGGCCGTCAGGGCCGCGTCGAGCACCGAGTCGGAGGTGATCCCGGCCGCTCCCAGGCTCATGTTGATGACCTTCGCGCCCTTCTGCACGGCGTAGTTCACGCCCTGCGCGACCGCTGAGGTAGACGTGCCCTCGGCTCCCAGCACCTCCACCGACACCACCGGCCCGCTCCACGTGAGGCCCGCCAATCCGGCGCCGTTGTTCGTGGTCGCCCCGAGCACACCGGTGGTCGCCGTGCCGTGATCCTGTGTCTGGGTGAAGGTGGAGGGCAGGTAGGACATCTGGTTGACGATCCGGCCCTGCAATTCCGGGTGCGTGGTGTCGACCGCCGTATCCAGCATGGCGGTCGACGCGGCAGCCGGGGTCTTGCCGCAGGCCCTCAGGAACGCCCAGGCCTGCGGAGCGGCGATCCGGGTCAAGTACGTCTGGTTCATGGTCTTGGTGCCCTGCGCGGTCGCGACCGTAATGCCCTTGTTGCCGGGTGCCCCGGGATCATCCGGCGTGGCCAGGGCCCGGTACAGGTAATCCGGCTGCACATGCAGGCCCGCTGCCCTCAGGCCCGCCGCGAACACCTGATCGGACTGTCCGGTTGGCGTCGCCACACGCAGCAGGCCCGGCATGACCGTCTGCACCGACACGGCCCCCAACGCCTCGAGAGACTGTGCCCTCAGGGACGGCGCGCCCGAACCAGCACCTGTCGTGACCAGCACCCGCCCTGCCACATGCGGTGCCGACCAGTTCGCCGCCACGGGCGAGGCGGCCGCCACCGCCTGGGCCACCCCCAACGACGACAGCGCGCCGGGGGTCTGCAGGCTGGAAGCCGACAGGCCCGTAGACACGGACTGGGGGCAGACCACGACCGGCACTGGCGTGGTCGGGGCCGAACAGGCCAGCAGCAGCAGGGGCAGGCATGGCAGCGCCAGGGCCGCCCTCGTGAAGGTCATGGCACACATATACCGCTTCGGGCTGATGGGACAGTGAACCGCGTCCAGCCCTCACAGACCTAGCGAGTGGCCCATCACGCACGCCGAACCTCCACCGAGACCACGCCGGCGCGTACCCTGAACCATGAAGTTCCTCCGCAACCAGGCGGCCTGGGCGATCCTGAGCGTGCTCCTCTCCGGCGTGTGGTGGCTGATGGCCCATTCGGGCGGCGCCGCGCCCGCCGCCACCGCGGCTCCCCCGCCGGGCGACGCCACCCTGAGCCTCAGTACGCCCGCCCTCCTGACCCTGGCTTCCGGCGAGACCATCCGGGGCACCATCACGGGCGTGCAGGCGATCTGCCCCTCGTGGACTGACGCCCTCGCCGCCGGGGACGTGACCGTGACCCTGCCAGACGGGCGCCGAGTTCCCGGCAGCGATGTCCGCACCATCACGTCCACACCGGTCACGCTGGGCGGCATGACCAACCTCGTCAACACCACGGCCTGCGGCGCGGCGCTCACCGTGCATGCATCCCCGTAATTCCACCCGTGCAGCGCCGCGAACGGACGACCCAACGGAGTGATCGGCTTCCGGCCGGTCAGTCTGGTGATAGGCAACTGCGTGTATCACGTGGCGGCGCAGGGCAACTATTCCTATCAGAAACCCACGCGAAACGGTGAACTGGAACAGTACACCCAGGCCATCTACCACGCCCGCGAACTGGCCATGGACCGCATGCAGGCCGAGGCCATCAACGACGGCGCGACAGGCATCATCGGCGTGAAATTCACTGAGCAGGCCCGGCACTGGGACAAACAGGTGTTCGAATTCCTGGCCGCCGGCACCAGCGTGACGCAGGTGGACACCCCGGCCACGGCCCCTGCCATGGCGCCGGTGGGCATCACCATCAGCCTCGATGACCGGTGAGCGCCGCTATCAGTGCACCCGCACGCCCCTGGTCATCGGCTGCTTCTGCACCCACTTCACGAACTTCTGAACCTCCTCGCGCGCCAGGATGGCCTCCACGGTGTTCAGTTCGTTGGCCAGTTCCGCATTGCTGAAGGTCTTGCTGAGGTACCCCTGGCACGCCGGGCACATCTTCACGGTGGGAATGTCGCCCAGTTTCACGCCCTGGCGGCGGCCCTGCGATTTGGGCACCAGGTGGTGGTCAGTGAGGTTCGGGGCCTCGCGCCCGCACAGCACGCACACTTCCGGGGGTTTGGGTTCCGCGTACCAGCTCTCTTCTCCACGTTTACGTGCCATGCGCGCAGGATACGGTGCTCAGTTCCCGGCCACCGGCACGAGTTCCACGTCGTCGAAGAAGCCCCAGACTCCGCCGGGTGCGGCCACGTCGAAGCCGATGGTCAGCGTGCCGCCGGTCACGTGGATGTTCTCCACGGTGTACAGCTTCCAGACATTCCAGCCGGTATTGGTGATCGGTGTGCGGAGCGCACCGCCCGCTCCCTGCGCGGTCAGGGCGACCTTCGTGTCGCCGCCCAGGCCGGACGCCCACGCGCGCAGCGTGTACGTGCCGTCCTTCAGACCCGTGAGGGTCTGATTCAGGGTGTACGCGAAGGGCGTGCCGTACCAGTAGTTGAAGGCCTTCGCGCCGCCGTGCGCGTTCCCGGCCTTGCTGTCGATCTTCCCGGCGTCCGTGCCGGTCAGCGTCCAATGCGCCAGGTCGTCCTCGAACCCCGGATTCTGCACGAGGTTCGCCTGTGCGGAATTCGTCTGTGCCGGAACCGCCGCGGCCGTCACCGTGAGCGCCAGCGTCGCCTTCTGCGGCAGGTCTGCGACGGTACCGGATACGGTGAACCCGCCCGGCGTCGCGGTGGATACGGCGCTCCACGTCACGGGCATGGGTTTGATGCTGCCCTCGCTGTACAGGACATTCACCTTCTCGGGGAGGGTAGGCGTGAGGCCCTTCGCTACCGTCACGGGTGGCGGGGCGAGCACGGCCACGGGAGCGGCCGCCCCCAGGCTGCCCGGCGTGAACCGGAAGGCGTTCAGCGAGTCCAGTGCATTCCCCTTGAAGTCGAACATGGCCTGGTTCTCCCAGCCGTTCGTCTCCCCGGTCTTCCAGCCGACACCGGGCAGCCACGCAGGCTCCCAGTAGAACGCGCCCAGACCCAGCCCGCCTGGCACGCTGGCCACGGTATTCAGTACCGTCTGAACGACCAGTTTCTGGTTTGCCACCGAGGCCGACAGGCCCACGGTGTCCGTCTCCTTTTGCCCGGCGATGTTCCTCTCGCTTGTATCGCCGTTCGCCAGCGTGTATGGGTACGCCGTCTCGGCCACCACGAGCTCCTTGCCATAGCGCCCGGCCAGATCGGCGAGATTCGCCTTCAGCTCCTGGAACGTCCCGTGCCAGTAGGGGTAGTACGACAGGCCGATCACGTCGTAATCAATCCCGCGGGCCTTCACCTGATCGAAGAAGTGCACGAACGTGGCGTTGTCTCCCCCATTGGCGAGGTGGATCATGACCTTCGTGTGCTGCCCCGCCGGCGTCGTGTCGCGCACCGCCTCCACACCCTGCTTGAGCAGGCCCGCCAGACCATCAAAGTTCCCCACCGCGCCGTCCGGGAGGAGCATTCCGCTGTTGATCTCGTTGCCGATCTGCACCATGTCCGGGTAGGCGTTCACGACCTTCAGGCCACTCAGCACGTCCTTCGTGTAGTCGTACACCGCCTGCTGCAACTTCGCGCCGCTGAGGTTCGCCCACGCCGCCGGCTTGACCTGCTTTCCCGGATCAGCCCAGAAATCCGAGTAATGGAAGTCCACCAGCAGCTTCAGGCCCGCCGCCTTCACGCGCGGCGCGAGCAGCAGGAGCTTCGCCTTGTCGTTGTAGCCGCCGGATTCCGTGGGATGGTTCCACACGCGCAGGCGCACGTAATTCACGCCATGCGCCTTCAGGATCGCCAGCAGATCCTCCTTCTTTCCCGCGTCAGAGAACGCGATGCCCTTGTCCTCCAGCGCCTGAAGGGTCGAGATGTCCACGCCCTTGATGAAGTCCTGCACGGAGGCCGCGCGGGAGACGGCAGAGCAGGACACGGCGAGCGACAGAGCGAGGACGGCACAGCGGAACGAGGTGGGTCGGGTCATGGGTCAGCTCCTGGGACGGTCAGGCCGCCGCGCGAGCACCAGCACGGCAGACGACAAGCGTGAGGATCACCGCGCGGCGCGGCATGGAATTGAATGGTTCGACCCGCCCACCGTACGGGCTGTTAACCCTAACAGTCGTAGCGGCATTCACAATAAAATCGGCCACGTTCGCCACGGCAGGAACAGAGCAACGAGAGGACAGGATCGAACACTGATCGCAAAGTGTGAACCCTAACACAACCCCGAGTGAATATCCCGAATCGATGACGCTCATGGCATCCCGATCGCCGAAATGATGGTCGCGCACACCGCCCGTCATTTGCCTTCGGGCGTCCCGGCAAAACTTGTGGCGGCGTAACCTTTGCTTCAGCGAGGGAAGAGAGCCAGCTGAAGGGTTCAGATCCCTGACGTCTTGGAGCGGCGAGCCTGTCCGGGCAAGCCTGCAACCATCGTATAAGCCCCGCCCAGTTTCCCAGGCGGGGCTTTTCCATTGCGGTATAGAGCGTTCAGGCTCAGGCCTTGACTTCGTTCCCCTTCGCCAAAATGCCGCGCAATACGGTCTGGAGAATCCCGCCGTTCTTGTAGTAGTCGATCTCCACAGGGGTGTCGATGCGGCACTGCACGGTGATCTCGCGGGTGGGGCCGTTCTGCGGCGTGACCTTCACGACCACGTCCTGGCGGGGCTTCAAGTCGCCGGGCAGGATCACGTCGAAGGTCTCATCGCCGGTAATCCCCAGGCTGTCGGCGGTCTCACCGTTCTTGTATTGCAGGGGCAGCACGCCCATGCCGACCAGGTTGCTGCGGTGGATACGCTCGAAACTCTCGGCGATCACGGCCTTCACACCCAGCAGGAAGGTGCCCTTGGCGGCCCAGTCGCGGCTGCTGCCCATGCCGTAGTCCTTGCCCGCGAAGATGACCAGGGGAATGTTACTGGCCTTGTAGTTCACGCTGGCGTCGTAGATGCTGCTGACCTGCCCGGTGGTGTAGTCGGTGGTGAAGCCGCCTTCGGTGCCGGGCGCGAGCTGGTTCTTCAGGCGGATGTTGGCGAAGGTGCCGCGCGTCATGATGCGGTCGTTGCCCCGGCGGCTGCCGTAGGAGTTGAAGTCCTTGGGCGCAATGCCGCGTTCGGCCAGGAACTTCCCGGCGGGCGTGTCGGCCTTGAAGGAACCGGCCGGGCTGATGTGATCCGTGGTGACGCTGTCGCCGACCTTCACCAGGGCGCGGGCTCCCTCGATGCTGATGATGTCGCTGGGGCCGCCGGCGAGGTTGTCGAAGAAGGGCGGGTTCTGGATGTATGTGCTGTCTTCCTTCCAGTCGAACAGGGCGCCCTCGGCGACGGGAATGGCGTTCCAGTCGGCGTTGCTCTTCTCGATGCCGTCGTAGACCTTACGGAACATCTCGGCGTTGATCGCGCCATCCATGACGGTCTGGATTTCGCTGGCGGTGGGCCAGATGTCGCGCAGGTAGACCTTCTGGCCGTCCTTGCCGGTGCCGATGGGGTCGTTCACGATGTCGTTCACGACGGTGCCCGCCAGGGCGTAGGCCACGACCAGCGGCGGCGAGGCCAGGTAGTTCGCGCGGATGTGCGGGTTCACGCGGCCCTCGAAGTTGCGGTTGCCCGACAGGACGCTGGCGGCCACGAGGTCGCCTTCCTGGATGGCCTGCACGACGGGTTCGGGCAGCGGGCCGCTGTTGCCGATGCAGGTCATGCAGCCGTAGCCGACCGTATTGAAGCCGATCTGGTCGAGGTACGTCTGGAGCCCGGCGGCTTCCAGGTACTCGGTGACCACGCGGCTGCCCGGGGCGAGGCTGGTCTTGACCCACGGCTGGCTCTTCAGGCCCAGTTCGACGGCCTTCTTGGCGACCAGACCGGCGGCGATCAGCACGCTGGGGTTGCTGGTGTTCGTGCAGGATGTGATGCTGGCCAGGGTGACGGCGCCGTGCCCGATCTTCAGGTCGGTGCCGCCGATGGTGCCCTGCGCGGCGAGCTTGTCGGCGCTCAATTCGAAGCCGCGACCCTTGATCGGAGCAGTCAGCGCGTCCGCGAACACGGTGTGCATGTCGGACAGGTTCACGCGATCCTGCGGGCGCTTGGGGCCAGCGAGGCTGGGGACGATGGTGCCCAGGTCGAGTTCGATGGTGTCCGTGAACACGGGATCGGGCGTGGCGTCGGTGCGGAACATGCCCTGGGCCTTGTAGTACGACTCGACCAGCTCGATCTCGTCTTCCAGGCGGCCGGTGCGGCGCAGGTAACGCAGCGCCTCGTCGTCCACCGGGAAGAAGCCCATGGTCGCGCCGTACTCGGGGGCCATGTTGGCAATGGTGGCCCGGTCCGGCAGGGTCATGTTGCTCAGGCCCGCACCGTAGAACTCCACGAACTTGCCCACCACGCCCTTGACGCGCAGCATCTCGGTCACGCGCAGCGCGAGGTCGGTGGCGGTGGCGCCTTCGGGCATGGCCCCAGTGATCTTGAAGCCGATCACCTCGGGCATCAGCATGTAGATGGGCTGGCCCAGCATGACGGCCTCGGCCTCGATCCCGCCGACGCCCCAGCCCACAATGCCCAGGCCGTTGATCATGGTGGTGTGCGAATCGGTACCGACGAGGCTGTCGGGGTACACGACCACGCCGTCGTCCTCGGGGCGGCTCTGCACGCCCTTGGCGAGGTACTCCAGGTTGACCTGGTGCACGATGCCGGAGGCGGGCGGCACGACACCGAAGTTGTCGAAGGCCTGCTGGCCCCAGCGCAGGAACTCGTAGCGCTCGCGGTTGCGCTCGAACTCCAGGGCCATGTTGTTCGCCAGCGCGAAGTCGGTGCCGAACTCGTCCACCTGCACGCTATGGTCGATGACCAGATCCACCGGGATCAGCGGGTTGATCTTGCTGGGGTCGCCGCCCAGGGCAACCATCGCGCTTCGCATAGCAGCCAGATCGACCACGGCGGGCACGCCGGTGAAGTCCTGCAGGATCACGCGGGCGGGCTTGAAGGGAATCTCCACCTCGTCGTTTTTGGGGCTCCAGCCGGCGACGGTGGTGACGTCCTCGCGCCGGACGTCGTAATCGTTGGCCTCGCGCAGCACGCTTTCGAGCAGCACCTTGATGCTCACGGGGAGCTTGCTGATGTCGTGGCCCTGCTCCGCGAATTTCTGGAGGTTGTAGAAGTACAGTTTCTGGCCGCTCTTGGTGGTGAGCGTGTCGCGCGCTCCGAACAGATTCATCGCCATGGTGGAACTCCTCCTTGCCCGCCGGATGTGGGTCGTGGGCTTTTTGCCCACCCATCATAAGCCTGCCCGCTGTGCTGCCGGGCGTTACCGGGACAGGCACGGACGCCGATTTAATGTAACCACTCCAGGGACAACAGATGCGTTTGCTACCCTGCGCCCGACATCCCACTCCTCCGAGGTTTCCCCTGATGACCATGCACGTCTCCCCCGCCCCGACCGCCCTGGAACCCCACGAGCGCGCCCGCATGGACGCCCTGGAACGCACCGTGCGCGACGGCCTGCGCGACTTCCAGCGGACCGGCGAGGCGCTCGCCCAGATCCGCGACAACCAGCTGTACCGCGCCAGCTTCGAGAGTTTCGAGGAGTACCTGGAACAGCGCTGGGGCTTCACGCGCACGCAGGCCGGCCGCCTGATCGACGCCGCCGAGACCGCCCGGGTGCTCGAACCCCTGGGCATCGCCCCGCAGAGTGAGCGGCAGGCCCGCGCCCTGAAACCTGCCGCTAAGATCCTGACCGAGCTGGAGCCCGAGCAGCGGCGCATGGTCGCCCGGCTGGTGGAGGCCGCCGGGGGAGCAGATGACGACCTGCCCTGGGACGCCTCCGCCCACCCGGCCGAGGTGCGGATCATGGCGAACGTGGTGCAGAAGCTCACGCCGGAATCCACGGTGCATCACCCGCACAGCGGCGACGAGGTGCCCTTCGAGTCGCTGAGCAGCCCCGAGCGCTTCGAGGTCATCCGCACGCACGTGGATCAGAGAACGCACGCCTACCACGAGAAACAGGAGGCGAAGGCCAACAAGGCTCCCGTGGAGAACGTGAACTGGACCGACTGGTGCGTGAACTACGCCGGACAGGCCTTGGGGCCGGGGCAGCGCATCGAGATCGTCGTGGAACGCGATGGCGGCGGCGCGGCCCGGGCCCAGGCGCGCATCGTGGACGGCGCGACCGGCGAGCTGCTGGCCGAGGGTCAGGGGGCTCCATTCCTGAAGAAGGCCGTGCTGAACCTCGTGGCGGAAGTGAAGGGCTGACATCGCAACCACCCCGGAACTCGGTTTGAAGGGAGTGGGGGATGGACTCGCCCAAGCTGTCGGCCAGCCGTCGCTCGGATCACCCTGCCGGCGTGGACATCGGCGGCCCGACCCTGGGGAGGAAGAGCACCCCGTCCGTCTGCTGGAGGTGTTCGGGTTTCATGGGGGAATAGGCGTGGTTCCCGGCCGTGTCCGTCCGTCTCCTCAGGGACTCGGGAACGGTGGGCAGCAGGTCGCGCGTGGCGTACAGCCGGGGCGACGTTGACTGCCCAGTCAACCAACCTTCCACGGTGTCCGGCGCCGGCACCGGCAGGCCCTCGCCCTCGCCGACGGCCGTGACGATGAAGGCGTAGCGGTCGCCCAGCCGTTCGGTCAAGCGAACGCCGACGGGGCACCAGTCCAGCACCTGTCCTCCGAACCGCCACTGGTTGAGGTGACGGTGCAGGTGCTGGTTGTGGGCGAAGACTAGGGTCGGGCCGCGCGGCGCCTCACGTTCGGCCAGGGCACGCAGGTGATCGGCCATGACCGCGTCCCGCAGCGTGAGCATGCGGGCCAGGCGGTGGGGCGCCGCGTCGGCCATCACGGCGTGATAACGCAGCAGCCCCAGGGCCGTCCGGGCGTGCATGCGGGCATGCCACAGGGCGTCGGGGTGCGCGGACAGCCGGGCCAGTTCCGCTTCCAGAATGCTCTGCAGGTCATCGGCCAGCCAGCGCAGGCTCCGGGCGTGCCCGTCGGCCCCCACGGACTGCGTGGCGTCCATCGCGGCGGCCCGGTTCGTCCAGCGCGCGTCGTCTCCGCACAGGCGGACAATGGTGGCTTCGTCGGCGGGCAGCGCAGGCAGGTGCGCTGCCAGGAAGCCATGGAGGGCCAGCAGGGACGCGCGCGGGCTGGCCGCCCACATGGTCTCAGTGGAGGCATCGAAGCCGTAGAACCGCACCTGATCGGCAGGATCACGGTTCGTATTGAAGTCCCGCAGCCACTCGACCAGTGCCCGGTTGGCTGGCCGGGCCCCGAAGCCGTGGCTGAACCCGGTAAACAGGACGTCATCCACGGTGCCTCGGCCGGTCATGACGTGGTCGTTCACCCGCAGGCCAGCAATGGCATCACTCTCGATGGCAATGGAAAGGTAGCCATGTTCCTCGACCAGCGTTCGGAGCAGGCGGTGGGCCCACGCTGGGAACGCGTCGATGGCGTGGCTCGGTTCGCCCAGGCCAAGCAGGCGGGGCGGGGTGGGCAGGGTGCCCAGGAAGGCGTGAAGGGCAGCGGACGGCGGGGTGAGTGCCCAGCCCGGCGAGGACGGCGTTCGGTTTGGCATGTGCGGCTCCTGTGCCAGAGGGCGCGCCCGCTTTGGCTCCTCCAGCATTCCTGTGGAAGATGTGAGAACACTGACGAGGATCCGTTCACCTCACCTTCATTGACATCATCCGAGGTGGGTTTGATCGGATTACAAAACAGACGGGAGGGCACCTCGCCCCCTGCAACCCCGACCCACCGTGAACGTCCAGAAGTGCGGCAGGTAACGTCATGACCCCGCAGTACGCTTGACTCCATGCCCGACCTGCTGCTCTCCAACCGGCCCGGTTTCACCCCCATGATCGCGCGGCTGGTCGGCATGATGGAGTACGCCCGCGCGACGACTCTGCAGGCGGTGCAGGGCCTGAGCGTGGAGGAACTCGACCTGATTCCACCGGAGTTCGGAAACAGTGCGGGCATGCTGTTGGAACACTTCGCGGCGGTGGAGGCCTACTACCAGCACGCGACGTTCGACCACCCCGCCGATCCGGAAACGCTCCTCGATCCACGCTGGCTGCCGGGGCTCGACCTGGGCACACGGGGCCGCGAGGCGATCCGGGGTCGTCCGCTGCGGCATTACCTGACGCAGCTCGCGGAGGTGCGTGCCGAGACGCTGCGGCGGTTCGCCGTGCACGACGACGCCTGGCTGGACGAGCCGCTGGCGCTGTGGAGCACCACAGGCAACCGGCATTTCATGTGGTTCCACGTGTTCGAGGACGAGCTGAACCACCGGGGGCAGATCCGCCTGATTCACAAGTTCATTCCCCGCCTGCGCACCCGTGGACTGCTGGGCGCGGGCTTCGAAGCCCTGTCGGACGGCGTGGGGCTGCGCTGTACGGTGGTGCAGGAGGGTGGCCCCGCCGACCTCGCCGGCCTGCGCGTGGGGGACGTGGTGCTGGACTACGACGGTCTGGACATGACCGGGACGCTCTACGACGAGGTGCCGCTGGTGCAGGCGGCGGGAGTTACCAGCCGGTTCCGGGTGCAGCGGGAGGGTGGCGTGCACGACCTCACGGTGACGCGGGGGGCGCGGCCCGGCTGAGCGCAGGCCGGGGCACAATGGGCGTATGCCCGGCCCGCTGCAAGGCTTCACGGTCGTCACCCTCGCGCTGAACGTGCCCGGCCCGGTCGCGGCGGCCAGTCTGCGGGATGACGGCGCACGGATCGTGAAGATCGAACCCCCGGCAGGCGATCCGCTGGCCTGGATGGCTCCCGGCTGGTACGCGAACCTGCACCAGGGCGTCGAGGTGCGGCCCCTGAACCTGAAGACGCCCGAAGGAACGACGGACCTGCTGAGCCTGCTGACTGGCGCCGACCTGCTGCTCACGTCGTTCCGGCCGTCGGCCCTGGAGCGCCTCGGGCTGGGACGAACCCTGCTGGACGACCGCTACCCGGCCCTGTGCCGCGTGCTGATCGTGGGCGACCGCCGTGCACCGGAGGAACCCGGCCATGATCTGACGTATCAGGTGGAGGCGGGCCTGATTGACCCGGCCGTGCCGGTCATGCCGCGCACGCTGCTGGCCGACATGGTCGGAAGCCGCGAGGCCTACGCGGCGGCGCTGGCGCTGCTGCTGGGCCGCGAGCGCGGATCGGCGGCGCGCGAGCGGGTGGTGGGGCTGGCCGACGCCGCCCGCTTCGCCGCGCAGCCGTTCACGGTGGGCCTGACCGCGCCGGGCGGCATGCTGTCGGGCGCGCAGAACATCTACCGCCTGTACCGCACGGCCGACGGCTGGGTGGCCGCTGCGCCCCTGGAAGCCCGCTTCGCGCAGCGCTGGGCCGAGGTCATCGGACCCGATGCTGGGTCGGTCATCGCGCGGCATCCAACCGCGCACTGGCTGACGCTCGCGCGGGCAAACGACCTGCCGCTGGTGGCGGTGGAAGCACGAGAGTCCTGACCGGACAGAGTTGGTGCGGCTCGTTTACCTGGAGGTGCCGTCGGTACAGGTGGCGCTGGCAAGGGACTGACGCTGATCTTCGTCTGCACAGGGGTCGTGCCGGACTTTCAGACGCTTAGGGAGACACTTGCAGGGCAATGGCTGGCATTGCCTGATCTGGACGCCGTGTGGGATGCGAGGGAGCATGGCCCGGCCTACCTGCCGTCGGCACGCTGAGCACAGGCACATGCGAACTGGGCTGCGTCCGGCTACCGCACACGGGGCCACAATTCCCGACTTCTCCACTCCGGTTAATGCGTTGAGTCCGGGGGATGGGCAGAGTAGAATCTCCTTACTGAGAATCATTCCTATTAATGATATCCTTTCTCACCCAGGAGTTCCCTTGACCACCTCCACCCCTGCCCACCTTCCCCGCGCCGAGGCTCCAGCCTCCAGGCGGTTCGTCCTGACTCCCCAACTCCGCGCGGCCGTCACCCTGACCGGCCTGACCCTGCTGGGCCTCCTGATCGGTCTGGCCGGGGAATACCTCCTGCACGTCCCCGCCGTCATGTGGGGCGGGTACCTCGTCGCGTACCTCGCGGGCGGCATTCCCGCCGGGCGCGAGGCGCTGCACTCGCTGTTCGTCGAGAAGAAACTGGACGTGGACCTGCTGATGGTGCTGGCCGCCCTGGGGGCCGCGAGCATCGGACAGGCGGCAGACGGCGCGATTCTGCTGTTCCTGTTCTCGCTGAGCAACACCCTCCAGGACTGGGCAATGGGCCGCACGTCCAGCGCCATCCAGGCCCTGATGAACCTGAACCCGGAAGGTGCGACCGTCCGCCGGGACGGCGTGGAGAAGTGGTGCCAGCTGGGCGAGATCAGGATTGGCGACGTGCTGGTCGTGAAACCCGGTGAGCGGATCGCCGCCGATGCCCGCGTGACAAGGGGAACCACCAGCGTGGACGAGAGTCCCATCACCGGCGAGAGCGTGCCCATCGACAAGGCCCCCGGCGCGGCCCTGGCCTCGGGCACCGTGAACCTGAACGGCAGCGTCGAGGCCGAGGTCACGCGCCCCGCCGGCGAGAGCACCCTGGCCCGGCTGGTGTCGCTGATGGAGGAAGCGCAGACGCAGAAGAGCCGCACGGAGAGCGTCACCGAGCGCTGGGAGAGCCCGTACGCGCTGATCGTGCTGCTCAGCGTGCCGCTGGTATATGCGCTGCTGCGGTATGGCTTCACGCTGCCCGTCGATCAGGCGTGGTACCGCGCGATGACGTTCATGGTGGTCGCCTCGCCCTGCGCGGTCGTGATCTCGACGCCCGCCGTGATGCTCTCCGCCATGGCCGCCGCCGCGCGGCACGGCGTGCTGTTCAAGAGTTCGGCGGCGCTGGACGCACTGGCCGGCGTGCAGACCGTCGCCTTCGACAAGACTGGCACCCTGACCCAGGCCAAGATGACCCTCACGCAGATCGTCGCGGACGATGAGGGGGCGACGCTTGCCCTGGCCGCCGGGCTGGAAGGGCACAGCGAGCATCCCATCGCGCAGGCGATCGTGACGGCCGCCCGCGAGCGCCACGCCGCGCCAGAGCACGTGCAGGACGCGCAGGCCATTCCCGGTCACGGAATCGAGGCGGTCGACGAGCAGGGTCAGAAGGTCTGGGCGGGCAACCTGCGGCTCGCGCAGCGCGAGAACGCCGTGCTGAGCGCCGGGCAGCGGGCGGCCCTCACGACCCTGAACGGCGAGGGCAGTTCCACAGTGATCATCGGGCGCGGCAGCGCCGTGCTGGGCATCATGGGCGTCGCAGACGCGCTGCGGCCTGGGATCGCCCAGGCCATCCAGGGCCTGCGGAGCAGCGGAATCGCGCACCCCGTCATGCTCACCGGCGACAAGCAGGAGGTCGCCCAGACGGTCGCGGCCAGCCTGGGCCTCACCGAATTCCGCGCCGAACTGCTCCCCGAGGACAAGCTCCGCATCATCGGGGAACTGCCCGGCCCGGTCGCGATGGTCGGGGACGGCGTGAACGACGCGCCCGCCCTGGCACGCGCCGACCTGGGGGTGGCCGTGGCCAGCGGCACCGACGTGGCCATCGAGAGTGCAGACGTCGTGCTGATGCAGAACGACCTGGGCAAACTCGCAGGCGCGGTGCGGCTGGCCCGCGCGGCGCGGCGTACCGTCATCACCAACCTCGCATTCGCGTTCGGGATCATCCTGATCGTCGCGCCCCTGGCAGTGGCCGGAAAGGTGCCGCTGCCGCTGGGCGTAGTGGCCCACGAGGGGGGCACGGTGTTCGTGGTGTTCATGGGCCTGCGCCTCCTGACGTACCGGCTGTGACCCTCTCCTGGAACACCACGAAGTGTCAGCCGGGCATGCCCGGGAGATGCGGGAATCCAGCGATGTTCACCTGCACGGAAGGAGCTCCATGCGCCTGACCACCCGCCAGCGGCTGCTGCCCCGGCTCCTGCTGGGCCTCGTGGCCGTGTTCGTGCTGATCCAGTTCGTGCCGTACGGACATGCCCACAGCAATCCGCCGGTTGCCGCCACACCGCCGTGGAGCGACCCGGACACCAAGGCGCTGTTCGTGCGGGCCTGCGCCGACTGTCACAGCAACGCCACCGTGTGGCCGTGGTACTCGAACGTCGCGCCGGTCTCATGGCTGCTCCAGCGGCACGTGACCGAGGGCCGTGAGCGGTTCAACATCAACGCCCAGGGGTTTGGGCGCCAGTCCGACGAGGCCGCGAAGGCCGTCCGCGGCGGCAGCATGCCCGACCGTTCGTACCTGCCCCTGCATCCGGCCGCACGCCTGACCGCCGCCGAACGCAACCAGCTCGCCGACGGCCTGGAGATGACCTTTGGAGGACAGGACGGCAGCGGCGACAGCCCCTGACTCCCCGCAGCTCCCACCCTGCACCGGCGGCCTCAAGCCGCAAGTTCTTGTAAACGCCCACCGACCGAAAGCCAACTGGGGTGGCGGTACGCTGTCCTTGCACGCACAACACGCGCCCCCTCGGGGGGGCAGGGAGGCTGGATCATGGGAGAAGGCAAACCGGGCAGCGAGGCCCACGCGAACGTCTCGCAGGACACCATCAACGACCAGTCGCAGTGGAACACCGGCACCGAGAAGAACCCCGGCGACCCGGCCACGCAGGGCATCTATCCCGACGCCAGCGATGCGAACGCCGACGCGGGTGACACGACCAGTACCGCCCAGCAGGTGAGTTCCACGACCGATCCCCGCGCGGCCGCGAACACCGGCCAGGACGCGAATCCCAGCACCTACGGCGGCATGAAGGACGGTCTGCCCGCCAGCGGCGCGGCGACCGATCCCGACAAGACGGTGGACGGCAACCAGGGCGCGTAGGCCAGCCTGATCTGCATTCGGGGCGAGTCCAGCGAGACTCGCCCCTCTGCTACGTTCCGGGAAACTCCAGCAGGACGTGCTCCGCGCTGAACCCCGGCCCCATCGCACTGAGCAGCGCACGGCCAGTCGGCGCTGCTTTCAGGGTCTCGTGTAGCACGAACAGCACGGTCACGCTGCTCATGTTGCCGTAGTCGCGCAACACGCGGCGGCTGGCATCGAGCGCCCCGTCCGGCAGTGCCAGCGCCTCCTCGTAGGCTCCCAGCACCTTCACGCCGCCGGGATGCACCACGTAGGTCTGCACCTGCTCGCGACACCAGCCGTGTGCCGTGAGCGCCTCCTGCACGTTCTCCTGCATCATGCCGCGCACCAGGGTGGGGATGTCGCGGGAGAAGCGCACCTTCAGGCCGTCGTCCACGATGTCCCAGCCCATGATGTCCTCGCTGTGCTCGATCAGCGTGGAATACGCGCCGTGGATCGCGGCCAGCGGCGGCGGGCCGGGCACGTCCGGCGCGGTGACCACGAGGGCCGCCCCCCCATCCGAGAACAGGGCGGTGCCCACAAAGTTACTCTTCGACTCGTCGCCCTTCACCAGGGTCAGGGAGCACAGTTCCACCGCCACGTACAGCACCCGCCGGAAGCCCGCGCGCACCAGATCCGCCGCGCGGGCCAGTCCAGCCGCGCCGCCCGCGCAGCCCAGGCCCCACACGGGCAGCCGCGCCGCATGCCGGTTGAGACCCAGGGCACCGATCAGGTCGGCGTCCAGGCTGGGCGTGCTCAGGCCGCTGGTGTTCACAACGACCACCGCGTCCACGTCACCGGGCGCGACCTGGGCCTGAGCGAGCGCCTCGGCGGCCAGCCGCCGGATCAGCGTGCGGGCCTCTTGGAGGAATACGTCGTTCTTCTCACCGAAGCCGCGCGGGTGCAGGTACCACTCCAGCGGGCGGGCCAGGGCGCGCGTGTCGATCTGCGCGTTGTCGAACACGTCGAGCATGTGTGGGCGCGCGGCCATGCGCGGGAACAGCGTGCGGGCCGCCTCGCGGATCTCGGCCTGCGGGGTCGGGTGTGGCGGCGTGCCGGTCACCAGGGCGCGCACGACCGGTACGGGGGGAAAGGTCATGCCGGGCATTCTGCCGTCCGGGAGCTGACGGGATGCGTACCCGCGCATTCAGACCTCCTTATGCTCACCGCCCACACGAAGCAGCCCCTCCGGCCAGGGCGCGGAGGGGCTGAGGACGTGACGGTTCAGCGCGGCTGCTGGCTTTCCTTGTGCCACTCGGCCTTCCCGACCTCGTCGAGCTTCCGGAAGTCCTCGTCGGTCAGGGTCAGGCTGGCGGCGGCGACGTTCTCTTCAAGGTGCCCCACCTTGCCGGTGCCGGGGATGGGCAGCATGACGGGGCTGCGCTTGAGCACCCACGCCAGGGCGACCTGCGAGGGACTGGCGTTCAGGCGCCCTGCGACGTCGCTCAGGACGCTGCCGTCCTTGGCGAGACTGCCGGCGGCCAGCGGGAACCAGGGAATGAAGCCGATGTTCTCGCGGGCGCAGTAGTCCACGACGTCCTCGCTCTTGCGGTTTACGAGGTTGTAGAGGTTCTGCACGGTGGACACCGGGAACACCTTGCGCGCGGCCTCGATCTCGGCGACGCTGACCTCCGACAGGCCCGCGTGGCGGATGACGCCCTCGTCGATCAGTTCCCGGATCGCGCCGAACTGCTCGTCGGCGGGCACCTTGGAGTCGATGCGGTGCAGTTGCCACAGGTCGATGCGTTCGACGCCCAGACGGCGGCGGCTGATGTAGGCCTGCTGCTTGAGGTACTCGGGGCGGCCCACGGGAATCCAGACGTCCGGGCCGGTGCGGGTCAGGCCGCCCTTGGTGGCGATCACGACCGTGTCGTAGGGGTGCAGCGCCTGGCGGATCAGTTCCTCGCTGACGGCCGGGCCGTAGCTGTCGGCGGTGTCAATGAAGTTCACGCCCAGTTCCGGCAGGCGGCGCAGCGTGGCGAGGGCCGCCTGGGGATCGGCGGGGTCGCCCCAGATGCCGGTGCCGGTGATCCGCATGGCCCCGTAGCCCAGCCGGTTCACGCTGAGGTCGCCGCCGATCTGGAAGGTGCCGCTCTGCGCGGCGTTCAGGGTTGAGGTGGTGTCGGTCATGGGTACATCCTCCGGCGGCATTCTGCACCCGCGCCCTGCCGCCTGCTCCCCCCGCCTGCTGACCGTCCCTTCACGCTCCGATCCCGGACGCCGTTACCCGTCCAGCAGTTCGGACAGCAGGACGATCCGGCGTTCCTGTGCGGAACGGATGGCGGCCAGGGCCAGCGCGAGGCTGCCGAGGTTGTCGCGCCCGCTGCTGTGCGGTTCGCGCCCGTCCCGGACAGCCTGGACGAATTCTGCCAGGGCGCCCGCCCGGTCGAGGTGCGCCACTGGCGGCAACGGCAGCGCGCGGGGCCGCTTGCCGACGGGTCGGACGGTGGCGCGGTCGGCGGGCGGGTCATCGCGGCCCGTCCACGTCAGTTCGGCGTTCCGCGCGTCGAGCCGCCACTCGCCGGCCCAGGGCGTCTTGACGCCGGAACTGGCCCAGGTGCCCCGGTAACTGACGGCCACGCCCCCCTGGAACTCCAGGGTGGCGAACGCGGAGGCCGGATCGCGGAAGGGACTCCACGGCGGGTTGAAGGCGTGACAGTCGATGCTGAACGCCTCGCGGCCCAGCACGAAGCGCATCAGGTCGAAGTGGTGGATGGCCATGTCGAGCAGCAGCGGGTGCGGCAGCAGGTGGTGCGCGCTGGCGGCCGTGCGGGCGCTGTCGCGGCGGAACTCGACCTCCACCGCGCCGACCTCGCCATAGGGCGCGGCGTGCACCCAGGCGGCGGCGGCCTGCGCGGCCGGGTGAAAGCGGTAGTTCTGGCTGACCATCAGCGGCAGCCCTCTCGCGGCGGCAGCGTCCACGACGGCGCGGGCCTCCTCGACGGTGGTAGCGAAGGGCTTCTCGATCAGCACCGGCAGGCCCGCCTCCAGCGCCGCGAGGGCCACGGGCGCGTGTCCCACGGCGTTCGTGGTTACCAGGACGGCCTGCGCGTCAGTGTGGCGCAGCGCGTCGTCCAGCGAGGCGAAGGTGGGCGTGGTCGCCTGGGCCTGCGCGAGGTCGAGGGCCGCCGCACTGCCATCGACGAGACCCACGACCTCTACACCCTGCTCGGCGGCCGTGACGGTCATCCACGAGCGTCCCCAGCCGCCCAGGCCAACGTGCAGCAGGCGCAGGGGCGTCACGGGGCGGGCTCCGCTTCGGGCACGTCGCAGGTCTCGCGGAACACGAACTGCTCCAACCGCTTGCGGTGGCGGCTGCTCCAGTCGATGCTGGGCCGTGCGTGATCGTCCGGCAGGTAGCCCAGGCGGTACACGGCCATGAGTTCCAGACCGTCGGGCACGCGCAGGAGCTGCTGCATGGCCTGCCACTGGCGGGGAATCTCCATGGGGGTGGAGATGAACTGGATGCCCATGCCGAGGACTCCCACCGCATTCCAGATGTTCTCGATGGCCGCGCCCAGCCCGAACACCGAGTAGAAGCCGGACAGCTCGCCGGGCCGGTACTCGGTCTTGTCGAGCAGCGCCGCCAGCAGCAGCGGGCTCCCGGCGACCAGCCGGCGGTTGTCCTCGCCAAGTTTTTTCGGCACGCCGAGCTGCCGCATGAGCTTCAGGCCCGCGTCGCTGAAGATCTGCCGCGTGAAGGGCCGCAGCGGTCCCGGCAGGTGGTCGATGTGGATGCCGTCGCGCCGCTCGTCCATCTCCTGGGCGCTGAAGCGGAAGTACCGGCGGTAGCGCTCGAAGAACACGCCGGCCTCGATCAGCTCGGTCATGCTGTCGCCGCTGAGCTGCGCGACCCGCGCGATGGTGTCCGGGTGCTCGACGAGCACGAAGCGCCACGGCTGAGAGTTGAAGTGACTCGGGGCCGCCTGCGCCACCCGCATGAGCGCGTGCTGGTGCTCGCGGCTGACCGGATCCGGGCGGAAGGGGCCGTTGGTGGTGCGCCGGGCCAGCATCCCCTCGATGAGTTCCATGCCGTCAGGCTAGCAGCCCTCCCACCGGACGGCCTACCACGCTCCCCAGCTGCCCAGCGCGTAGGCCAGGGCCGCCGCCAGGGCCAGCCGCCAGTGGGCAGACCGGCCGGGACGGGTTCGCGGCATGCCCAGCAGCAGCACCAGCGCGGGCAGCAGTGCCCACCACCGGCGGCCAGCGGTCAGGGTGAGCAGCGCAGCCAGCCCTGTTCCGGCCACCACGGCGAAGTACAGCGCGTGGTGCGGCCAGCGGGCCGCGTTCCGCCGGTAGCCGAGTTGCAGGCTCAGGCCCAGCGCCAGGAGCAGCAGCAGCAACGCGCCGGTCACGGTCAGACTCAGGCGGTGGGCGTCCATGCCGGGATGTTTGCACATGGCACGCCGAGCACCGTGGCCGTATGGTGCGCGCATGCTGCGTTCCGCCCCCCTGCTGGTCGCCGCGCTGCTGCTGGGAGCATGCCACCGCAGTCCGGCCGCAGACACCCTGGAGCAGCGGCTGGTCTTCGCCGCGAACGGCTCCTACGACGCCCAGGCGGATCAGCGCGACCGGATCGCCGGGGGCCTGCGCCGGGTCGTGTGGACGACCCATCCTCCGCTGGACGCCGCCGCGATGACCATCACCTACGATGGCGATTCGCGCGCCCAGGCCTGGGATCTGGTCATCCAGCAGCCGAAGTTCAGCGCGCAGGACGCCGCCGGCGCGGGCGCCCGGACGGTCACGACTCCACAAGGCGTCGGCCTGCGCCCGGCCGCCAGTTCCGGCCTGAAGGACGTGCTGGTGCTCCAGTCGGGTGCCGGCCTGCACCTGCTGACGCGCGGCTACGCCGCCCAGCGGGAACCGGCCCTGCTGAACGCCTTCAGGTAGCGCTCTTCAGCGCACGGCGTTCCGGCCGGCGCGTTTGGCCTCGTACATGGCCATATCGGCCCGGCCGAACAGCTGATCCGGCGTGTCGCCGGTGCCCCGGTACGATGACACGCCGAAACTCGCCGTGACCGGCAGCCCGGCCAGGGGTGTGTCGCCGATCTCGCGGCGCAGGCGTTCGGCCAGCACCAGGGCGTCGGGTTTCGCCACGCCGGGCAGCACCACGATGAATTCCTCGCCGCCCCAGCGACCGACCATGCCGCCGATTCCGCCGACGTTGCGGCGCAGTCGCTTGCCCACCGCCCGCAGGACGTCGTCGCCGAAGGCGTGCCCGTGCTGGTCGTTGACCAGTTTGAAGTGGTCGATGTCGGTCACGATGATGCTCATGGGCGAATTGATGCGCTGGGCGTGCTCCATGGCGTACTGCAGCTCTTCCTCGATCGCGCCGCGTCCGTACACGTCGGTCACGGCATCCTGTCGGGCGGCGCGGAGTTTCTCGCTGTCCTGCTCGTGCTGGAGCAGGTTGTTCTCGATGAAGGTCATCAGGATGAACGCGCCCAGGCCGGTCACGCCCATGACGATGGCCGCCGTCACCCAGTCGGCGAGCGGCGTTGCGGCCAGCGGCCCGTGGGCCAGGAGCACGCCCAGCAGCGCACAGAGACTGGCCGCGTTCAGAACTGCGCCCTGCCGCGCCCCGAAGACCACGAAGGACACCAGGACATTCAGCGTGAGCCACAGGGCCAGGTGCAGCGGCAGCTCGCCGGAAGCAACGGCGCGCGGCACCTCGACCAGCGCGACGACCACGTACGCGATGGTCGTGGTCAGGTACACCTGCTTCAGGCGGTGCGGGGCCGAGGCGACCGCCACGATGGTCGCCAGCGCGCACAGGGCCGCCCAGTATTTGGGGATCTGGTAGGCCACGGGAAAGCTGCCGGGCGGATCGATGACGGAGGTCAGCAGGGCATACAGGATGTACGCGGCGCTCCCCGAATACACGATGGACTGCTGACTGCGCAGCAACAATTCCTGAAGTGGTGTGATCCGCCTCGACATGACCTCAGCGCGATGCTAGGGAGCCAGGCGTCACAGGAACCTTGCATTCGCCGTCCAGCTGGGCGTCCAGGGGGGGAGGCCCCCCCGGCCGCCGAACCTGCGGAGGTCACCGGCCCGCCACAGCGAGCGCGTGGGCGCCGCCCTGGACGCCTCACCGTTCGGATTCACCCGCCGGCGGATATGGGCGCGGCCGTTCGTGAAGGCTTCACGCCAGCAGTTCACCGCTCTGGAAGAACAGCCCCAGTTCCCGCGCGGCGCTGTCCGGGCTGTCGCTGCCGTGTGTGACGTTCTCGCCGGTGGTCGTGGCGAAGTCCGCGCGGATGGTGCCGGGCGCCGCGTTCGCCGGGTTCGTGGCGCCCATCATGCCGCGCCAGCCGGAGATGGCGTTCTCCCCTTCCAGCGCGATGGCGACGACCGGTCCGCCCGTGATGAACTCCACGAGTTCCCCGAAGAAGGGCCGCTCCTTGTGCTCGGCGTAGTGGGACTCGGCCGTGGCGCGCGGAATCACCATCAGTTTCAGGCCGACCACGCGGTAGCCCTTGCGGGCGATGCGGGCGAGAATCTCGGGCGTGAGGCCCCGGCGGACACCGTCGGGCTTGATCATGGCAAACGTACGTTCCATAGCATCCGGGAGCATAGCAGCCCCGCACCTGCACGCCGTCACCGGAACTCGCCGGGACCAGGGCGGCCCCTTACAATGGCGACGTGACCACCGTTCCTGACTTTCGCCCGTCCGGGGACAGCGCGCGTATCGCGCTGATCGCCGCCGCCGTGGCGGCCGCCGGCATGCTCCTGTTCCCGCTGGCGAGCCTGGGCCGGGGCGGCACGGACGCGGACGCCGTGTTGCTGCATCTGAGCGGCCGCGTCCTGAATCTGTCCTCGTACCAGCAGGCCCCCCTGCCCCCCACCGGGATCATCCTGGGCCTGGGGTGGGCCACGCTGGCACTGCTGGTCGCCACCGTGGTCGGGGCCCTGAGGCGCGCGCCGTGGCTGTGGATCACGGCGCTGCTGGCCTTCGTGCTGGCCGGGGTGGCTGTCCTGCGGCTGGACTCGACCCTGAACGAGCAGGTGAGCCGGGTGATGGCCGACACGACCCTGCGCGCCGGGGCCAAACGGCAGCTTCGGAACTTCTACGCGGGCGGCGGCATGAACCTGGGGCTGTTCCTGCCGCTGCTGGGCGGCCTGATCGCGGCCGGAGCGGGCCTGGACGCGCGCGCGTGGTGGCATGAGCGCTACAACCGCCTGCGCGGTCTGCTGGTACCGGTCAGCGCCATCACCCTGGCCATCGCGGTGGGCGCGGTCGTGGTGCTGGTCGTGCAGCCCGCCGTGAACCTGAGTGGGAAACCCCTGGGCCTCACGGGCGGCTGGCTGGCCAAGAGCGATCTGGTGTACTTCGTGTACTCCTCGCTGTTCGCGCCGATCACCAGTCTGAACCCGCTGCTCGACTCGTTGAAACTGGCCACGCCACTGATCTTCACCGGCCTGAGCGTGGCCTTCGCGTTCCGCACGGGCCTGTTCAACATCGGCGGGCCCGGTCAGCTGACCATGGGCGCGGTCGGCGCGATGCTGGCTGGCGTGTATGGCCCGCACTGGCTCGGCTGGGGCCTGCTGCCGCTGTCAATCATTGCAGCCGGGGCCTTCGGGGCCCTGTGGGGCGCGATCCCTGGCCTGCTGAAGGCCCGCTTCGGGTCCAGCGAGGTCATCAACACCATCATGCTCAATTACATCGCCTCGGCGGTGTTCATCTTCCTGATCGGCACCGACACCTTTCCCTTCCTGGGCCGCACGTACCACCTGGGCCTCAAGGCCGAGGGCTTCGAGGCGCGCAGTGAACTGCTCCAGCCGGGCGCGCGGCTGCCCACCATGCTGCAACTCCTGAACGTGGGTTCCGGCGGGCAGACGGCCATCAGCATCGGGCTGCTGGTCGCGGTCGTGGCCTTCTTCGTGGCGCGGGCGTTGCTGAAGACGCGCCGGACGCTGCTGGCCCTGGTGGCCGCCGTGGTGCTCGGCGCGCTGACATGGCGGATCGGGATTCCCGTCAACATCGCCGGGTCACAGCTCAACGCGTCGTTCCTGATCGCGCTGGTGTGCGTGGTCTTCTTCGGCACGCTGATGTGGCGCACCGCGACCGGCTACGCCCTGCGCGCGGTGGGCCTCTCGCCCAAGGCCGCCGAGTACGGCGGGATCAGTGTGGCCCGCGGCACGGTACTGGCCATGACCATCGCTGGGATGTTCGCGGGGCTGGCCGGACTGCACTACGTGAACGGCGGCGCGCTCGACGAGTACCGCCTGAAGGGCAACATGCCGGTGAACGTCGGCTTCGACGGGATCGCCGTGGCCCTGATGGGCCAGAACACCCCGGCGGGCGTGGTCGTGTCCAGCCTGCTGTTCGGCACGGTAGACACGGGCGGCCTGGAAGTGTCCCGGCAGCTGGAGAACGTGAACCGCGACATCGTGACGGTGCTCAAGGCCCTGATCGTGCTGTTCATTGCCGCCGGGGGCTTCCTGAGCCGCCGGCTCATCGATCCGCCGCCCCCGCAGCTCCTGGCCGCAGGGGCAGGCGGCCCACCCCCAGGCGCGCAGCTCACGCCGGAGCAGGCGGCCCATGAGCGGGCCACGCCCAGCCCGAATGTCGGGCAGGCGAGTGAGGACATCACCCGGGAAGGAGGCCGCTGATGGAAGGTCTGTTCGCGCAACTCCTGACCACCGCCTTCCTGGCGACGTTCATCCGATCGGTGGTGCCGCTGCTGCTCACGGCCCTCGGCGGCCTGTTCAGCGAGCGCAGCGGCGTGGTGAACATCGCCCTGGACGGATTGATCATCTTCGGGGCGCTGGCCGGCGCCGTCAGTGCCAAGATCCTGGAGCCCAGCCTGGGCGCCCTGGCCCCCTGGTTCGGCTGGCTGGCCGGCATGATCGTCGGCGGCCTGATCGCGTGGATTCACGCGGTGCTGAGCATCAAGTACCGCGCCGATCAGGTGATCAGCGGCACGGCCATCAACCTGCTCGCCTCCGGCGTGCCCGCCGTGATCCTGACCGCGCTGTACCAGACGTCCACCGAGAGTCCCAAGCTCAACCAGGGCCTGCCGCTGTGGGGCGTGGGCGAGTTGCGCTTCTCGCCCCCCGTGTACTTCGCGTTCCTGGTCGTGGCCCTGACGTGGTACGTGCTGTACCGCACGCCCTACGGCCTGCGGCTGCGCGCCACCGGGGAGCAGCCGGGCGCGGCGGCCAGCATGGGCATCAACGTGCGGCGCATGCGCTACTCGGCCGTGATCCTGTCGGGCGTGCTGGCCGGCACCGCCGGGGTGTTCCTGAGCATCGGGAATCTCGACTCGTACGTGCGCAACATCAGCGCCGGCGGGGGCTTCATCGCGCTTGCGGCCCTGATCTTCGGGCAGTGGAAGCCTCTGGGCGTGCTGGGGGCCACGGTGCTGTTCGGTTTCCTCCAGGCCCTGTCGATCGCGCTAGGCGGCACGGATCTGCTGCCCCCCACGCTGGTCAGTGCCCTGCCGTACCTGATCACCATCCTGGCCCTGATCCTCACGGGTCGCAGCCGGGCGCCCAAAGCGCTCGGACGGCCCTACGACGGCTGAGTCCGGACGGCACGCGGGTGATCCGGCAGGGCGCCGTAGGTGACGTCTGACGCACAGCGCTGACGAACCCCACTTGAAAGCAGGGCCAGGGAAACCCTGGAGGCCCGCTCACCGGTCGCTCCGTCTGGACAACGGCCCTGCGTTGCCCACATGCCCGGCCGACCGGGCACGGGCAAAAAGGTTAAGGTAGGCATCATGAGCTTCGGCAGCACGCTGAAACAAGCCCGCGAGGCCCTGGGACTCAGCACCCAGGAACTTTCCATGCGCACCAAGATCCGCGGCGACTACCTCCGTGCCCTGGAGGAAGGCAACACGGCCCTGCTGCCTGAACGCACCTTTGCCCGTTCGTATCTGCAACGGTACGCCCGTGAACTGAATCTCGACCCCACACCCCTGATCGCGGAATTCGACCGCAGTGTGCCCCCCACCCCGGAAGTCGCCCAGAGCCTGCGCGGCGTTCCCTCCGGCGAACGCGCGACCGGTCTGAATCCCGCCCTGCTGGCCGGGCTGCTCACCGCCGTGATCGTCCTCGGGGCAGGCGGGTACTACGCGTACAGCACCTACATGAAACCCGCGCCGCTGGCCACCGTTCCAGCACCCACCCCGGCGACCACGCCCGCTCCCACGCCGGCCGCCGTCACGACCCCCAAACCGGCGCCTGCCCCTGCTCCGACCACCGTGAAACTCACGGTCAAGAGCGTGCCGAGCGGCGCCCGCGTGTATCTCGACAACCGCGACCTGGGCACCACGCCCCTGAACGCCTTCCCCATCGACCGGCGCGACCGGGCGGAACTGCGCGTGGAACTCACCGGACGTCAGCCCCTGAAACAGTCCATCAGCCTTGAGCAGGGCCGCAACCTGCGGGCCACCCTGCCTGCCACAGGCACCGGACGCAGCAGCCTGGCCGACCTGAACCGACCCGGCAGCACCCCCACCGTGACGCCGACCGCCGCCACACCGGCCGCCGCCAGCACGTCCACGACCTCCACCGCGCCACGCGCGGCCGTCAGCGTCACCTTCGCCGCGCCGTCCTGGACGCGCGTGACTGGGCCTGGCGGGGTCGTGCTGTACCAGGGCACGCCCCCAGCCGGGAGCGTCAAGGGCTTTCCCAAAGGCGTCGTGATCCGCACCGGGAACGCCGGCGGCGTGCGGGTCAGTGTGAACGGGGCGGCGGCCACCCCCATGGGCCAGAACGGACAGGTCGTGACCCGGGCGTACTGAGCCTCGCGTGATCACACCGGGTGGCCTGGCCTGCCCGCCCTGCTCACCTTTATCTGCTGGCAATCCTCCGGAGCGGCCCCACGGACGTCCCTTACAGTGAAGCCACTGTGAGTGCGCCGACCCCCAACTCCTCCCGATCGCTGCGCACAGAGCGCTCTCCCACTGCCTTCCAGCATGCCTGGAATTACCCGTGGGTCAGGTTACTCGTGTTCCTGGGCGCCATTTTCCTGGCGTGGCGGCTGGCCGGGGAGATCCGGTCTGTGCTGGTGGACTTCGCCGTGGCCTTTCTGATCGCGTACCTCGCCAATCCCCTGCTGGTGTGGCTGGAGCGCGGACGACTCAAGCGGGGTCTGGGCGTGTTCTTCGTGGTGCTGATCTTCCTGGGAGTGTTCACCCTGGCGGGAGCGCTCCTGGTCACCGTCAGTACGCAGCTCGTGCAACTCCTCCAGAAACTCCCGGATCTGATCGGGTCGGCCGGAGACACCTTCGACCACCTCACGCAGTGGCTGACCAGTCGCGGCGTGAGCGGCCTGACGGGAGCGCGCGAGAAGATCGTACAGGCGGCCCAGACCTACGTGGAGAACCTGGGCAAGAACATCGTGCCTATCCTGCAGAATGCCCTGTCGTCGACCGGCACGCTGTTCAGCAGCCTTGTGTCGATCGGTGGCGTGGTGGGGCAGGTGCTGCTGATCCTGCTGCTCAGCGTGTACCTGATGCTCGACTACTCGCGCGTGAACTCCACCCTCCTGGGCATCTTTCCCCGCCCGTGGCAGCCGCGCGTGCTGGAACTCTCGGATCTGGTCGGGACGTCCGTCGGCGGGTACGTGCGCGGGCAACTGCTGATCGCCGCGTTCATCGGGGTTTTCGTGTGGCTGGGCCTGACCATCGTCGGGATTCCCAGCGCCGCCGCCATCGGCTTCCTGGCGGGGGCCTTCAACATCGTGCCCTACCTTGGCCCGATCATCGGGGCCACGCCTGCGCTGCTGCTGGCCCTCACCCTGCCCGGTGGCGTGCTCAAGGCCGTGCTGGTGATCGTGGTGTTCGTGGCGGCCAACCAGATCGAGGGGAACTTCCTCAGTCCGTACATCCTGAGCCGCACCACGGACTTGCACCCTATTACCGTGCTGCTCGCCATTCTGGTCGGCGTGGCGCTGCTCGGGTTCGCGGGCGCGCTGCTGGCCGTGCCGACCGTGGCGCTGGGCAAACTGCTCCTGCAGAAGTACTACTACCCCAGCCGCATCTACACCGACGGACCGTAGCGGCCTACGCGCCGGCCTCCAGCAGTTCCACCTGACGCCCGTCCGGATCGAGCACAAACGCCATATCCCTCCCGCCAGGGCTGGGCTGAAGATCACGGGTAATAGTCACGCCGGAAGCGCGCAGGTCGGAAAGCAGCGACGCGAGCCCCGACACGTGAAGCGCGAGGTGCTCGGCCCAGTGCGTGTGCGGCATGGGAACCTCGTGCGCGATCTGGAAGAACTGCACCCGGCCCTCGCCCAGCCGGATCACGGCCCGCCGGTAGCCCTCAGAGGTCGTCACGTCCTTCTCGATCACGCCGCCCAGCCGCTCATAGAAGGCCAGCGTGGCGGGCAGGTCGCCGCTAAGGAAAGAGACGTGCTTGAGCATACGTGGAGGGTATAGCGTCAGAACACTCAGGACGGTCAGGGCAGGACACGCACCGTATCAGTCGTTCCGCTGGCTACGATCCGCCCGACAGGGTCAATATTCACGGACGTGACGGCTGTATCCAGGTACAGGTAGCCGGTGCCCAGGCCGCCAAACGAGGTATCCAGGGTGAGATCCGCGTTCAGGCGGCCCAGGTGCCTGAGGTTGGGCGACAGCGCTCCAAAGACGATCTTGCCGTCGTTCTGGCGGGCCAGGCTATACACAGAACCGACATCATAGAAGTTGTCAGCGATCTGGAAGACCAGGCCGCCGTCAGGTTCTCCGGCCGCCGTCAGTCGCCCGATGAACGCGGTGGTCTGGAACCGCTGGGTGGCTCCTCCGATCACGATCTTCCCGTCCGGCTGGACCAGCAGCGCCCGCGTGAAGTCGCCGTAGCCGTTGTCACCCTGAGGAGAAGCGAACGCGATGCCATCGCCGGAGAATGTGGGATCGAGCTTCCCGTCCGCAGTCAGCCTCAGAACGGTCGGGACATAGCCTCCCACACAATCGGAATTCCCGGCCGCCACAATCCTGCCGTCGGCCTGTACAGCCACAGCGGTCATAAGGTCGTCCAGCTCCTTTGGCAGGCAATCGGTGTAAGAACTACTTGAAAGGGTAAACTTCCCGTCCTGGCCAAACGTCGGATCGGGGAGACCGTCCACGTTCAGGCGGGCGATCAAATAGTCGAGTGTCGAGCCTGGAACGTCATAGTCGAGGTACGACTCGGTGGATGTCCCGACCAGAACAACTTTCCCATCCGCCTGAACCGTGACGTCCCGGGCACTCGATGCTGCCGGGACGTCATTCACCATGACTCCGTACTGCATCACCTTCACACCGCCCGTGCCGAAGCTGGGGTCGGGCTGAAGAGTGGGCAGGTACCGGACGACCACGACCATGTTGTTCGCCTGCCCGACCGCCACGAGGTTCCCGTTCGCCTGTCGGGCGATAGCAGAGGCGGTGCCGCCAGGTACGCTGACTGCACCAGCCGCACTCACGGTGCCTGCAGAGGACAGGCGTTTCACGCTGAAGTCTTTGCCCAGGAGCACCACAGAATTACCGGGCTCCACCACGCTGTCCACACTGCCCACGTTGGCGTGCCCGTTCGTGCCGAAGGCTGGATCGGTGGCCCCCGACGTCCCGGCTGGCGTGCAGGCGAGTTTTGCGTCAACCCAGTCGGCATGGTCGAAACTCTTCCCATCGCCGGCATCCGTCACGACCAGCCGGAGCTGCTGAACCCCGGTGAGGTCGACGGCCACGCGGTTCAGTGGAGTGCCGAAGTTGCCGCCCAGCGTGGGGCTCTCAAAGAGCTTGCGGCCATCGCCGTACACCTGAAACATGACCGTGCCGCGGCCCTGGGTTTCATCGTCTATAGCGATGCCGGACACGAAAGCCTGACACGCGCCGCCCAGGCCGTAGGTGATCGCCGAGCCGGAGTGCACTCCCAGTCCTTTGGCAAAGACGTCGCCGTTGACCGTGAGCGGCCTGCCATCGAACTGTTTCTGTTCGCCGTTGCTGCGGTCGATCTCGACCGGCCCCCAGCCATTCGTGGCCGAGGTGTACGCCAGGTCGCTCACATACACCGTCCCACTGGGTTCCAATGCCTGACACGTCACCTTCGCATCGGCCCAGTCGGCATGGTCGTAGTAGGTCGTCGCGCCCTTGAGCACGTTCAGGGTCAGTTCCTTCACGCCCGACACGTTCACGGACAGTGCTTTCGCACTGTCCGTTCCGGTGAGCTCCGCGCTGGTGGCGAGCACCTTGCCGTCCCCGAGCACCTGGAAGCTCGCCCGTCCGAGCTTGCCGACCTCGTCGTCGATGCCGATGGAGGCGCTGAAGGTGCTGCACTGGGCATTCAGCGCATATTTGATGGTGCTGTCGGCGTGCACCCCGAGGCCCTTGGCGAAGGTCTGGCCACCGAGGGTGAGGGTGTGGCCGTCATTGACATCCTGCTCGCCGTTGCTCCTGTCGCGGGCCACGGGGCCCCAGAAGTTGCTGGCCGACGTCCAGGGCAGATCACTGAGATAGTTCACCCCGCTGTTCAGGCCCTGGGCGTCCAGCACGCTGGACGCGGTGGGGGACGTCCAGGGGTAATCACGCCCGGCGGCGTAGGGATCGGCGACGGGCGCTTCCAGGCGGTCACTCCACGGGTAGGACGCGCCGTTCGCGTAGGGACTCCCCGGCGGCAGGGCTTCGTCCGTACTGGGGGCCGGCGTTTGGCTGCACGCGGCCAGCAGGCCCGTAAAGAGCAGAGCGAGAGGGAGGTGGGCGGGGGGTCGGGTCATACGTCTCCTAGGAATGGGCGAGAGCGGACAAGGCCGAGGATGTGAGGGCTGTGAGTTCACTATGACAGCCACTTGGTCATCAGGTGGCCCAGGTGGGTGGGTTGATGTTCATTAGTTCACAGGAGTCCTCACATGTGGTCGTGAGCGTGGGGCCATCCATCCCACGGGAACGGTGGAATAGTGCGTCTATGGATTACCGCAATTTGCAGGGCACCGACCTGACCGTCAGTGCGGTCGGCTTTGGGGTGTGGACGGTCGGGACGACGTGGTGGGGCGTGAAGGACGAGCAGATGGGCAAGAACCTGCTCCGTCGCGCCTTCGATTTGGGCGTGACCTTCTTCGACAACGCCGATACGTACGCCTCGGGCCACGCCGAGGAACTCCAGCGCGAGGCCCTGGGTGACGTGCGCGAGAAGATCGTGATCGGCACGAAGTTCGGCTACGACATCTACAACCACCCGGATCGGCCCGGACAGCAGGAGCGGCCGCACGACTGGTCGCCCGCCCATCTGCGCCGCGCACTGGAAGGCAGCCTGACGCGTCTGGGCACGGATTACATCGACTACTACCAGTTGCACAACCCGCGCATGGACGCGATCCAGCCCGGTTCCGCGCTGGCCGATGACCTGTGGGCGGAACTGGAAAAGGCAAAGGGTGAGGGCCTGATCCGCGCGTATGGCACCGCGCTGGGACCGGCGTTGAACGAACGTCAGATCGAGGAGGGGGTCAGCAGCGTCCGGGATCGCCGCGCACCGACGCAGATCATCTACAACCTGCTGGAGCAGGTGCTGGGCGACCCGATCCTGAAGGTCGCGGAGCAGGCCGGGGTGGGCGTGGTAGCCCGCGTGCCGCACGCCTCCGGACTGCTGGAGGGCTACATGACGCTGGACACCGAGTTCGAGCCGGGGGATCACCGCAACTGGCGGATGACCACCAATGCGCGGCGCAAGGCGTGGATGGAGGACGGCCTGAAGAAGGTCGAGCAGTTGGACGCCCAGTTCGTGCAGGGCCAGGGCCGGACCATCGGGCAGCTCGCGATCCAGTTCGCGCTGCGCTCCCCGGTCATGGCGAGCGTGCTCCCGAACATCTACTCCGCGCAGAACCTGGAGGAGTATGCGCAGACCTTCGACGCCGCCCCTCTGACGGACACGGAGTACGACGCCATCCAGGCGCTGTACGCCGCGAATTTCGGCATGGAGCACGACCTGCGCGGCGAGGTGGTGGCACAGTGAGCGGTCGCCCCGACCGCGGCGAGCCACCTACCACCGCGCCCGAGAGTGAGGCGCCGGCCAGCGGAGGCCGCCCCGCCGGGGGTCGGCCGAAGATGATGGTCGACCTCGATCCCAGCGGGCAGGTCACGCAGAAGGAAGCCGACCGCTCCACGCGGCAGTTCCTGAATTACGCCTTCTTTAAGCTCGATCCGGCGTTCCGGCGGCTGCCCCAGGCCGAACGGGACGACCTCAAGGCCGAGTTCCTGGCGGCCGCGAACGGCTGGGTCTCGGACGCGCCGGCCGAGAAGGGCCTAATCCTGCGGCCCTACTCGCTGGTGGGCGTGCGCAGCGACGTGGACTTCATGCTGTGGCGTATCGCCTTCGACGTGCGCGACTTCCAGGACGCGCAGGCGCGGCTGAACCGCACGCGGCTGATGGGGTACCTGAGCCAGCCCTTCAACTTCGTCTCGATGAACAAACGCAGCCAGTACGTGAACCGCGTCGAGGGCAGCGGGCACGGTCTGGAGGTGCTGCCGGGGCAGGGGCAGTTCCTGTTCATCTATCCGTTCATCAAGACCCGGCCGTGGTACGACCTGACGCCGCACTCGCGCCAGGGCATGATGGACGAGCACATCTATGCGTCGACCCCGTTCAAGGGCGTGCGGATCAACACCAGTTACTCGTACGGCATTGACGATCAGGAGTTCGTGGTCAGCTTCGACAGCGATTACCCGCAGGAGTTCGTTGATTTGGTGCACCGCCTGCGCTACACCGAGGCGAGCATGTACACCCTGCGCGATACGCCGATGTTCACCTGCGTGAAAAAAGACCTGGCCGCCACGCTGGACGACCTGGGCTGAGGGAACGATCGGGCGCGGGCAGCGGAGGTGTCCTCCCCGCTGCCCGCGCCTCGTTCAGCGTGGGAGCCGCTTGTAGTAGATCAGCGTGCCGTTCAGGCGACCGTCCGGAGTGAGCGCGAAGTCGGGGATCTCGCCGACCAGGGTGTAGCCTGCGCGCCCGTACAGTGTCGCGGCCCCGCCGTCCACGGAGGTGTCCAGCACGAGCAGGGTGCGGCCCCGGCGGATGGCCTCGGCCTCGGCCTCGCGCAACAGGGCGGTGGCGGCGCCTCGGCCCCGGTAGGCCGTGCGGGTCATCATCTTGGCAATCTCGGCCCGGTGCGGCTGGTTAGGGGGGAACTCGAGGAGCAGGGTGACGGTGCTGACCAGCGTGTCGCCGTCCCACGCGCCGTACAGGACTCGGCCACCCCGCGTGGCGGCGTCCAGCGAGCCCTGCCAGAACGCGCGGGCCTCGGCGGGCGGAAGGGGGTGCATGAAGCTGACGGAGCCGCCGTGCGCGACCGTCTCGACGAGCAGATCCGTGAGCGCGTCCAGGGCGCTGGAGGTGAGCGGTTCGATCTTCAGGTCGGTCATGGTCAGCTCCGGGCGAGGACGACGGCGTAGGTGCAGGGCGAGTCCGTTTCGTTGGCGAAGGTGACGTCGGCGGGCGGGCCGAAGCCCAGGCTGTCGCCAGCGCCGAGTTCATGGCGCTCACTGCCCTCGGTGATGACCAGCGAGCCGGTCAGGATCCACACGACCTGCCGGATCCGCGCGTACGAGGACGCCGGCAGGTCGGCGCGCTGGCCGGGCGGCATCACGACCTGCACGACCTCGACCGGGTGATCCGGGCGCATGAACACCTGCGTGCGCGTGTACCCGGTGGCGGGATCCCGCCACACCGGCTGGTCGGCGGCGCGCGTCAGTCGGCCCTCGCCCGCCTCGGCCCGCAGGAGCAGGCCCGCCAGCGTCAGGTCGAAGGCACCGGCCAGCCGCACGAGCAGCGCGGCGGTGGGGCTCATCTCGCCACGCTCAATCTTGCTGATGGTGGCCCTCGCCACGCCAGATCGCTCGGCGAGGTCGGCCAGCGACCAGCCCCGCACGTCCCGTTCCAAGCGCAGGCGTTGGGCAAGTTGGGCCGCCGCTTCATCCACTATGGTGGTCATATGTCTACTATAGTGGAATCAGGGAGCGGCTACCACCTTGATTACAGATCCACGCCGTCCAGGCTGGCTATGCCGTATTTCAGGGCATACAGCGCGGCCTGCGTGCGGCTCTCCAGCCCCAGCTTGCCCAGCAGACGGCTCACGTGCGTCTTGACCGTCGCCTCGGACACGCCCTGGTCGGTGGCGATATCGCGGTTCGAGAAGCCGTGCGCGATGAGTTGCAGCACGATGGTCTCCTTGGGCGTCAGGGTCTCGCGCATCTCGCCGCCCCGGAAATCCCGGATGAGGCGCTTGGCCGCCTCGGGGTGCAGGCGCACCTCGCCCCGCGCGGCCGCGTGGATGGCGTCGGCCAGCGTGTCGGAACTGGCGTCCTTGAGCATGTAGCTGATCGCGCCCGCCTCGATCGCGCCGTTCACCTTGTGCTCCTCCAAGGTGCTGGTCAGGGCGATGATCTCGGTGTCCGGCAGGCGGTGGCGCAGCGCGCGGGTAGCGGCGATGCCGTCCATGACCGGCATCATCAGATCCATCACGATCACGTCCGGGATCAGGGCGTCGGCCTCCTGTAGGGCCTCCTCCCCGTTGGAGGCCTCACCGACCACCTCGATGCGCGGATCGAGGCCCAGGAACAGGCGGAGCCCCTGGCGCACCACCGCGTGGTCATCGACGAGCAGGACGCGAACGGGAGGGGCACTGGCAGTGGGGGTGGTCATGGGGTCTCCTCGGAGGGGGATGCCGGAGCGGACGTGGCACTGGAATCGGTGGAGGGAGCTGGAACCGAGCGCGCCGCCGGAGTGGGGATCGCGGCCGCTTCGGGCAGCGGCAGGTCGATGCCGTCGGGCCGCTGAAGGTGCACCGTCCCGTTCCCCGTGTCGATGAACACGTCCAGCTGCGGGGCGGTGGCGGTCGGGGTGCCGGGCGGCAGGATCACGGTATCGCGGTCCGTGAAGCGCACCCGGACGAGCAGGGCGGGCGGCACCCGCAAGGTCACGTCGCCGCTCTGCGTGCGGATGTCGAGATTTCCTGCGCCCAGTGACGCGGGGGCCGTGACGGTCACGTCTCCGCTGGATGTGGTGATGGTGCCGCGCGCGAAGGACTGTGGCAGGGTCAGGCGCACGTCCCCGCTCAGCGCGCCCGCCCCCAGCGCAAGGGTGCGTGCGCCCGCGAGGTTCAGGCTCAGGTCGCCGCTCTGCGTGTTGGCCCGCAGCGCCTCCGGGCTGGCGCCTTCCGGGGCGAGCACCGTGATGTCACCGCTGGCGCTCACCAGCGAGAGCGGCCCGGCAGAGCGGCCCGGCAGGGTGACCTCCTGGGCGCCGCTGCCCGTGCGCAGGCTCAGGGCCCGCACCCGCAGCGGCGTGAGGTCGAACAGCTGATCGCCGCTGCCGGTCTGGGCCGACAGGGACAGGGGCAACTGCCGCGACAGGCCCAGGGTCACGCGGTGTTGCAGCGGTTCCGGGCCGCTCACGACCACGCCTCCCCGGTCGATGTTCTGCACCCGCAGCGAGAGCGTGGCGTTCAGTTGCGTGCCCGTCCGTTCGCTGTCCAGCGTGACCGGGTTGCGGCCCCGGTGCAGGGCCGTGCCGCGCAGCAGCCAGGGACTGCCGGCGTCCAGCGCACTGACCCGCATGTCCACCCGGTCGCCACGCAGGTGCACGCTGGCCGAGTCTGGCAGGTCATGCGGCTGCGGGCCGTCCAGCAGCAGGCTGAGCGGAGTGCTCAGGGCGGCCATGCCCGGCGTGGGACTGAAACTCAGGCCCGGCCACGCGACCAGCGCGCCCACCCCGGCGATCAGCAGTCCGGCGGCCATGCGTCCGAGCACGGGCGGCAGCGGCCTGGGGGGCGGGCTGACGGTCATGCGCCCCTCCCCGGCGCGGCCCGGTGATCTGTGGGCAGGTGCAGCGTGACCGTGGTGCCCTCGCCCGCCCCGCTGTGCACGCTCAGGGTGCCGCCCGCGCCCGCCGCCCGCTCGCGCATGCTGCGCTGGCCCAGGGTGCCCGGCAACAGGGCCTGCGGATCAAAGCCGCGCCCGTCATCGCGCACCGTCAGGACGACCTCGCTGCCCGGCACCACCCGCAGCTCCAGCCAGACCTGCGTGGCGCGGGCGTGCTTGACCACGTTGTGCATGGCTTCCTGCGCCACCCGGTACGCGACGGCCTGCGCGTCCGGCGCGAGGGGCGGCTCGGCCCGCAGGTCCGAATGCACGGTCAGACCATGCCGGGTTTCCAGGGCGTGCGCGTGCTGTTGCAGCGCGGCAACCAGCCCACCCTCCTCCAGCGCGTCCGGACGCAGGCTGAACAGCAGGGCCTTCATCTCCGAGACCCCACCTTCGGCCAGCCGGATGGTGTATTCCAGGCTCTGCCGCGTGCGCGCCGGATCCGACTCCAGGGTGGCGCGCGCGGTCTTGGCCCCCAGGGTGATGCCGTACAGCGCCTGTGCCACGCTGTCATGCAGTTCGCGGGCCAGGCGGGCGCGTTCCAGTTCCCCGGCGCGTGCCCCCGCCCGCTCGATCAGTTGCGCCGCGTGCAGGGCCGTGCCCACGTGATCCGCGATGCTCAACAAAAATGCCAGTTCCTCGCTGCCGGGGCGCACGCCGGGAGCGTAGCGGGCGCGCAGCACACCGCCCTCCGGGCCGCCCGCCATCACCGGCAGCGTGACCGGCAGGGTCGCCAGCAGGGTGCCGTCCGGCGCGCGGCGCACGTCGGCCGCGCCCGGCCCCGGCAGGCGGTCCGGAAGGCCCAGCAGCGCGTCCGGCCAGCGGCCACTGCCGGCCACCAGCGTTCCGTCGGCCCCGAGCAGGATGACCGCGTCGGCGGTGCTCGCCGTCCGGGCCTGCACGGTCAGGTCGAGCAGCGTGGCGTGCAGGTCGTCGCCCAGCGCGACCCGGCCAGCGGCGCGGCGCAGCGCGACCACCTCGCGCCGGGCCGCCTCTGCCCCCGGATCGCGGGACAGCAGCGCCACCGACAGCCGCGTCCACATCCGCCCGAACAGGTCGATCACGCCCGCCGTGACCAGCAGGCCGCCCACGCCCAGCAGTTCCAGGCCCACCACCGCGCTCAGACTGGGGGTAACGGTGCGGTCGCCCCACACGACCGGCCACGCGGCCGGATCGATCAGCCACAGCGGCGACCCCACGCCCAGCACGATCACGGTCACCAGCGCGCCCAGAACCACCCAACACAGCGCCGCCAGCGGCAGCTGGATCAGCTGGAACAGCAGTGTTCGGTACGTGACCGGATCGGCCAGCGTGGCCCGCAGCCACGCGAACAGGCCCCCGGACGGGGGCGGCAGGGGCCGCGCGAAGCGCACGCCCAGCAGGCCGGCCAGCAGGCGATGCAGGTCGCCCAGCACGCCCACCAGCCACAGGCTCCCCAGCAGCACGCCCGCCCCGATCAGCAGCGGCACGGTCAGCACCCCGCCCACCACCCCACCGACCAGCAGGCCGAACGACAACGCCCCAGCAGGCAACGCCAGCAGCAGATACAGCGCCGTGCGCCACGTGCGCGGAGTCCGCAGCTCGGCCAGCAGCGACTCCGGCCGGGCCGGATCCGCCTGCGCCACGCTCTCCATGGGCACCATCATGCGACGAAGCGTACGCGCCGCGCACGGGCAACGCGTCCCACCAAAGGCGGAACGCGCGCGTGGACAGCGGGGAAGGTCAGCCCGGAATCTTGAGTTTGTCGCCGGGGTGGATCAGGTCAGGGTTGCTGATGTTGTTGTAGTGCGCAATCTTCTTGTACTCCATGGCGTCGCCGTAGTACTTCTGTGCGATGGCGCTGAGGCTGTCGCCCGGCTGCACGGTGTACACAGTGTCTCCCGTGGAGGTGTCCTTCTCCTTCACGAGTTCCTTGGCGCCCTGTGCGACCTTCACGCCGCTGATGTCCACGGCGGCCACGCCGCTCACGCCGCGCGCCGTCTGCTCCAGCAGGCGCAGTTCATGGTCGTTGTCCACCACGCCGCGCAAGATTATGGACTTGCCGCTCTGCAGGACGTCAATGGGATCGTCGGAGAGTTCACCGTTCCCCCGGATGGCGTGCAGCACCGCCTTGGCGACCGCGCTGGAGTCCTCGATCTCCTTGATCTCGGCGTCGCTGACCTGCGCTCTGGCCGGGGCTGCACCGACCTGACCAGCACTGGGACGGGCGTTCATGTTGCCCGTGCTGACGCTGCCGGGCATGCTCGGCGGGATTTCCGTGGCGGGCGCCTCCACGCTGGGCGCGGGCGTAGCAGGCGCGGCCTGGGCGGGCGCAGCGGCCTCCTGCTCGACGCTCACGCCGCTGGTGTCCACGGACTTCACGCCGTTGATCCCCTCTGCGACGACCTTGACCAGGGTGATGTACCGGTCGTTCGGCACCATGCCCGTGATCGACACGGTGCCGCCCTGTTCCGTGACCTGGAGTCCCAGATCCTTGAGGCGGGGCTGCTCGTTGAGGGCGTCCTTGACACGGTCAGCGGTACTCTTTCCGAATGGCCACATGCGGCGAGCGTACCACCGCACTCGATGAGCTGTGACGTTCCTCACCTTTATTCAGTGTTTGGACAGAGGCCCACTTAGCGTGGGGCTCTCAGCGCTGGCAGCGGGGGCAGGGTCGGCGACTCCACCCACGTACGCAGCACCATGGCCGCCACCGGCCCCAGCGACCGGGCCGCAAACCCCAGCAGGTCCGGAGTCCGCACCGGCCGGCGGTTGAATTCCCGCACGTAGCCCTGCAGGAACCCCCGGAAGGCCGGATCGCCCACGGCGGCCCGCAGCGCGTGCAGGGCCAGCGCGCCCCGCAGGTACGCGCTCTGGTCGAAGAGCTGGGCCTCGCTGGTCGCCACCAGCGGTCGACTGCCCTGATCCCGCAGGCGCTCGTACCACGTGGCGGCAATGCCCGCCGGATCGTCGCCCTGGGCCTCCAGCCACAGCAGTTCGGCGTACGTGGCGAAGCCCTCGTTCAGCCAGACGTCGGCCCAGTCGCCGAGCACCACCGTGTCGCCGAACCACTGGTGGGCGCTCTCGTGCACGATCACGCGCTCGAAACTGGACGCGACGGGCATGGTGAGCAGCGTGGCCGTCTCCAGCGCCGGCACACGCGGGGTGATCACGGCCGCGCCGTGTACTGGGAAGGGAAAGGGCCCGAACCAGCCGGACAGGACGCGCAGCATCTCCCCCACCTGCGCGTACGGCCGGCGTACCGCGTCGGTCGTGTCGTCCGGGAAGTAGTCGCGCCGCAGCACGGCCGCGCCACCCGGGCCGACGGGTACGGCGGGAGAATCCACGCGCTGGAAGTGGTTCACCTGGAGTCCCAGCGCGTAGGTGGGGATCGGCTGCGCCTGGTCGAAGGTGTACTCCCAGCCCTCGTCGACCACACGTTCCGTGCCGCGCAGGCCGCTGGCCGCGACTATGTACCCGCGCGGCACCGTCACGTGCAGCGTGAAGGTCGCCGGGTCCGACGGATGATCGTTCACCGGCAGGAAGGTGCGCGTGCCGTCGGGCTCGCTCAGGGTGTAGTTCGACAGGGGCCGCCCGGCCGTATCTGTGACCGGCACCCAGCCCAGATCCAGCCCCAGTTCCTGATCCTGCCGCACGCCCGCCTGTCCGGCGTACCTCACGGTGACCTGCGCTTCCTGACCCGGCCGCAGCGGCGTGGGTGGACTCAGGCGCAGTTTGGCGGCGGTTTCATCCTGCTGCCACGGCACCGGTCGGCCGTTCCAGCGCACGTCCTGCACGGTCGGCCCCAGGAAATCCAGGCTGACGGTGTCCAGGGGGCGGGTGCTGGTGAGGGTAAGCAGCGCCACGCCACGCAGCCCACGCGTACCTGGTCGGTCGATGTGCAGCGTGACGTCGTAGTGCAGGACGTCCAGGCCCCGCTGCCCCAGTGCCGGGTAGATGCTGTCGCCGATAGGCTCGGGAGCCGGCAGCGCGGCACGGGGAGGCGCCTCCTTCAGGGGCAACACGGGCACCCTGGGACTTCCCGGCAGGGCCGGGATCTGGACGCTGTGGGCCGCCACGGGCACGCTGCCCAGCACCCCCACCGTCAGGACGAGCCGCGTCCACCCAAGGGGGCGGGACATCTCAGATGGGGTAGTACGCGCGCGGCTGCCCGCGCAGGAAATCGCGCGTGGGCACCCAGATCAGCGGATTGCGTTCCTCGACCTCCGGGGGCGGGCCGTAGCGCACCAGCGCCTCGACCTGCTCGAAGGGCACCCATTTCAGCCCCACGACCTCCGGATCGGTGGGGGCCAGGTCACCGCTGAACTCGGCCGTGAAGCGCGCGAAGGTCGCGTAGCACTCGTTGCGGGTGCCGGTCAGCAGTTCGCCCTCCAGCAGACTTACGAAGGCGAGGTCCGTGACGCTCAGGCCGGTCTCGTGCAGCACCTGCCGCACGGCGGCGTCGCCCAGGGTCTCGCCCGCATGGGCCTTGCCGCCGGGCAGACCGTAGAAGATGCTGCCGTCGTCCATGCGTTCCTCGACCAACAGCAGCTGCCCGTTCTGGACGAGGTAGACGTGCGCGGCGCGCTTGATCGGCAGGGTGCGCGACAGGTGGCTCATGTGCCGGGCAGTGTAGCGCTAGCGGGTTCCCACGGACAGGGCGGCCTGCACGTCGTCCGGTAGCCGCGCCGGCCGGTACGCGTGATCCGTGGCGATATGGCGGGTCTCGCCGGTCGCGAGCAGCTCCTCGGCCCGGTAGACCGCGTACGAGAAGGTAATGGTGCGGCTGCGGACCTGCGCCGCCCGCGTGAGGATGGTCACGCTGTCGCCGTACTTCGCGGCCCGGCGGTACTCGACGCTCAACCCGGAGAGCATCAGGTAGTAGCCGCGCGCCTCGATCTGCGTGTACGGCAAGCCCAGCGCGAGCATCAGGTCGGTGCGGCCGACCTCGAACCACACGGGGTACACGGCGTGATGGACGACGCCCATCATGTCCGTCTCGGCGTAACGGACGGCCAGAACCGTGCGGGCCTCCACGGCAGGCGCGGGGCCGGTCACCAGCGGGACTCGCTGGCCGCGTGGAATTCCAGGGTGGGCGTGCGCCGCAGCCGGACATGCTCGGCCACCTGGCGTTGCAGGTGCCCACGCGCGTGGTTCAGCGCCTCGACCAGATCATCGACGTCGCCGGTCATGGCACTCACGTACACGCGGGCCAGGCCGTAATCGGTGGTCACGGTCACGCGCTCCACGGTCACGATCATCGGTACGCGCGGATCACGCAGGCCGGAGATGGCGTCACTGAGCACGCGCGTGATCTGGGACTGCAGCTGCTCGGGCTTCACGCGCGCTCCGGCGCGGACGGGGAACGGGCGTCATGGATGGGACACATCATCCCCGCATGGTACAGGGCCGGGCCGGCCGGTCACGCGGCGGTCAACGGTCGGTCACGGGGCACAGTGCACCCTGACCGTGCCAGCGCGGACGCGCGGCAGGAGGCACGACATGAACAACGAACCCGCACGGCCCACGACCACCCCCAAGTCCATCTGGATCGCCCACGCCCTGCTGGTCGGCAGTCTGCTGCTCGGCGTGGCCGGGGCCCAGACCCCCGACACGGGGGTGCTGGTCATGCTCTCGCAGGCGCAACCGGGATCGCTGTACGCGCTGCCAGGCAGCCTGGCCGAGGTCTGCGACCGCCTGGCGCAGGCCGGCCTGATCGCGCAGGGCGTGGGCGTCACCGGCCGTGATGGGCTGGCGCACGTGTTCTACGACGCCGCGCATGGTCAGTACCTGAGCGTGGTGGACGGCGACCGGACGGTCATCCGGGTGAGTTCGCAGATGCCGGTCGCCAAGGAATGGATCTGGGCCGAGTAAGCGCGCGGACAGCCCGGTCGTTCCGGCGCTGTCCTGCGCCCCGGACTCAGCGCAGGTAACGGCGCCCGGTGTAGTCGGTAAACACGCCGATGCCGTAGCTGACCTTGCGGACGCTCTCCAGTACCGGTGAGCCGTTCCAGGCGATCCCGGCCGAGCTGCCGCCGTCGAGCAGCAGCGCGTCCTTGATGCCCAGGCGGGCCATCAGCTTGCCCATCTCGGTCGTCGTCAGGCGGGTGTGGGTGCTGACCAGCACCAGATCACGGTTGCTGACCAGTCCCACGGCGCTCCGGGCGGCGCGGCCGAACAGGGCGGGGTCGCGGAACGCGGCGTTGTACCCGATGGTCAGTTTCCCGCCGGCCAGGATGCGCGGCCCGGTGGCGATCACGGTTTCCATGCCGGCCCAGCTGGTGTCCAGCGGACGGCGCAGCAGCGGAGTGGTGCTGGCGCGGATGGTGGCGCGGTTGTCCGGGGTGATGGCCAGCGCCATGGGAATCCGGCCCCACGTGAGCATGCGGCCCTGCATGACGATGTCCCCGGCGGGCGCGAAGCTCGAGGGATGGAAGTACGAGCCGTTGATCAGCGCCTGCGCGTGGCTGGTGCGGGCCAGCTGGCCGACCCGTGCTCCGCTGCCGAACACGAGGTGCGCGCTGGGCAGCACGGGCGCGATCAGCGTGGAGCGGTACCGCAGGTCCACGCTGATGATCTGCACCGGCACGCCCAGGGGCCTGAGGGTTTTGAAGGTCACGGGCTGGTGCAGCGGCCGGGGCGGAATGGGCACGGGCACGCGGGTGGGCACCAGCAGTTTGCTGCCGGCCACCATCTGCCGGTACGAGGTCAGGCCGTTCAGGCGGCGCAGGCTGTTCACGCTCAGGTGGTAGCGGGCGGCGAGCGCGACCGGAGTGTCGCCCACACCCATGCGGATGTACGTGTACAGCGTGCGGATCTCGGTGGTAGGCCGCGCGGCGGGGTGGGCAGCGTGCGCAGGGAGGGGCTGGGTGCGGGCGGGCACGATCAGTTTCTGGCCGGGCGTGATGACCGCCGTACGCAGCGTGTTGGCCTTGAGGAGCGCCGCCACCGTGACGCCGTAGCGCTGAGCGATCTTGCTCAGCCAGTCTCCCCGCTTCACGGTGTACAGGCCCTGCGGCGCGGCCGGTCTGGTCGTGGAAACCGGCCCGAGGCGCAATACCTGCCCGCGGATCAGGGCGTCACCTTTCAGGCCGTTCAGGGCGCGCAGCCGGGCCACGCTAACGCCACTGCGGGCCGCGATGCGCGGGAGGGTATCGCCGCGCTGCACGGTCACGGTGCGCGCCGCAGATGCCGCCCCGGCAGCGGTGAGGCCGGGCGCGGTCAGGGCCGCGAGCAGCAGGGGAAGGAGCAGAAGACGTCGCAGCATCGTGAAACAGGGAAGCATCCGCCTGTCACCAGAGCATGAGGCCCGGCAGATCGACAGTCCAGCGCAGGTCTACACAGTCCGGGGGCGCACCCGCAGTGTGAAGGCCCACCAGGACGGCTCCAGGCGGTCGTCCTCTGCCCGGAGGTCGGCTGATCGGGCAAGCGATCCGACGTTCATGTCCAGGTCGTGAGTCCGCTGGCTGCGGGCCAGTGAGCGCCATGGACAGCGACCTGCGCGACGGCGGAGGAACAGCTCTCGGTGCCCGTCCCCGTTCCGCTGCGGTCTCAGGTGCCGGGCGTGCTGCCTGGGAACACGGCGACCCGACCGATCATGTACGCGCAGCCGTACAGGAACAGCGTGGCCAGCGGCAGGTACTTCAGGCCCACCCGGTGTTCGATCATGCGGCCTTTCACCAGCACCTCGATCACGTACAGGGTGAGCAGCGTGAACGCCGCGTACATCCAGTGTTCGGCGTCCCGGCTCGGATCGACCGGGTAACCGTACTTGGTGACGCCGCTGCCCGCGTCGGTGGCGCTGGGTACCTTCAGCCCGCCCAGCGCGAGGATCACGCCGATCACCGCCGGGATCAGAAAGGCCGCCCAGGCGATCCGCAGCCACACCAGGAAACCCAGCCGAACCTGCCCCTTCACGGCCGGGCCGATACTCCACAGAAACAGGATCAGCGTGGCCAGCGCGACAGGCGTGGGAAACAGGGGAAGAGGAAACCCGACGATCTGGAACCCGTGAACGTGCCGCAGCCACTCCATAGGGGCAGCCTAGCGCGGCGTGCTCCCGCCCGGATCGTCGACATCCGGCAGGTCGAGGGTCAGCAGGCTGCTCAGGGCCGTGCCCGGCGTAATGGACTCGGCCTCGCCGGGGCGGCGCAGGCCCAGGCTGGCCGGAAGTTCCGCCAGCAGGACGCTGCTGCCCGTCACCGCGAGGCGCAGGCCGCGCACCGCCGGAGCCTCCAGCGCGTCGCCGAGATCCGTGATGCCGGGGTGCAGCGTGACCGCATGCTCCCCATACGGTCCGGCCGCGTGCAGGGTGTGCCCCTGGGCGCGGAGCGTGAGCGGCAGGCCCAGGCCCGACAGGGAACCGAGCGGCACTGTCGGCGCGCGGGCGGGCCGGGCCACGGCCACCCCGAGCAGCGTGCCGGGCCGCACGATGTCCCCGCTGCGGAGCAGTCGGGCTCCCTGGCTGACCTCCAGATCGTCCGGGATCTGCACGCTGCGCAGGCCGTGGCGGTGCTGCTCGAAGCGCAGGCCGCTCAGGTGCGGGACGCGCGCCAGGTGGCCCACGTCGAAGGGGCCGTCGAGGGGGGTAGACACGCCCGTCACGTCGCCATTCACGCCGACCAGGGCCAGCAGCCGGTCCTCGCTGTACTCGATGCCCTCGACGCTCGGCACGTCCGCAAAGGCGACCGGAGCGGGCGATACGCCGGTCTTCGCCCGTGGCCTGGACGCCGAGCGGCGGCGCCACCGCAGGGCAGCGAATCCGCCTGCGAGCACCAGCACCCCGAGCAGCAGCCAGGCCAACCAGCGCGGCAGGCTCGGCAGCGGGGCGGTCGTGCGGTGGAGGGTGGCCGTCGGCAGCGCATCGGGGACGCGCCCACCGGCGTCCCCCTGCACGGTCGGCAGGGTCATCGCCATGCCGCCGGGCAGGAGCAGCATCGGACGGGCGGTGGTGCCCGCCGTCAGTCCGGTGTTCGTGAGCTTCACGGCCACATCCCGCGAATCGGGCTGGTGCTCGATCTCGCCGCGCAGGCCAGCGGGCAGGTCGAGGAGTTTCAGGCCATCCAGGTGCAGGCCACCCGGCGCGTGGTACCGCAGAACGACGTCCTCACCGGCAGCCAGACGGCGGTCGGCCCCAGGATTCAGGAGGTGCAGCCCCAGCGCGCCGGGCAGGTTAAGACGCACCAGCACGCGCACCGGCCGTGGAGCGACCGCGCCGTTCAGCGCGACGGGCGCGGCGCACAGCAGGGCGGGGGCGCCGTAGGGCAGGGCGCCTGGCACCGTCAGGCCCACGAGTCCGGCCTGCGCCGCCGGGAAGCCGAGCTGAACCCGGCGGCTGGACGGGTCGGTGCCCACGCTCAGGGTCTGGGTGTCGGCGAAGGGCACGCGGACGTGCGCGGCGTCCGTCACCGTGATCAGGCCCCCGCCGTGGCCGATGCGGATCAGGTCGGGCACGGTGTTCACGGGCATGGTCTGGCCGTCGGCGTAAGTGCTGGCGATCAGGGCGCGGCGGGCGGCGGGCGGAATGTCGGTGCCCAGCGCAACGTAATGCAGGCGGTCGAGCGGTCCGCGCCCACCGAACGCCGCGAGCGCCTGCTCGGGCGTGAAGGCCTGCTGCGGGTCGTTATCGATGCCGTCCGTGAGGACGAATACCGTGGTCAGGTACGTGCCTTCGGCGCCCAGTGGGCTGAGGGCGGCGTGCAGGCTGCGGTACAGGTGCGTGTTCGTGCCGTCGGCGTGCAGGGCCGCGAGCGCAGCATTCCAGCGGGCGGTGCCGGCGGGCGCTCCGAAGTCCTGGCGCGAGCGGACGCCGCTGTCGAAGGTCAGCAGCTCCACGTGATCCGGCCGGGTGGCGCGCACGTAGGTGTTGATGGCCGCCGTGACCCGTCCGAAGATGTTGGCCTTGCCGTCGCCCAGGCCGCGCATGCTGCCGCTGGTGTCCAGCACGAACACCGCGCGGGTACGGGTGGGCAGTGGCCCAACGGGCAGAGTGCACTCGGGCGCGGCCTGCGCGACGGTCAGGGTCGAACCGATCAGGGCGGTGAGGAGGGCAGCGGGACGGGACATGCATCTCACATTCTGACGGCTGACGGAGGGAGGAGGCGGTGACATCCCTCCCCGACCGCCACGGGGAAGCCGATAGACCGTGATGCAGACGGCATTCCAGTCTTCTGAACCCGGTCTATTGATTTCTGTTCACAACGTAATTTATTTGACCGGTTTCAACTGAGGTAGTATACTGGACAGACGTTGGACGGCGCGTCAGCGCACCATCTCCACCACTTTCCCTTTCTACCGTACCCGCCCCGGCGGGCCGCGATGCAGGAGTTCCATGACCCAACTGGACGAGAAGAACATCGACAGCACCGAGACCACCCTCGTGGAGGAGATCGGCACGAACACCCAACCCAACGCCGACTACACCGCCGCCGATATCTCCGTGCTCGAGGGCATGGACGCCGTCCGCAAACGGCCCGGCATGTACGTTCAGGGCGGTACAGGCATCGACGGCTACCACCAGCTCCTCACCGAGATCATTGACAACGGCATCGACGAGGGCCTCGCGGGCTTCGCCACCGAGATTCACGTCATCCTGCACGCCGACGGCAGCACCACCGTGACCGACGACGGCCGCGGCGTGCCCGTGGACATCATGAAGAGCAAGGGCCGTCCCGCCATCGAGGTCATCTACAGCGAACTGCACGCCGGCGGCAAATTCGGCCAGGGCGCGTACAAGGTCTCCGGCGGCCTGCACGGCGTGGGTTCCACCGTCGTGAACGCCCTGAGCACCTTCCTCGACGTGACGGTGAACAAGCACGGCAAACTCCATCACGTCCGCTTCGAGCAGGGCACCCTGGTCGAGCCGCTGCACGTGACCGGCGACACGCCCAGCGACGTGAAGTGGGCCACCAAGGTCTGGTTCCAGCCGGATCCCACGGTCTTCAAGGAATTCGACAACCAGTTCAACTACGACCGCATCCGCAACCGCCTGCGCGAACTGGCGTACCTGACCGGCCTGAAGATTGTGATCCGTGACGAACGCACCGGCCTGCACGGCGGCGAGGTGCGCGAGGAGACCTTCTTCGAGCAGGGCGGCATCGCCAACTTCGCCCGCGCGCTGGTCACCGACGACACCAAACTGCTGTACGACCAGCCCATCGTCATGCGAGGCAAGGCCGCCGACGTGGAAGTCGAGGTGGCGTTCATCCACGCGAACACCTATGCCAGCGACAACATCCTGACGTACGCCAACATGATCCGCACCCGTGATGGTGGTACGCCCCTGACCGGCTTCAAGACCGCGTACACCCGCATCCTGAACAAGTACGCCAAGGATAAGAACCTCATCAAGTCCGGCAACCCGGTGCCCACCGGCGACGACCTGCTGGAAGGCATCTACTGCGTGGTGAGCGTCAAGCTGGGCGAACCGCAATTCGAATCGCAGGCCAAGGTCAAGCTGCTGAACAGCGAGGCGCAGACCGCCGTGAACGCGGTCGTGGGCGAGAAGTTCGCCGAGTTCCTCGAAGAGAACCCCAAAGTCGGCAAGACCATTGTGGAGAAAGCCGCCGAGGCCGCCCGCGCCCGCGAGGCCGCCCGTAAGGCCCGCGACATCGTGCGCCGCAGCAACCCCCTGGAGAACGACGACCTGCCCGGCAAGCTGGCCGACTGCTCCAGCCAGGATCCGGCCGAGTCCGAGATGTTCATCGTGGAAGGCATCTCCGCCGGTGGCTCCGCCAAGGGCGGACGCGAACGCCGCTTCCAGGCCATCCTGCCCCTGCGCGGCAAGATCCTGAACGTCGAGAAGGCCGAGCTGAACAAGATCCTGAAGAACGCCGAGATCCGCGCGCTGATCGCCGCCATCGGCGCAGGCGTCGAGGGCACCGGCGACCGCATGCACTTCGACCTGAGCAACCTGCGGTACCACAAGATCATCATCATGACCGACGCCGACATGGACGGCGGGCACATCGCCACCCTCCTGCTGACGTTCTTCTACCGCTACATGCGCCCCGTCGTCGAAGCTGGGTACCTGTACATTGCCCAGCCCCCCCTGTACCGCATCATGGTCGGCCGCGAGAAGAAGGGCACGTACCTGTACGACAACGACGCCCTCAAGGTCGCCGTGGCCCAGGCCACCAAGGAAGGCAAGAAGTACGACATCCAGCGCTTCAAGGGCTTGGGCGAGATGAACGCCGACCAGCTCTGGGACACCACCATGAACCCCGAGACGCGGGCGCTGAAGCGCGTAGGAATCGAAGACCTCATTGTCGCCAACGAAGTCTTCGAGAACCTGATGGGTATAGAAGTGGGACCGCGCAAGCTGTTCATTCAGGAGAACGCGAGGTTCGCTGAGATTAGTGTGTAGTTTCTTAAACGATATTTACTAGCTGCAATTTTTAAACATAACTTCCAAGTTTAGTATGGGCGTTGAATTATAGCCGTACAGTCCGCCGTTCGACATAGGCCAATCTTTGCTAATGTTGTTTGGACATTGCTTCCATAACGCTAGATATCCAGACATCAATCCCGTGGCAAATGATGTTCCAGAACGCATCATCAGGTCGCTATTCTTATACTTTGTATCCTGTTCTTGGAATAAAACTCCAGGAACGTAGACATCCGGATTGCGTGTAATATTATTCCCTAATCGCTTGTCGTAATTTCGATTGAAGTGGGCTTCTTGGTCATTAAACGATGAGCCGACGATGTATACGTTAGGCCATTGTGACGCTATAGCTGTGTTGGTTAGACTATCACCGGGGTATTGCAGGCAAACTTGATTCGCTGGAGTGTACTTGCAGGATTCAGTATTGCCATTTGAAAGGACGGTTGCAACACCCATTTTGGAGGCATCCATCAATGCGTAGGTTAGCAATTGGGTGCCAGCAGCGACATTGTTCCCCAGACTAAGGTTTATAATATGATATATACCGTTGCCTTTGTCTCTTTGTGCTGCTTGCTGGACGCTACAAACAGCAGTAATTAGACTCTTTGCGTCACATATATTACGGTCGCATACCCTTTCGAAATTAATTTTCAAACTCGGTGAGATGTTTGTCCAAATCAACTGAGCAATTGCGGAGCCATGGCCAGGAACCTCTCTTTGCTCCTTTGCACCGTTAAACGTATCCCAAGCGGGATATGAATAATTATCGATATAATTTGTAGAAGTATCCAGTAAGTCTATAATTACACTACCTTTATCGAGTTTAGAATAATCGTTTTTCCATTTTATTATATCGAATTGCAGTTTTTTTGAAGATCTTTTGGCTACGTCATCCGCAAAGGTGATTTTATTTGTCTTATCCGCCTTTTCATAATCTTCTGAGGGGTTTGGATAGGTGCTCCCCGTTGGATTAGGATAACCACTCGCTGTAGGATTAGTTATATAATCCGAAACGATTTCGGCTAACGGCATCAGCCTTACAACTGAGCCTGGTACGTTATGCAAAACATATAAAAATTTACCGCACACATCACCATTATTGCCGTCAAGTTTTAGAGAGGCAGGAAAATCGATAAAGGCATCTTTCAGCTTCCCTACGTCGACACCGGCGATCGCAGCAATGTCTTCTAGCTTGGTAATTCTTTTGTCTGAAACTATAATGATTTCAAATCTATGTCGATCGATATACTCGACAACGCTTTTCGTTCCTAATTGCTCCTTGCTCTTAGGATCATAAAAACCTTGAGCAATCGCTAGATCTTCGTCTTTCAACTTAGCATACCAGTATTTGCCGGATACATTCTTCTGAAGTATATATTCGTTATTTCCAAATAATATCTTATCTCCATCTTTAAAATTAAATTTTGAGAAAGGAAATGTAACTATATTATTTTCATCAACTATGAGGTTGTTGTTCAAATCCTGGCTAGACGATTTACCTAAAAAGCCTAAATTCACTCCACCACTATAAAGTTGACCGAAGTCAAGTTTTTTTAAATCCTCGTTATTTAACATATACGTGTTGGCACCCGCATTAGGCGATATACGGATTTTTTTCCATTTATTATGATAAACACGCCAGTGGCATCCGTAGATATATTCAGTCTTGAATTTTGAGGAACGCTATATGTTATACCTGACAGTGGATCTATAAGCGTAGGGCCGTTTAACACAATACTGCTCGCACCAACCTGTGCGCAGCTTGAAGCAATGTTTAATAGTATAATGCCAAATACGAGAGACTGTAATAATCTTATCGAGTTCGCTTTAAGCTTTTGGGCCTCCTTCGATTATATTATTCCAGATTTCATCTGCTAAGGGCCGGTTCCCACTTTCGCCAAGGATGTCGTTTATCATCTGAAGAGTGAATTTTTCATTCTTTATTTCTGCAATAGTCCTTAGTAATATTGCATATTGCCTTATATCACCAATCTCTACGGCTTTCAAAAACGACTTTTGATAACATTCTAACGCCATTTTATAATAGGAGCGATGATGAAATTGCATACCTAAATTATTTAACGCTATAGATAATCCATATAAGTTATCGATCTCGTCGAATTTATCGACTGCCGATTTAAGAACGGGTTCCGACTCCTCATATTTTTCATACTCAATCAACAATCTGCCGAAGTTATTTTTAATAACAGCTTGAACACAGCTGTTATTTGATCTCATATTAAAATCTTCGAAGAATTTTTGCGCTTCGTCAAAGGTATTAAGGTATGAAAATCTCAATATACTTTCTACAATACACGCTTCGTTCTCCATACCATTCAATCTCCATAACTCTAGGCTTTTAGCATAGTGAATCTTAGCTTTAGCATTGTCTTGGCAGCGTCTCGCAATATGACCTAACACCTCTTCATAGATCGCGTGATTCATGTCAAGCTTCAACTCTATCCGACTAATAGCAGCGGAGGCTTCCAAGTTTTTCCCTAACAAGACGAGCGACATACCTTTTACGCCCATCAAGTCTGAATAGTCTGGATATCCTTCTAGCATCGGGCCTACCTCTCTAAATCTACCGGCGTGAATTAACGACCACGCCTGTGAAACTATGATTTTCATACTGCGCGGCGCTACTTCCAGCGTTCTCGCCGCCTTCGCTGGATACCCGCGTTTCATCTCCTGTTTCGCATACCAGTGCGCCGCTGTGGCACACGCTTGCTCGTCAGTTGTCTCCCACAAGTCTTTCGCCTTCAGCCAGTGGGGCCACGCGCTGTCCTTCGGATGGGCGCGGGCCAGGTGCAGGTGCAGCAGCGCCGTGTCCAGCGGCTGCGCGTCCAGCAGGTCGCGGGCGGGCGTGGTGGCGCGGATGGTGCCCGTGGGCGTGGTCAGGCCCTCGCGGGTGAGCTGATCCAGCGTGCCGGCCAGTTCGCCCGCGCTCAGGTTCAGGGCGGCGCGGGTAGCGTTCAGGTGCGGGGTGTCCTGCGCCGCCAGGGCCAGGAACAGCCGGCGCGGCGTGGGGCCCAGGTGGGTCAGGTGGGCGTCAAGCGAGCGGTCGGCGGGCGTGCCGCTCAGGAAGGCATTGAGCAGGGTGGGGTGCCCGCCCGTGGCGGCGTGCGCGCCGGGGTGCGCGTTCAGTTCCAGTTCGCTCAGCGGGTGCAGCGGCAGGTGCTGTTCAACGGGCACGGCGGGCGGTTGCCGGGCGGCGATCACCAGGGTCGCACCGGGATGCTGGCGGGCGGCCAGGGTCAGGGCGGCGCGCGTGGTGTCGTCACAGTCCTCCCAGCCGTCGATGGCGACCTTCAGGCGGGTATCGCGCAGGGTATTCAGGGCGTCGGCGGTGCTGCCCAGCGGGTGCGGGCTGAGGGGTTCCAGGGTGCCCAGCGGCAGGCCGTTCACGCCGGGCAGGATGCGCCAGTCGCCCAGGGCGGCCAGGGCTCCCAACAGGGCGCTCTTGCCGATACCAGGGGGACCGCTGATCCACGCGACCTGACCGGGTTTCAGGGCGGCCAGCCGTTCCAGTTCAGTCTGTCGGCCCAGGATGGTCACGGCGGCCGGGGCGGGCTGGGGCGTGGTGGGCAGGCTCAGGCCCAGCTCGACGGCGTCGCGGCGCAGGGTTACGGCCAGCGGGTGGTCGGGACGGCCCAGCAGCCGCCACACGCGCGGCAGGTCTTCCGGATCGATGGGATCAGCGCCAGGCGTGCCGTACGCCAGTTCAGCGTGGCGGGCAGCGTCGGCGGGCTCGTTCCGGGCGTGGTGATGTTCGGCCAGCGTCAGGTGCGCGGCGCGGGCTTCAGCGCCCAGGGCAGTGCGGGTGTCGAGCAGCCATTCTTCCAGGTCGGCGTTCAGACCCTCACGGATGCCGTCCAGGAAGGCGCCCCGGTACGTCGCGGTGGCCTCACGCGTGCGTCCCGCCTTGTGATGCGTACGGAAGTCCGTGGCATCGCACTCGATCTGGGGTTCCACCCACTTGTCGTTCTCGCGCACCACGCTCCCCAGGGGTCGCAGGCGAATCAGGTTCTGGGCCAGGGAATTCATGGGGTTCGCGGCCTCGGGCCAGAACAGTTCGGCCAGGTGCTTGCGCGTCTGGGTGCCTTCCAGGGCAAGGTAGGCGAGGAGCAGGAGGGGCTTTTCCCGGCGGTACGTAAGCCCGTCGGCTGCCAGTCCCCCCAGGGTAAGCAGTCTCATGGAGCATTGTAGTGCGGCCCCCATATGAGGAATCAAGCGAAAATGACCAGACGCTTAACAAGCTGCAACAATGGGGCGGTTGCCCGCTCCAGTTCGTCCGGTCAGGGGCAGGCCTTTAGGACGTTCGCGGGCAGTGGCGTCGGACTGGTCACGGGATCGATCCGGGTGATGAGGGGCATGTATGGCACCCCTGTCCTGCACGACAGCCAGTTCGCCAGCAGACCCGATACCACAGGTGCTGCGAAGGACGTGCCGAAGTAGGGCATGGACTCGGTCGTCCCGGGCGGCTGGAACCAGAATTCGCCGGGGGCCAGCACGCTGGGCAGGGCGGTCTGCGCCCAGGGAATCACGGTCGTGCGGTTGTACGTGGCGTATTCCCTGGTCGCCACGTCCCACCCGGCCACGCTGAGCAGCATGGTGGGCGAATCCGGCTGGGCCGACAGCGCAAACGTGCCTGACCAGTCGGCCGGGTAGTGGCTGCACCGGTCGCCGGGTTCCAGGCTGTGGCAGTCGTCGCGGTTCCCGTACGACGCGGCGGTGGGCACGCCCTGGGTGGCCAGGTCACGCAGGGCCAGCAGCACGCCCAGCGACGGATATGGCCCGCCCAGGCTGAGGTTCACGACGTGTTTCCCGCCCTGCCGGGCCTCCCGGGCGACCTCGCACAGAGCACGGACGACTGCCAGGGTGCGGCAGGTCTGCCCACCGTCCAGGGTGCACACCGGGCTCAGAACCACCTTCGCGTCCGGGGCCACCGCCTGCGCGATGGCTCCGACGATGGAACCGTGACCGGGACGGGTCGGGTAGACCTCGTTGTAGTAGTTGATGTTGGTCATCGTGAACGGATCGCCGGACGGACTGGCGGTGTCCAGCACGTGAATCGTGACGCCCTGCCCGCCCCGGCCCAGCGGGCCGAGCACCTTGGGATCTTCAAGCATCTGGAGGGGTGGATCGCCCTGGAAGGGGATGGGCGCCGTGGCCGTCGGGTGACCGCCCGCGATGGGGTCGATGCCCAGGTCACCCCAGAACAGCAGGTTCAGCAGGGCAATCACGCGGCCCTCAGTGCCCGGCGGCAGGGTGCTGATGTCGACGTCGCCCGCCAGCTGGGAGCACAGGCCCTCGCCACCCAGAGCTGGAGTACTGGCGTTCGGCGCCTTCAGCACGCGGTCGAGCCCCGAGACGGCCAGCGCCTGGGCCGTCGCAGGCAGCACAGAGGGAAGGGAACGCAGGGCCGGCAGGTGCACCGGAGGGGTGCGTGGGGACGTCGGCCCGGCGGGATCGGAGAGGGGCGTCAAGGCGCGGAACTCCAGGCGGGTCATGGCCCTGAGTGTCTCGGTCAGTTCGGCGGGGCAGAGCCGGGCGCAGGCCTCGGCCAGCCGCTCGACCCTGGCGGTGTAGCGCGCCTGAAAGCCGGGCTGGGCGTCTGCCCGCAGGTACGCCGTGAGGGCCTGGGCCGGCAGGTCGTCGCTGGACACCCTGGGCATGATGGACAGAAGAGGGCTGCCCGGCCGCGCCGGTCCCTGCACGCTGACCCCCTGGAAGCCGCCCGGTACGCTCTCCGGCACCTGGAACGCGTACCAGCCGGCGGGCGTGTCGGCCGTGAGCTTCGCCGCGTGCCCCCCGACCCAGACGACGCGGGTGCCCTCCAGGCCGTGGCCGATCAGCCAGACGCGCTCGCCCGCCGACGCGATGGGCGGGAACACGGCGAACGGACTGCCAGGGAACGTGCGGGCGGGCTGGGCCGCAGCGCCGACGTGCAGGGCCAGCAGGACGGCGGCCAGGAGGCCCCGGCCGCTCCACGCCAGGACGAACCGGCACGCTTCGAGAAATTGCCTCATGGTTGATCCTCCGGCGCTCAGGGTGACGCGCGGGCCATGATCACGACATGATCGGGGCCGACGGTTCCGCTGATCCGGCAGGCCTCAGGACTGGAAAGCCTGTCCCTGACCGGTGTCGGTGAGGCGCGCACTGCGGCGGATCTGCATGACCAGATCGGTCTGATCGGCCCGCAGCAGCAGGCCCAGCACATCCTCGAAGGCGCTGAGGTCACTTTCGATCTCGCTGAGGTTGCTCAGGGCCAGTCCCATGGTGCGGACGCTCCCGGTGCCGCGCAGCTGGTCGATGGCCTGCCGGTACATTTCGGCCGCTTCGGGCAGCTGTCCGGCCAGGTGCGACACCACGCCCCGGTTGATCAACGCCTGCGCGTAGCCGAGGACATCGCCGGATCGTTCGAGGTCCATGCTCGCCCGCTCCAGCAGCGCGCCGGACCGGCCGAACACGCCCAGATCCAGCAGGCGCTTGGCGTAGTTCAGCAGAATGGTGCCGCGCACGTTCAGGAAGCGTTCCGCCCTGGGCAGCACGTCCCGGAACGCCTCATCCGGCGTGACGTCCAGGTACGAGCGGGCCCAGGCGACCAGGCCCAGTTCCGTCACGTGCTGCTCCTCTTCTCCTTCCAATCGCCACAGGTCGGCGGCGATCTGGCTGTGGCGGCGGGCTTCCTCCCAGTCCTCTCGGCTGCGGGCGGCGTGGGCGATCACGCTGGCGGCCCGCGCCGCCTCGGGGCCACTGCCGGTGATCTGCCGGGCCAGGTCCAGGGCCTCGGCGTCCCGGCCCAGCCGCACGAGCACCGTAGCGCGGGCCGCCAGCGCCTCCGGGGTGTGCTTCGCCGGTACCGTCAGGGCGTCCAGGCGTTTCAGGGCGTCGGTGTAGCGGCCCACGCCCACCAGTGCCCAGGCGTGCGGCACCGCGAGATCCGCGCGGTCGGCGAAGCCATCGAGAATCTCGACGGCCAGACCGGGATAGCCGCGCCGGAGCTGGTCTGCGGCGCGCAGGCCCGCGGCCCGCGCGGCGCCCTCCTCGTCGATGTCTTCCCACAGGTCTCGGGCGGCGGCGTAGTGGGGCCACCCGGCCGGGCCCCCCAGCGCGCGGGCAAGTTTCAGGTGCAGCAGTTTGGCGTGCACGGGCACCTGTTCCAGCAGGTCGCGGGCGGCGGCGGCGGCGTACACGTGCCCGCCCTCGGCCGTCAGGCCCTCCTGTGTGAGGTGTGACAGGGTCAGGGCGAAGGTATCGGCGCTCAGGCCGGTGGCCTTGCGGGTGGCGCGCAGATCCGGCGCATCCTGCAAGGCCAGCATGAGGTAGGTGTCGCGCACCTGGGCGGGCAGGGCACGCACGCGGGCCCCCTGCCGCACATCGAGCGGCTGGCCACGCAGGGCGGCGGCGACCAGGGTGGGGTGCCCCTCGGTGAGGTCGTACACGCCCGGATGTTCACGCAGGTCGGCAGCGCTCAGCACGTCCAGTTGAAGGTGCAGATCCACCTCGAAGGGGGGGTGCAGGCGGGCCGTGATCACGATCGCCGCGCCGGGCCGCTGCCGGGCCGCTTCCTCGATGACGTGCTGCGTGGCAGCGTCTACGGTGTCCCATGCATCGATGGCGACGCGCAGGTGCCGGTCTCTCAGCAGGCCCAGCGCCATCAGGGTGCTGCCGGGCGGGGTGCGCGTCAGGGGTTCCAGGGTGCGGTACGGTGCGTCCGGACGACCGTGCAGGGCCGTCCAGCCGCCGGTGCGGGCCAGGGCGTCCAGCAGGGCGGTCTTGCCCATCCCGGCGTGGCCGCTGACCCAGGCGATATGACCGGGCGGCAGGTGCGCGAGGGCCTCCAGCTGGGCTTCACGACCCACGAACGGGGTGGTAGGTGTGGTGGGCGGGGGTTGCAGGGGCAGGCCCAGGTCGCGGGCCTCGCGTTCCATCTGCGCGGAGAGCGGATGCCCAGTCAGCGACAGCAGGTACCACAGTTTCGGGAGTTCCAGCTCGTCGGCGGGGGGCGCTCCATCGAGCAGCAGGGCGCGGGCGGCGAGGTCGGCGGCCTGCGGGGCGTTTCCGTGCGCGGCCGCGTTGCCCGCGAGGGCGATCAGGGCTCCGCGCGTTTCGCGGGCCAGGGCCTCACGGGTATCGAACAGCCATTCCTCCAGATCCGGGCCGAGCGGGATGGTCAGGGCGTCCAGGAAGGCCCCCCCGTACTGCTGGACAGCGTCGGCGGGGCGGCCGTCGCGTACGGCCTCGCGAAGCAGGCAGGCGTCGCAGGTGATGCCGGAGCTGACGCGCCCGCCGTCCTCGCGCAGGGCGCCCGGCAGGCTCCGCAGGTGCACGAGGTGCTGCGCGAGCGAGTTCATGGGGTTCGCGGCGTCCGGCCAGAACAGTTCCGCCAGCCGTCGGCGCGCCTGGGGGCCCTCGACACACAGATAGGCCAGGAGGAGCAGCACCTTCTCGCGCCTGAAGGTCATGCCCTCCACGGACAGCCCACCCAGCGTCCGCAATCTCATGAAGGTATTGTGGGTGACGGTCAGGACACGCGCAATATGCTGGATCACGTATGGAGCAGGAAGAAGCCGACGAATTCCTGAACCGAGTGCATCATCCTGAGCTCAATCTGCTTGAGATAAGACGATTTTTATTGAGCAGCGCGGTTTCCCTCACGAGGCGTCCACCGGCGATGATGGACACATGACGCCATCGTTCCCTCTCGATATCTCCCGCACGCTGACGCCCGGACACCCGAACTGGCCCGGCGACGCTCCTTTCGTGGTGGAGCCGGGCCTGCGGATGGCAGGCGGCGACACCGTAAACACCGGCATCCTGAGGACCAGCACCCACACCGGCACGCACGTGGACGCCCCCTGGCATTACGACGCGGCGGGCGCCCGGCTGCATGAGCTCCCGCTGGACGTGTGGATCGGGCCGTGCCGCGTGATCGACGTCCGTGGCGCGGCGGAAGACGGCCTCGTGCCCGCCCACGTTCTGGATGACCTTCCAGACGTGCTTCCCCCCCGGCTGCTGCTCCATACTGGCCAGCCCGCGCACTGGATGACCTTTCCCGGCGACTTCGTGGCCCTCTCCCCTGCCCTGGTCGTCGGGTTGGCCCGGCGCGGCGTGCGTCTGATTGGCACGGACTCGCCCAGCGTCGATCCGCTGGAGAGCAAGACCCTGGACGCCCATGCCGTGTGCCGCGAGACCGGAACCTTCATCCTGGAGGGCCTGAACCTGAGTGCCGTGCCGGGGGGCGACTACACCCTGGTGTGCCTGCCCCTCCCCCTGCACGGCGCGGACGGGGCTCCGGCACGGGCCATCCTGCTCCCGGCCGGTACGGCCACCACCTGAGGGCTCAGCGGGCCGCGAAGCCGAAGCGCTGAAGCACCTCGCCTGGTGTGCGTTTGGGCCGCCCGGACGCCGGATCGACCCAGACCCAGTCGGTGCGGCATTCGGCCAGCCGCACCCCTTCGGGTGGATCGTCGTCGTTCGCGCGGTCAATGGTGTAGAGGCGCACGGAGCGCAATCCGGCGCTCTCGGTCAGGAGGGTGCGCACCCGGGCGCGGTCGCCCAGCACGGCGGGCACGTGGTACGTGATGCGGTGCTGACGCGCGACCGGCACGGCTCCCAGCGTGGCCAGGGCGGGTGTGTCCAGGCCCAGGCGCGAGGCGTGCGCGCGGGCGACCAGCTCGCACCACGCGAGGTACACGACGTTATTGACGTGGTCGAGTTCGTCCAGATCATCCGGGCCGACGGTCAGCAGGAGTTCGTGCCGCCGTTCGGGAATCAGGCCGTCCCAGTCCGGGTGGGCTTCGGGGAGGTCGGCACTCATTCGCCGTACAGGGCGTTCACGGCGGCCGAACCCGCGATATCCAGATCGGTAATGCCGCCCGCATCGTGCGTGAAGTAGCTGACCTTCACCTTGCGGTACCCGATCAGGATGTCCGGGTGGTGGTTCTGCGCCTCGGCCTGTGCGGCAACCTTCACGGCGAACTCCACGCCCGACTTGTAGGTGTCGAAGGTGTACTCCCGCCATAGCCGGCCGTCGTCACCCCACCAGCCCGGCGCTTTGCGGGCCTGCACGTCGCCGTCGGACAGGAGGCGGGAAGGATCGTAGGCCATGCGGGGATCGTACGACATGCCCGGATGGTAGGCGCCGGGCGGGCGCGGCGTCTGGGAGCTGGAACTCGGTTCAGGGAAAGGGGCCGCCGTTTGTCTCTACGCCTGGATCACGCGCCGTTCAGGCTGGGGCACAATCGGGACGTTATGCCGACTTACCGCTCGAGAACGACGACTGAAGGCCGCAACATGGCGGGTGCCCGCGCCCTGTGGCGCGCGACGGGAATGCAGGAAGGGGACTTCCAGAAGCCGATCATCGCGGTGGTGAACTCGTTCACGCAGTTCGTGCCGGGCCATGTCCACCTGAAGGATCTGGGGCAACTGGTCGCGCGGGAGATTGAGGCGGCGGGCGGCGTGGCGAAGGAATTCAACACCATCGCCGTCGATGACGGGATCGCCATGGGCCACGACGGCATGCTGTACTCGCTGCCCAGCCGGGAGCTCATCGCGGACAGCGTGGAGTACATGGTGAACGCCCACTGCGCCGACGCGATGGTGTGCATCAGCAACTGCGACAAGATCACGCCGGGCATGCTGATGGCCGCCCTACGCCTGAACATCCCGGTCGTGTTCGTGTCGGGCGGACCGATGGAAGCGGGGAAAATCCTGCTGAAAGACACGCAGCATTCCCTGGATCTGGTGGACGCGATGGTCATGGCCGCCGACGACGCCGTGAGCGACGAGGAGGTGCTGGCCGTGGAGCGGAGCGCGTGCCCCACCTGCGGGTCGTGCTCGGGGATGTTCACGGCGAACTCCATGAACTGCCTGACCGAGGCGCTGGGGCTGTCGCTGCCGGGGAACGGCTCGGTGCTCGCCACGCACGCCGACCGGCAGCACCTGTTCAAGCGGGCTGGGCACCTGATCGTGGATCTGGCCAAGCGCCACTACGAGGGCGACGACGAGGGCGTCCTGCCGCGAAACATCGCCACCTTCGAAGCCTTCGAGAACGCCATGACGCTGGACATCGCCATGGGCGGCTCCACCAACACCGTGCTGCACCTGCTGGCCGCCGCGCACGAGGCGGGCGTGGACTTCACCATGGCGGACATCGACCGCCTGTCGCGCCGGGTGCCGGTGCTGTGTAAGGTCGCGCCCGCGAAAAGCGACGTCCACATGGAGGACGTGCACCGCGCCGGAGGCATCATGGCAATCCTGGGGCAACTGGAGAAAGCGGACCTGCTGAACCGGAACGTGAAGTCCGTCCACGCCGACAGCCTGGAGGAGGCGCTGGGACGCTGGGACGTGTCGCGCACGGAGGACGAGCAGACGCACACCTTCTACCGCGCCGCGCCCGGCGGCATTCCCACGCAGCTGGCGTTCTCGCAGGCGCGGCGGTACACAGCGCTGGACACCGACCGCGAGAAGGGCGTGATCCGCACGGCCGAGCACGCGTTCTCGCAGGACGGCGGGCTGGCCGTGCTGTACGGCAACCTCGCGGAGGACGGCTGCATCGTCAAGACGGCGGGCGTGGACGACAGCAACCTGACCTTCACCGGCACGGCCCGCGTGTTCGAATCCCAGGACGCGGCCGTCGACGGCATCCTGGGCGGCGACGTGAAGGAAGGCGACGTCGTCCTGATCCGCTACGAGGGGCCACGCGGCGGCCCCGGCATGCAGGAGATGCTCTACCCCACCAGCTACCTGAAGTCGAGGGGCCTCGGCAAGGCCTGTGCCCTGGTGACCGACGGGCGCTTCAGCGGCGGCTCGTCGGGCCTGTCCATCGGGCACGTGTCGCCGGAAGCGGCCGAGGGCGGCACGATCGGCCTGGTGCACACGGGCGACACCATCGAGATCGACATTCCGGGCCGCACGATCCACCTCGCGGTCAGCGACGCCGAACTCGCCGCCCGCCGTCAGAAACGCGACGAGGACGGCTGGCATCCGGCGGAGCCCAGGGCGCGCAAGATCACGGCCGCCCTGCGCGCCTACGCCAGCATGACGACCAGCGCCGCGCGGGGAGCCGTGCGGAGCATCTGAGCGCTGCCGGCTGGGCTGGGGTTCACGGACGCTCAGGACGTGGCGGGCAGCTCCTCGAAGAAATACCAGCGCTGGCCCTCCACGTCGGCGGCGCGGTACCGGCGACCGGGCGGGCCCTCCTCGATGCCCGAGAGGATCACCGCGCCGGCCTGCGCGGCACGCCGGGCGTGTCCGTCGAGATCCGGCACATAGACCAGGACGCCATTGACGATCCAGGGGACGTCCAGCCACTGCTGCGCCGGGCCGTACCGTTCGCGCAGGGTGGCGGGCGACTGATATCCGTCCGGGCCGTCCGCGAGCATGATGCGGCTGCCGCCGGCCAGCACCTCGCCGTGCAGGAGTCGCCCGGCATCGCCCAGCAGGCGCGTTCCCTCCGTGAAGCCAAACGCCTGAATCAGCCAGTCCATCGCGGCGGCGCCGTGTTCATAGGTCAGCATGGGGACAACGCGCTGGAAAGACTCGTGCGTCATGGCGGCTCCTAGCGGGCCGACGTGTCGCGGTTCGTGGCCCTGAATGTCCAGCGTATTCCGCTGGTGGCGTAACGCGTGCGCTATCCTTCTCGCCTATGCGGCCCCAGCGAGCGCAGAGCGTCCTGAAAGGCACCGGCAGCGGGGCCCTGCCGCCCATGCTGGAGCAGTACGTGGCCATGCGCGACGAGGTGGCTTCTCAGCTCCCGCACGCGCTGCTGCTGTTTCAGGTGGGCGATTTCTACGAGACCTTCGGGGAGGACGCCGAGCGGGCCGCGCGGCTGCTGGGACTGACCCTGACTCACAAGAGCAGCAAGGACTTCAGCACGCCGATGGCCGGAATTCCCCTGCGGGCGCTGGACGGGAACGTGGAGAAGCTGCTGGCAGCGGGCGTCTGCGTGGCCGTGGCCGATCAGGTCGAGGAGGCGGGCACCGGGCTGGTCGACCGCAAGGTCACGCAGCTGCTCACGCCGGGCACCGTGACCGAGGAACGGCACTTGGGCGTGGACGAGAACTACCTGGCGGCCGTGGCGACCGGCGACGGCTACGCGCTGGCCCTGCTGGACGTGAGCACCGGGGAGTTCCGCTGCGCGGCCTTTCACACCCGGCTGGCGCTGTACGACGAGCTGTCGCGCTGGCGAGCACGCGAGGTGCTGCTGGCGCCCGAACTGGCGGGAAACGCGGCGCTGCTCGCCGACTTCCAGGCCCGCTTTCCCGTGATGCTCTCACCAGCGAACTTCGACGAGGACGGCTGCCGCACGGAGCTGGGCACGACCCTGGGCGAGGTGCCGGGAACGCTGTCCACCCCGGCGCTGGTGCGGGCCTGCGGAGCGGTGGCCGGGTACGCCCGCGTGACCCTCCAGGGGCAGCTGGGCATGGTGCGCCGCGTGGTGCGCTTCGAGCCGGGCGCGCACATGCGGCTCGCAGATTCGGCGCTGCGGGCGCTGGAGGTGTTCACGCCGCAGTCGCCGCAGGGCATGACTCTGATGGACATCCTGTGCCAGACGCGCACGGCGGGTGGCCGGAGGAGATTGCGGGCGTGGCTGCGGGCGCCTCTGCTCGACGAGCTGAGCATCCGTGCCCGGCAGGACGGCGTGGAGGCCCTGACCCGCGCGGCCGACCTGCGGGGCGGAGTGCGCTCGCTGCTGTACCGCGCCCACGATCTGGAGCGGCTTGCGGCGCGCGTGGCGACCCGCCGGGCCACGCCGCGCGAGGTGGCGGCGCTGGCCCGCACACTGGAACTGCTGCCCGAGGCGACCCGGCTGCTGGACGGGCAGGGCGGCCTGCTGGGCGGCATCCGGGCGCGGCTGGACGGGCTGCCCGACGTGGTGACGCGCATCCGCGCCGCGCTGGTGGACGATCCGCCGCTGCGGCTGGGCGACGGCGGCCTGATCCGCGACGGCTTTTCCGCCGAACTGGACGAGGTTCGGGGCAGCGCCCTGTCGCACCGGGCGTGGCTGGCGGAACTGGAAACGAGCGAGCGCAAACGCACCGGCATCGGGTCGCTGAAGGTGGGCTTCAACTCGGTGTTCGGGTATTACCTGGAAGTGACCGGGCCGCATCTGGGCAAGGTGCCGCCCGACTACCGACAGGTGGCCACGCTCAAGGATCGCGCCCGCTTCACCCGCCCGGATCTGCGCGAGCGCGAGCGCGAGATCGCCCGGCTGGACGCGGCGGCCTCGCGGCTGGAGGTCGAGGTGTTCACGGAACTGCGCGACTCGCTGGCCGCGCATGCCGAGGCGCTCGCGGAGGCCGCCGGGGCGCTCTCGGAACTGGACGTGCTCGCTGCGCTGGCGGAACTGGCGGTGGACTGCTCGTGGAGGCGGCCACAGACGGTGCCGGAGACCGAGCTGGCGCTGACGCAGGCGCGGCATCCGGTCGTCGAGCGGTCGACCGGCGGGAAATTCGTGCCGAACGACGCGGCGCTGGACGGCGGCCGTTTCCTGCTGCTGCTGACCGGGCCGAACATGGCGGGCAAGAGCACCTACCTGCGCACCGTGGCCATCTGCGCGCTGCTGCACCAGATCGGCTCGTTCGTACCCGCCGACCACGCCAGCATGCCCGTGTACGACGCCATCCATACTCGCATCGGGGCGAGCGACGACCTCGCCGGTGGGCGCTCGACGTTCATGGTCGAGATGAGCGAGCTGGCCGCCATCCTGCACGGCGCGACCGCGCGCAGCTTGGTCATCCTCGACGAGGTCGGGCGCGGCACCAGCACGCTGGACGGTCTCGCCATCGCGCAGGCGGCGCTGGAGCACCTGCACGTGACCCGGGCGCACACGCTGTTCGCCACGCACTACTTCGAGCTGACCCGGCTGGAATCCGAGCTGCCGGGCGTGGTGAACCTGCACGTGGCCGCCGAGGAGGATGCCCGCACGGATGGCGGCGTGGGCCTGACCTTCTACCACCAGGTCGTGCCCGGCGCGGCGCGGCACAGTTACGGCGTGGAGGTCGCGCGGCTGGCCGGGCTGCCGGGGAACGTCACGACCCGCGCGGGACGGCTGCTCACCGCCCTGAACGCGGGCGGCGACGACCGCCGGCTGGTGCAGGAACTCGCCACGCTGGACGTGTCGCGCCTGACGCCCCTGCAGGCGCTGGAACTGATCCACCGCTGGCAGCGCGAGGCGACCGGGACGGCGGACGCCGAGGCCGTTCATCCCTGAGCGGGTCAGTGCGGGAAGATCAGGTCCGGCCCCAGGTCGCTGATCTGGACCTTGCCGCACAGGGCCATCGCCAGCCGCAGTTCCCCGCGCAGCAGTTCCAGCGTGTGCCGCACGCCGGCCTCGCCTCCCAGCGCCAGCCCATACAGCGCGGGCCGCGCGATGAACACGGCCTTCGCGCCCAGCGCCAGCGACTTGAGGACATCGGTGCCGCGCGTCACGCCACCGTCGAGGTAGATCTCGGCGCGGCCTGCCACGGCGTCCACGATCTCCGGCAGGGCCTCCAGCGCGGTCACGGCGGTGTCCAGCTGACGGCCCCCATGGTTGCTCACCCACACGTGACACCCGTGCTCCACGGCCAGGGCGGCGTCCTCAGCGGTCAGCAGGCCCTTGAGGACGATGGGCAGCGTGGTCTGGGCGCGCAGCCACGCCAGATCTGCCCAGGACAGGCCCTTGTCGAGGAGCGTGTTGAAGTAGCTCAGGTCGTCTACTCCCTCGCTGCCGGGGGTGCGCGGGCCGACATTCGGCAGCACCGTGCCGGGCGCGATATGCACGGGCGTGCGGAGGATCGCCTCGCGGCGGCCCAGGTAGGGGGCGTCCACGGTGAGCACCAGGGCGCGGGCGCCACTGGCCTGGGCACGCTGGATCAGGGCGCGGCTCACCTCGCGGTCGTGGTACAGGTACAGCTGGAACCACAGCCGCTCCGGGGCGGCCTGCGCGACGTCCTCCAGGGGACGGTGGCTCATGGTACTCAGGGTCATGACGCTGCCCACGCTGGCGGCGGCGCGGGCGGTGGCGACCTCGGCGTCCGGATGGACCAGGCCGTGCAGGGCGCACGGAGCGATCCCGACCGGAAAGTCCAGCGGCAGGCCCAGCACGGTCGTCCGGAGGTCGATGGCCGTGACGTCCACCAGCATGCGGGGCCGCAGGCGCAGGGCCGCGTACCCCTCGCGGTTGGCGCGCAGCGTGACCTCGTCATTCGCGCCGCCCACGTAGTACGCGAGCGCGGCCGGGGAGAGGACGCTGGCGGCGGCCACCTCCATCTCGCGGAGGTTCAGGTAGGGCAGGTCAGTCGTCATGGCTGAGCACAGCTTGTCAGACGCCGGCCCTGAGCGCCTGACCGAGCCGCCGGACGCCCTCGCGCAGGTCGTCCTCGGCGTAGTACGCGAAGCACAGCCGGATCTTGTCGGCCTGCGTGTGCTCCGGGCTGAAGCGATTGCCCGGCTGGAAGCGCACGCCCTGCGGAACGGCGCCGTCCAGCAGCGCGGCACTGTCCAGGCCGCCGGGCAGCGTGAGCCACACGAAATACCCGCCCTGCGGCGGCAGGAACGTGACCGGCAGGGCCCGCAGCGCGTCCGTCAGGGCAGCGGCGCGGACGCGGAAGGTGTCGCGCAGGCCCTGAATGTACCGGGGCAGCAGGCCCAGTTCGATCATGCTGCGGATCAGGGCGCTGCCCAGCGGACTGAACCCCCCGCCGCTGGCGACCATGCCGTTGCGGGCGAGCACCTCCAGCCGATCGGCCCGCGCGCTGATCCAGCCCAGACGCGTGCCAGGCGCGAGGATCTTGCTGAACGACCCCAGGCTGATGACCTGCCCGGTGCCCACATGCGCCGCCAGCGACGGCGGGGGCAGATCGCCGTAGGTCAGGAGGTGATAGACCTCGTCGGCGACGACCAGGAAGTCGTGCTCCTGCGCGAGATTCACGAGCTGTAGACGACGTTCAGCACTCAGGGTCGCGCCGGTCGGGTTCTGGTGGGTAGGGATGGTGTACACCAGGCGCGGGCGGTGCGCGGCCACCAGCGCAGCCAGGGCGTCCACCTCCAGGCCGTGTGCGTCCACGGGCGCGGCCACGATCCTCAGGCGGTGGTTGCGGAAGATGTCCAGCGCCAGGAAGTACGTGGGGTCTTCGACGATGATCGCGTCGCCCGGCTGCGTGAACATGGCGCAGATCAGGTCGAGCGCCTGCGACACCCCGCCGGAGATGAACAGTTCCTCCGGGTCGACGGGAAAGGCGTACTGGCCGGTCAGGAACGCGGCCAGTTCGGTGCGCAGGAAGCCGTCGCCCCACTCGGCGCCGTATTGCAGGAACGACGGATCGCCCTGCGCGAACCGGTGCGCGGCGGCCTGCTGCATGAACGTCAGCGGCAGCATGTCCAGCGTGGGGTGGCCCACACCCAGTTCGATCACGCCCTCGGTGAGGGTAGTCTGGACGCTTTTCAGGACAGGGGTCATGCGCGGCCATCCCGTTTGTTCAGCGCGAGCAACGTGATGAGTTCATAGGCGACGGTGGCGGCCAGCAGCGCCGTGACCTCGCCGTGGTCGTAGGCGGGCAGGACTTCGACCACGTCGCAGCCGACGAGGTTCAGGCCGCCCGAACCCGCACTGTGCAGCGCCCGCAGATAGTCGAGCGCCTGCCGGCTGGTCGGGCCGCCGACTTCCGGTGTGCCGGTGCCGGGCGCGAAGGCCGGATCGACGAAATCCACGTCGAAGGTCAGGAACACCGGGCGCGTCCCCACCCGCGCCCGCACGCGCTGCGCCAGGGCTTCGGGCGTGAAGGCGGGCAGCTCGTAGCCGTCGATGACCTCGAAGCCCAGATTTCGGGCTACCTCCAGATCCTCAGGGGCATACAGCGGGCCGCGCATGCCGATCTGGATGCTGGCCGCCGGATCGAGGATGCCCTCCTCGGCCGCGCGCTTGAAGGACGTGCCGTGGTTGTACTGGAAGCCGAAGTAGCTGTCCCACGTATCGCTGTGCGAGTCGAAGTGCACCAGTGCGAGCGGCCCGTGCACGGCCGAGACCGCCCGCAGATGCGCCAGCGTGACGCTGTGGTCCCCGCCCAGCAGCACCGGCGTGACCCCGGCCTGCACGATGGGCGTCAGCGCGGCCACGATCCGCCCGTACGACGCCTCGATCTGGCCGGGCACGGTCGGCAGGTCGCCGTAGTCCACGCCGGACAGGTGGTCGAACACGCGGATCTTCTGCGCGGCGTTGAAGGGCCGCTGGAGGGCGCTGGCGGCGCGGATCGCGGCCGGGCCGAAACGCGCGCCCACGCGGTAGGACGCGCCCGTGTCGAAGGGCGTGCCGATCACCGCGAAATCCACGCCGTCCAGGTCGGTCACGTGCGGCAGGCGCATGAAGGTGCGCACGCCGGTGAAGCGCGGCGTCTCGAAGGAATCGGCGGGTTCGTAATGGGGCATGACGTAAACCTCGTGGGCGGGATCGGCCCTCAGTGGTGCGCCACCCGTTGCAGGAAGGTGCGGGTGCGTTCCAGCTTCGGCTGGCGGAAGAACTCGGCGGGCGGGGCGTCCTCCAGCACCTCGCCCCGGTCCATGAACAGCACGCGGTCCGCGACGTCGCGGGCGAAGCCCATCTCGTGCGTGACGACCAGCATGGTCATGCCGCCGGTCGCGAGGCCCCGCATCACGTCCAGCACCTCGCCCACCATCTCGGGGTCGAGGGCACTGGTGGGCTCGTCGAAGAGCATGATCTTGGGCTCCATCGCCAGGGCGCGGGCAATGGCGACCCGCTGCTGCTGCCCCCCCGAGAGCTGCGCGGCATGCTTGTCGGCCTGCTCCTCGATGCCCACGCGGCGCAGCAGTGTCATGGCGCGGTCCCTGGCCTCGGCTTCGCTCAGCCCGCGCAGTTTGATGGGCGCGAGCATCACGTTGCGCAGCACGGTCATGTGTGGAAACAGGTTTAACTGCTGGAACACCATGCCGACCTCGCGCCGGACGGGTTCCAGGCGCCTCAGGGTGCTCAGGTGATGGCCGTCCACGGTGATCTCGCCCTGCTGGAAGGCCTCCAGTTTGTTGATGCAGCGGATCAGGGTGCTCTTGCCGCTGCCGGACGGGCCGAGCACCACGACCTTCTGCCCCGCCGCCACGGTCAGGTTCACATCCCTGAGGACGTGCAGCGCGCCGAACCACTTGTTCAGGCCGCTGATCTGGATGATCGGATCGGTGGCCGGGCTGTCGGCTGGGGTCATGGGGCCTCCATCATGGGTGGGGACTGGTGATCCAGATGACCTCGGTGGCCGTCCGGGTGGGGTTGCGCCAGTTGTGCGGAATGCGCGACGAGAGCGTCAGGCTGTCGCCCGCCCCGAGAAAGTAGTGGGCGTCCTCGACCATCACTTCCAGCTGGCCGCTGAGCACCGTCACGAAGGACACGTCGGCGTCCAGGGTGTACAGTTCCTCGCCGCCGTAGCCGCCGGGGTCGATGGTGCTGCGCAGCACCATCAGCTCGCCGCCCAGGCCCTGCGAGAGCAGCACCTCGTGCACGTCGTGCCCGCCGAAGTTCACGGGCGGCGCGTCGGCGGCGCGGATCAGATGGGCGGTGGGCGGATCGAACAGCGTGCCGGGCCGGATGCCCAGCGCGGCGCAGACGTTCACCAGCGAGGCCACGGACGCGCTGGTCAGGTCGCGTTCCATGCGGCTCAGGAAGGACTTGTCCAGGCCGGTCAGCGCGACGAGCTGTTCCAGTGTCAGACCCCGGGCCTTGCGGGCGGCCCGCAGGCGGGGGCCGATGCGCGGCTGGAGTTGTGGGTCAGCGGCGTGGGGGTCGGCGGGTCGGGTCATGCCACCCGCCACCGGTTCTCGATACGGTTGGCAATGAAGCTCAGGGTCAGGGTCATGATCAGGTACATCACGCTGATCGCCAGGAACATCTCGAAGGGCCGGAAGGTGCGGCTGGACACGAGCTGCGCCGCCCGCGTGAGTTCCACGATGGCAATCGCGGAGAGCAGCGACGAGTTTTTCAGCAGGCTGATCGCCTCGTTTACCAGCGGTGGCACGACCCGCCGGAAGGCCTGCGGCAGCACGATGTAGCGCAGCGTGTCCGTGGGTGTGAAGCCCAGCGACAGGCTCGCCTCGGTCTGCCCGCGTGCGATGCTCTGGATGCCGCTGCGGACGATTTCCGCCACGTACGCGCTGGAATTGATGGAGAACGCGATCACGCCCGCCGCGAACTCGTTGATGGGATGCTGCAGCAGTTGCGGCAGGCCGAAGAAGATCAGGAAGATCTGCACCAGCATGGGCGTGCCCCGGATCAGCTCGATGTACGCCAGTGCCAGTCCAGCCAGCCAGCGCAGCGGCGAGAGCCGGGCCAGCGCCACCAGGGTGCCGAGCAGCACCCCGAACACCAGCGCCAGCGCCGTGATCTTGAGGGTCATGGCCGCGCCCTGGAGCAGGTACGGGATGTTCTGCCAGATCAGGTTGAAATCCATGCGTCACCAGGGGTCGGGCGAAGGGAGCGGGCCGGAGCTTCCGGCGGGGCGGCGGGCGAATCCCGCCGCCCCGCCCTTCACTCCTGGCTTACTTGAACCACTTGGCGACCAGGGCGTCCATCTCGCCGCTCCCCCGGATCTGGATGATGGCGGCGTTCACGCGGTTCTGCACGTCGGTGCAGTCCTTGCGGATGGCGAGGCCGGTGTCGATCTTATTCAGCATGCCGGTGATCATCAGGTCGGGGTAGGTCTTGAGGAACTGGAGGGCCACCGGCCGGGCGACGATCATGGAGTCGGCCTGGCGCGTCTGGACGGCCAGGGCGGCGTCGGTGTAGAGGTTATAGGACTTGACGTTGCCGCCCTTGACGCCCTGCGCCAGTTTCTCCTGGGCGCTGCCGATCTGCACGGCGATGCTCTTGCCGCTGAGGCTGGCGAGCGTGCGGGTGGCGCTGTTCTCCTTGCGGACGACGATGACGTTCTGGCCGGAGAAGTACGGCAGGCTGAAGTTCACGCTCTTCTTGCGCTCGTCGGTGATGGTCATGCCGGCGGCGATCATGTCGATCTTCTTGGCCATCAGGGCGGGGATCAGGCCGTCGAAGCTCTGGCCGATCACGTTGACCTTGACGCCCATCTGCTTGCCGATGGCGTTCATGAGGTCGATGTCGAAGCCGACGATCTTGTTGCTGGTGTCGAGGCTCTCGTAGGGGGGGTAGTCGGGGCTGGTGCCGATGTTCAGGCCGCTGGCCTTGATGGCGGTCATGCAGCCCTGGGCGCTGGCGTGCGCGACGAGAAGGCTGAGTCCGAGGGCGAGCGTGATGCGGGTCGTCTTCATGGGAATCCTCCGGGTGAGGTTGTAAGCTGTGGGGGCAGCCTAAGACGAAGTTGCATGGAGTGCAATACGGTTGCATAGTTCGCGTACCACCCGGCCGTGATCCGGCGAGGAGGAAGGCCCCTTGAACGCCGACGCCCTGACCGCCCTGAAGGCCCGCTACGGCGAGCACCTGAGCACCTCGGCCCCGATCCTGGAAGCCCACGGGCGCGATGAGAGCCACCCGACGGTACACCCGCCCCACGCGGTCGTGTTCGCGCAGGACGAGGCGGACGTGGTAGACGCCCTCAGCCTCGCGGCCGAGCACGGCTTCCCAGTCACCCCCTTCGCGGTGGGCAGCAGCCTGGAAGGCCAGGTGATTCCCGTGCAGGGCGGCCTCTCGCTGGACGTGTCGAACCTCAAGCGCGTACTGGCCATCGAGCCCGGCGGCTTTCAGGCGACCGTGCAGCCGGGCGTGACGTACCCGGAACTGAACCGGCAGGCCCGGCCACATGGCCTGTTCTTCCCGGTCGATCCGGGTGCGGAGGCCAGTCTGGGCGGCATGGCCTCCACCAATGCCAGCGGCACGGGCGCGGTGCGCTACGGCACCATGCGCGACAACGTGCTGGAACTGCGCGTGGCCCTGATGGACGGCACGGTCATCCGCGCGGGCAGCAAGGCCCGCAAGACCAGCGCCGGGTACGACCTGAAGAACCTGTTCATCGGGGCGGAGGGCACGCTGGGCGTGATCACGGAAATGACCGTGAAGCTGTGGCCACTGCCCGCGCACGTGGTCGTGGTGCGCGGCACCTTCCCTACCGTCGGGGCGGCCGCCGCGTGCGCCGTGACGATCATGGGCGCCGCGCTGCAACCCGAACGGCTGGAGCTGATCGACGAGCATGAGATCCACGCCGTGAACGCGTACGAGCACACGGATCACCCGGAAGCGCCGACGTTGTGGATCGAACTCGCCGCCGCCAGCGAGAGCGCCCTGGAGGACACCCTGGGCCTGTGCCAGGAACTGTGCCAGGACGCGGGCGCCCAGCACCTGGGGACCGCCCGCAGCGCCGCCGAGCGGTCGAAGATCTGGGAGGCCCGGCACCACGCGTACTACGCCATGGGCGCCCTGTACCCCGGCCACGCGCGCATGAGCACGGACGTGTGCGTGCCGCTGCACCGCCTGCCGGACGTGCTGGCCGCCAGCCGCGACCTGTGCGACCGGGCGGGCCTGCATGCGAGTTTCGTGGGGCACGTCGGGGACGGGAACTTTCACGTGCTGTTCCACGCGCCGCCCGACGACCACGCCACCTGGGCCACCATCCACCGCATCTACGACGAGATGATCACGCTGGCCCTGGCGGCCGGCGGCACCTCTTCCGGCGAGCACGGCGTGGGGCTGCACAAGCGCGGCTATCTGGCGCAGGAACACGGGGACTCGCTGCACGTCATGCGTGGCCTGAAGACCCTGCTCGATCCGCGCGGCCTGCTGAACCCCGGCAAGATCCTGCCCTGAGCGCCGCGACGACGGCCGCTCGACCTTGAAGATCCGGTGAATGAAGCCCGGCGGGCCTTTTGCCGTGCGCTCACTGGAACGGTAGTTCCGTACCGGACAGTGGATGAAGTGAAGCGCAGGCACTAGCCCTGGCGCTGGGCGGGAGGCATCGCATGCGGAACGACTGTACTGGAACGTCCCGAGGCCGGGCAGTGTCCATGGCGCTGCGGGTGTCGATCCCGCTGCTCGCCGGCCTGGCCCTGGGGGCCTGCGCCGATGCCACGGCGCCGACCGCTCCGGCTTCGAACCCTGGCCCGGCGGCCAGCCTGCTGCCGCAGACGGTCTGGACGCCGCTGTTCAACGGCACGAACCTGAGCGACTGGACGACGTGGCTGCCCGCACGTGGCACGGGCAGCGACCCGGAGCGGTACTTTCAGGTGGAGAACGGCGCGCTGCACGTCCTGAACGTTCCGGTCACGGCGCAGGAACGCGAGTTCGGTTATCTGACCACCACCACGGCGCACTCGGATTACCGCCTGCGCCTCCAGTACCGCTGGGGAGACAAGACCTTCGCGCCCCGCGCGGGCCAGCCGAGGGATGCGGGCGTGCTGTACCACGTGACCGGCCCGGACGGCATCTGGCCCAGTGCGGTGGAGTTCCAGATCATGGAGGGCAATACCGGAGATCTGTGGGCCCTGAACGGCGTCAACCTGTCCACCACGGCCCGGTCCGGCGGCGACGGCGACCCGGCCTACGATCCCTTCGGCGAGCCGCTTACGACGGCGTTTCCGGCCGGGAGTTACAAACGCGTGCAGCGTGCCGTGCCGCTGCCCGAGAACGCTGGCGGCTGGAACGACCTGGAGATGATCGTGTCGGGCGACGAGGCCGTGCAGGTCGTGGACGGCCAGGTGACCGCGCGGGTCACGGGCCTGCGCGGCCCGGACGGCTCCCCCCTCACCTCGGGCCGGATCGCCCTGCAGGCCGAGGGCGCGGAGGTGTACTACCGCAATATCGACCTGAGACCCCTGGCGTACACGCCTCCACCCGCCGGCGCGACGGTGCTGCTCGGCCCTGACGCGACCGGCGCGGATGCGTGGCAGTCGCGGGCGGGCGGCCCGGCAGACTGGCCCGTGCAGGGTGGCGTGATGACGGTGAACAGCACGGCCGTGCCCGGCGATGCGGCCAGCAGCAACGATGTCCGGAGTGCGCAGGCTTTCGGGGACGTGCACCTGCACCTAGAGTTCAAGGTGCCGGTCACGCGGGAGGATCTGCCGGAACAGGATCGGGGCAACAGCGGCGTGTTCCTGCAGGGCCGCTACGAGGTGCAGATCCTCGATTCCTTCGGGCAGCCCCTGGACGGGCGAAACGACCTGGGGGCCGTGTACGGGCAGACGGACGCCACTTCGAACGCGGCGCTGCCGGCGGGAACGTGGCAGACCTACGATCTCCAGTTCCGCGCGGCCCGATGGCAGGGCGGCCAGAAGACCGAGGACGCCCGCGTGACCGTCTACCTGAACGGCGAGAAGGTTCAGGACGACGTGCCCATCGGCGTCAGTACCCTGCTGGGCGCACCGCAGGCGGAGTCTGACGGGCCGGTGGTGCTTCAGGATCACGGGAGCGCCGTGCAGTTCCGGAACATCTGGGTCGCGCCGCCGGACAGCGGGTCGTAGGGCAGCCGTCCAGGGCCGCCTGGACGGAATCCATGCCCCAATCCGGTTCGTGGACGTGCGCTACGCTGCGCGGGTGATTCACGTCCTGCCGCCGCATGTGGCCCGCCTGATCGCGGCGGGCGAGGTGGTGTCCCGGCCGCTGGACGTAGTGCGGGAACTGGTGGACAACGCCCTGGATGCCGGGGCGACCCGGATCGAGATCGAGGTCGAGGACGGCGGTCTGCGTGTGGTGCGTGTGCGCGACAACGGCGTGGGCATTCCGGCGGCGTCGGTGGCCCTGGCGGCCGTGCGGCACGCGACGAGCAAGCTCGCGCCGGACGCGGCGGCCGTGGAGCGCGTGACTACCCTGGGCTTCCGGGGCGAGGCGCTGTGGGCGGCGGCGCAGGCGGGAGAACTGCATCTCGTGACCCGACCGGCCGCGCAGGTGGGGGCGGCCGAGGTGCACGCGCAGGGCGAGGACGTGCGCGTGGGCCGCGTCTCCGCTCCGGCGGGAACGACCGTCACGGTGTCGGGGCTGTTCGAGGCGCTGCCCGCGCGCCTGCGCACCCAGCTCCCGGCCACGGTCGAGGTGCGCGAGATCACGGCGCTGCTGGGCCGCTACGTGCTGCACCATCCGGGTGTGCACTGGCGGGTCACGGTGGATGGCGAGGCCCGCCTGACGCACGCGCCCGCCGATCATCGAGGCGCGGTCGCCAGCGTGTACGGGCCGCTCAGTGCGAACCGCGTGCTGATGGTCGAGGCGCCGGGCGTGCGCGGCGTGGTGTCGCGCCCGGAGCTGACGCGGGCGCGACGTGACCGCATGCACTTCAGCGTGAACGGCCGCCCGGTACTGGCTCCGCCGGAACTGGAGAAGGCCGTGATCGAGGGTTACACGGAACTGCTGCCCTCAGGAGTCGCGCCTCTGTGCGTGCTCGACCTGACGGTCGCCCCGGAGGATCACAACCCGAACGTCCACCCGGCCAAGCAGATGGTGGCGCTGGCCGATCTGGCGGGCGTCGCGGCCCGCGTGCGTGAGGCCGTGGCGTCGGCCCTCGCCGCGCACCCGCTGGCGCGGCTGGCCCCGGCGCTGAGTGCCCCACCCCAGCCCGTGCGCGACGCGGGCGGCACCTCGTTTCCTGACCTGGGTCTGGTCGGCGTGTACCAGAACCTGTACCTGCTGGCCCAGGGCGAGGGTGACCTGTGGGTCGTGGACGCGCACGCCGCCCATGAACGCGCCCTGTACGAACGCCTGACCCGTGGGCTGGGCGAGGCCCCGCCGGTGGAGTTGCCGGAACCGGAACTGCTGCACCTGACCCCCGAACAGACCGCCCGGCTGCACGAACGCGCCCCGCAGTTGCAGGGCTGGGGCCTGACGCTGGAGGACTTCGGCGCGGGCCTGGCGCGGCTGCGCACCCTGCCCGCCAGTCTGGCCGCGCTGGCCGTGCCCCGGCTGCACGAGCAGATCGTGGAGGCCGCGCTGGGCGACTCGCCGGATCCCCGCCGGGACGTGCTGGCGCGGCTGGCCTGCGCTCCCGCCCTGAAGGCCGGCATGATCGATCACGCGCGCGGCGAGCTTGTGCTGGCCGCCCTGGCCGCCTGCGAGCACCCGTGGGCCTGTCCGCATGGCCGCCCGACCGTGCTCCGGCTCCCGGAACGCGATCTCGCGCACGCGTTCGGGCGGCGGGGGGTGCGCGACGTGGCGCGTGGGCGGGACGACGTGCCCGGCCTCAACCGCTGAAGGAGGCCGGGCACCCCCTGGATCGGGTCACTCCGGCTGCGTCAGTCTCCGGGCCGCCGCGACGTACATCGTCGTGCCCGAGTCCAGGGCACGCTCGTCGATGTCGAACTTCGGGTGGTGATGCGGCGCGGCGTCCGGGCCGCCCGCCCCGATCAGGATGAACGAACCGGGCACCCTGGTCATGTAGGCGCTGAAATCCTCGCCGCCCATCAGAGGCTCGCCGGGGTGAACGGTGACGTCCGGCAGCGCCGTGGCGGCCACCTCGCGCAGAACCTGCGTGACGGCCGGGTCGTTATTCACCGCGTCGTACCCGGTGTGGTACGTGAAGGTGTAGGTGGCCCCGTAGGCGTCGGTGATGCCCCGGACGACCTGTTCCATCCGCTCCGGCATGGCGGCGCGCAGATCCGGGTCGAAGATCCGCACCGAACCGCCCAGCGCGACCTCGCCGGGAATGACGTTGTGCGCGGTACCGCCGTGCAGGGTGGTCACGCTGAGCACGCCCGCCTTCACCGGATCCCGCTGGCGGGAGATGACGGTCTGCAAGCCCAGGATGACCTGCGCGGCGATCACGACCGGGTCGATGGTGGTGTGGGGGAACGCGGCGTGTCCGCCGTGGCCGTGAATGGTCAGGTCGAAGCTGTCCGGCGCGGCCAGCAGCGGACCTTCGCGCAGCACGATCACGCCCGCCGGCACGGGGCTCATCAGGTGCGTGCCCACGGCGACGTCCACGCCGTCCAGCAGGCCGCCGTCCACGAGTTCCCGCGCCCCGCCGGGAAACAGTTCCTCGGCGTGCTGGAAGATGAAACGCACCTCGCCGCGCAGCGCCTCCGGGTGGGCGCTGAGTTCACGCGCCGCGCCGAGAAGCATCGCGGTGTGGCCATCGTGCCCACAGGCATGCATGACGCCGGGATTCACGGACGCGAAGGCCAGGCCGGTGTCCTCCTGAATGGGCAGGGCGTCCATGTCAGCGCGCAGCAGCACGGTGCGCCCCGGCCCCGCCGTGCCCTTCAGAATGGCCAGGACGCTGGTGGGCGTGGGCCGGGACACGCTCAGGTTGGGGAAGGAACGCAGGAGATCCTCGACGTACTGCGCGGTGCCGTGCTCCTGAAAGGACAGTTCCGGATGCTGGTGCAGCCAGCGCCGCCATTCGATCACCTGCGTGGCGGGGGCGTCGGTAGGGCTCGCGGTCATGGAGTACCTCCAGGCCGCGCGGAGACACGCTGGCGGCCAGACCACGACGATTCCACCGATCCGCTCCGGATGTCAAACCTGCGGCAGCTCAGTCTCCGGCGGGCGCGGAGTACGACGTTCCCTGTGGGATCTCTGGCCGGCCCAGGTGAGGCCGGCTGGCCGGAACGGGGCGGGAGGTGACGATCTGGTCGGCCTCGCGCAGGGTCAGCAGCCGCATCAGGAAGGTCGCATGATCCACCTGCCCGATCCGCAGGGCCGGGATACCCAGCAGGCGCGTCCCGAGCGGCGTGCGGCGCAGGCGGCCCAGGTGCGAGCGCAGATTGCCTTTCAGGCTCGCCTTCCGGGAGGGTGTCCTCAGGCCCTGGAGCAGGCCGAGCATCAGCTCCGGACTCAGCAGGTCGTCGAGTCGGCTGGGTTCCAGGGCCACGCTGGCCTGCACCTCGTCCTGCTGGCGGATCAGCTCGGCATTCCAGTCCGGCTCATAGCCCTGGCTGGCCGCGATGGGCACATTCAGCAGGTGCGGGTCGAGATGGGTCAGGGCCGCGCGGAACAGGGCCTTGTCGGCCAGAGCGTCGAGCGGCACGCGGCCCAGGAAGTCCAGCACCTGCGTGTCCAGGAACGGCGTGTGCACGCGGGCGGCGTGTCCGGCGTAGCGCTCGCGCCAGGGCAGCAGCACGTGCGGCAGGTGCTGGTCGAGCATCAGCATCAGGTCACGCTGCGCGGGGTGCTCCCAGCGCAGCGTGCGGGCCGTGATCACGTCCAGCTCGGTCTGCCACGCGTCACGCAGCGTGGCATAGGTATGCGCCGGAATGCGGCCCTGCAACCACGCCAGGGGCGAGAACCCGGTCAGGTGGTGGTTCTTGAGCTGCTCGGGCACGGTCTTCAGCGGGTGGGTGCAGAGTTCGAACGGCTGCTCACCCGTGAACACGTCGGTCGGGTGCAGGGTATCCAGCTGCGCCCAGGCGTCGGCCTCGTCGCAGAAGTGCGTGACCCCCTGGCCCCACTGCGCGTTGTGCCGCACGGTGCCCAGCAGGTCGCCGCCGTACGCGTCGATCACGGTGTGCTGCGCGCCATACTGCCGGGCGAGCCGCGCCGCGACGCTGGTGTCCGAGCCGCGCGCCTGATCGCCCAGGGCATACGAGAAGGTCTGGAGGGACGGCCCAGATCCGGACAGCAGGCTGAGCAGACCGCGCGAATCGTAGCCTCCGCTGAGCGACAAATGCACCTCATGGGCCGATGACGGAACGCGCCGGGCGACCGCCGCGCGCAGCAGTTCCGCGAGTTCCTGCGTCTGATCGGGGCTGACCCCGCCACCCAGGGGGCCGGGTTCCACCGTCCAGTATTCGCGCGATGTCAGTCGTGTGCGTTCCAGATCGGTCACGCTGGCGCGCGGCAGGGCGCGGACGCCCCGGTGCAGGGTCAGGCCGCCGAACATGTTCCCGGTTGCCAAGTACGCCGCGACGCCTGCCGGATCGAGCGGCCTGGGCTGGAATCCGGCCCAGTCGGCGCGGGTCGCAAGGGCCGCATGGTCGCCGTCATGCGCGGCATACAGCTTGTGCGACCCGGTGCGGTCCGTGAAGACGCTGATTCGCCCGTCACGGACGTCGAGGATCAGCAGCGCGTAGGCCCCCTCCAGGTGCATGCCCAGCGCCGCGCCGTACTGCCGGTACAGCGCCGGAAGGGTTTCCACTGCCGTGCCATACAGGTGCCCGTGCAGCAGCGCGACCACGCCCGCCACCGGGTTCACGATGGGCCGCGCGCCGTCCAGATCGAGCTGAACCGTCCACGGGCCGACCTGAACAGATCCGGCGAGGGAAGCTGACGTGAGGGGCTCCGTGCCTGGAGCGCCGCCCAACCAGTCCAGGCGCAGGCCGAAGTCAGTGGGCATGGAGCCGGCCAGACATACTTGAGAAGGGCTCACCACGTCCGGGGGAGCGTGAGACGGCGTGGCGGTCGTTCATACCTTCAGGGTAGGTACACGCAATACACATGAATCTGACAAAACGCCGTCCAGCACGGCCCCCAGCGGTCGCCACCATGGCCCCCCCTGGCGGGGGAAGGCCCCACAGCCTGACCATCGATGACACAGCGGGATCGGGCGGCGATGACGTGGCTATTGTCTCGGGGATGCCCGTCTCCGTTCAGGGGAGGGGCCGCGTGCTGGGGTTGACCTCGACACGGTGCATGCAAACCGCCGTCCGACCTGCGCGGGTGGCAAGCACCTCCCGAGGCACGCACCTGGGCTCAGTCAGAGAGCGATCGTGAGGCTGAGCAAGATTTACCCACGAGGTGGCCTGAACATTAGCGGCGCAGCGGACGCATCCAGTCGAGGATCCAGCGGGCCACCTGATCGCTGCGCGCGGCGACGATGTCGAGATGGGTGGCGTCGGGCAGCGTCCGGGTGGTGAGGGTCGCGTGGGTACCCGCCGCGTATTCCCGGTACATGTCCTCACGCGTCACGCCGTTCTGCGCGGCGATCCCCAGGATGGGCGCGCTCAGCTGCGCGGTGTACCACACGCGCATGTCTGACTCGAAGGGCGTGCCGCGCGTGCCGGATCTGGCGGCGGCCACATCCAACGTAAGCCGGTTCGGGAAATACCACTCGCTGTAATCCGCCAAGGGCGTCCAATACCGGCGCACGAAGTCCAATCCGTCGGTCGGGGCGGCCGGGTCGTCCTGCCAGCCGACGGGGCGCGCCGCGTCCTGAGGGCCGACCAGCCAGTGGCTGTTGCGGCCGCCCAGGGCCAGGGCGGCGAAACTGGGCGCCTCGATGGCGTTCGTGGGCGCTCCCGTGTGCAGGGTCAGGAAGGGCAGCAGGGCGTACCGGTCTTCGAGTTGCAGCAGGCCCGCCGCGAGGTTGGTGGCCGGAAAGCGCGTCAGCCCGCCCGTCGGGGCCGGATCGTCCGGGTGCAGGGCGGCAAGCCGGGCCTGCGCGTCGGCCTGGGCGGCGAGTTTCGGCCCGAAGATCAGGGAGTCCACGTACGGCTGCGTGTCCAGCTGAAGCAGACCGGGTAGTGGTCCCAGGGCATTCAGACCACCCTGCCGGTACTGGTCGGCATTCATGGGGCGGTCGGCAAGGACGCCGGGGAGGCCGTCCAGCATGACCAGGCCGCGCAGGTCCGTGCTGCCCACGTACCCGCCGAAGTCGTAGGCGGCGTACAGGCCGGTCAGGCTGCCTCCCAGGGAATGGCCGCCGAGAAAGACGTTCGGCGTCAGGGTGCGGGCTTCCTGCACGGCCACCCGCCAGTCCCGCAGGGTGACGTCCAGGCCCCAGTCGCGCATGAAGGGGACGCTGGCCGGTGACCGGACGGGCAGGCCCTCCTGCACGATCCGGATCAGGTCGGACGGCGTGGCGTGCGCCAGGAGTTCCTGAGGTTCGAGGAGGTTGCTGCGCCGGTCGACCGCCCAGACGGCCACCTGCGGATCGAGCGTCACGATCGTCCGGGCCAGCCGGTCGAAACTGCCCGCGCCGCCCAGGAAGCCCGGCATCAGCAGCAGCACCGCGCCAGGATGGGCGGCGCCGTAGCGCACGGTGATGCTCGCGTTGTATTCGGCCGGCGTGCCGGGAACCACCGCACCGGCCCGCTGCACGCGTACGGCGGGCACACGGGCCAGTGCCGCGTCGCCCGGCACGGCACTGGCCTGCGCCGGGCTGGACTTGGCAGGACTCATCGGCAGGGTGTCGGCCACAGCCGCGCCGGACGGTGGGGTCTGCGCGACGGCGGTCAGAGGCAAGAGGAGGACGGCGGTCAGGAGGGCCAGGGAACGCCGGGCAGCGGGCATACCCCATGGTGAGGTTCCGGCCGCGCCCCGTGCTCCGCCGGTGGCCACGGTTCCCTGACGCAACCTGCACGGCCGCTTCATGCGCCGGGGGAGGGCCAGGGATTCACGACTGGTCGCGATCGCCGTACTTGTCGTCCAGGTAGCGGCCGTGCGCGCGCAGGTCACGTTCCTGCTGCATGGCGCGTTCCCGTGCGATGACCTGCATGCGCTGCTCGATCAGCGTGAGCTGCCGCGTGAATTCCCGGTCGGCGGTCGGGCTGGGCGGGGCCGCTCGGTAGGCGCGCAGCAGCTCCGGCAGATCCTCCAGGGCAGCCTGCCGGGCGTCGAAGGTGTCGCGGCCCAGGGTGGTGTCGGCCGCGCAGGCGCGCAGGGCGGCGGCGGCGCTGCCCAGCGTGCGGCGGTAGGCGACGCGCCGCGGCGCGGGCAGGGCGCGGGCGGCGCGGTGCAGGCGGGCCAGCGCGTCCAGATCGGCGGACGCGACCACGGCCGTGCCGGGAAGGTGTGCCGGGTCGCGCATGAGGGCCGAGACACGCCGCGCCAGCCACACGGCTCCAGCCACGCCCAGCAGCAGTACGAAGACCAGTCCCCAGACGGCGGCGTAACTGCCGGAGGCCGCGCCCACGCCGAGGAACACGGTGCTCAGGGCCAGCAGAGATGCGCCCACCAGCCCCACGAGCGTCAGCACCCCCAGACCGGCCGCCCGCCGGGCCGACGTCAGACTCCGGCGCACGGCGAGCGCTGGAGGCAGAGTCTCCAGGCCCCAGCCATCCGGCCGCAGCGGCTCGCGGACGGCGGGACGGATCAGGTAACGCGCGACCCGGGTGCCGGTGCGGGCCACGGTGAGGAGGGTCGTGACGCGGGGAGCCATGCTTCAGGGTACGCGGCCCGGGCACCCGGCGTTCCGTTCCAAGCCACCATCCGGCCCGTCCGGACGGCCGCTCACACGCCGGGACGCGGCAGGTCGCCCAGGGCCAGGGTGCGGGTCAGGCGGCCCACGTGGTGCTCCATTCCGTTGCGTTCGTCGAAACGCCGGGCCAGTGCGGTGGCCTGCGCCGCGTGGTACGCGTGGCGTTCCTGCACGTCGTAGGTGCCGTCCGGGCGGTGACCGGGCACCTCCTGTGGAAGGGCGATGGTCACCTGCTCCCGGTTGGCGCGGCCCAGTTGCTGAAAGAGCAGGGCGGCGGCCAGGTGGTAATCCAGCCGGTCGTCGAGTTCGCTGGTGCGCTCGGCCCACCCGAGGTGCCGCGCGTACCACGCCAGCGCCGCGTCCGGGTCGGTCACGCTCAGGTATTCCAGGTGTCGGGCCTGCGGCGTCAGGTGATCCGGGTCGCCTGCGACCAGCTCGCGGCCCTGCTCGTGGTGGCGCTGCGCGTCGTCCCAGCGGCCCAGGCGCAGCAGGGCGGGCAACACCATGCCGTGCGTGGAGTGCGGAATGTGCGCGCAGGTCAGGCGCCGCGCGATCATGCGTTCCACCTGCGCGACGCAGCCCTCGTCGTCGCCCAGGAATTCGTGGTAGTCGGCGATGGTCTGCGCCTCACACGCCGGGCAGTCGCTCAGCGCGTCCCGCCGTGCGAACTGCCACAGGTTGAAGGCCACGCGGGCGTCCTGGGCGTCGCCCCGGTGCATGTCGAGGTTCAGCCGGAAGTACGGCACGGTGCCCGCTCCATAGCCCATTGCCTGCACCCGCCGGGCGTAATCGGCGTGCAGCTCGCGGAGACGCTCCAGGGGAATCTGCGGGAAGTGGTGCCCGGCGATCAAGACCCACTTGTGGTACCACGCGAGGCTGCGGTGTTCCCCCGGCCCGAAGTCGTCCGGGTGGGCGTCCAGATACGTGCGGCACCATGCGAAGGCGACCAGCATCTTCTCGCTCTGGCCCGCGTAATCGGCGCTGTAGATGATTTCCTTGCGGGCCTCATACCCGGCGCGTCCGTCCTGTGCGAGGTCGGCGGCGCGCACAGCCTCCTCGACCATGGCCAGACGTTCCGGGCCATGCGGCAGCTCCTGCGCGCGTTCCAGCAGTTCGTGAATGTCCATGCGGCGCTCCCGTCAGTTCAGGTGGATGGTCGAGGGCGTGGCGGCGTCCGGGCCGTCCAGCGCCGCGCCGATCAGGTCGAGCAGGCCGCCGTTCAGCAGGCCCAGTTCCCGCGCGGTCAGGGGGTGGTGGCCCAGCAGCAGCGCCTGCACGTACAACATCCCTAACACGCGGCGCAACAGCGGGCCGTCGGGCAGTTGCGCCGCCCGCACCAGCAGGGGGTGGTTCAGGTTGAAGTGCACCTCGGTGGCGTACCCGTCCGGCGCGTCGGCCTGGAGGTCGTCCAGCAGGCCCGCCCACAGTCCACCGCCGGCTCCGCTGGCGACGGTCTCGCGGGTGCGGTGCAGGTCACGGCCCGCCCGCGGGAAGGCCAGGGCACACAGCGCGGCCGGCTCGAAGCGGCTCAGGCGGGCGTCGGCGTCGAGGGCGGCCAGCGTATCGCGCGCGGCCGTCAGGAGCTCGGCCGTCGCCGAGCGCTCTGCGGGCGTCAGGGGCGTGAGCTCCTGCACCAGGTCGCTGGCGTCCAGGCGGCTCACCTGCACTTCCGGGTGCAGCGCGCCGTAGCGCTCGAGCAGCGTGGCGTCGTAGGTGTAGACGGCGTGGATGACCGGTGGGCCGCCCGGTGCGGCCAACTGCGCCGCCTGCCGGTACAGGTTCAGGTCGGCCACGTAGCGCACCTCGGCCCCGCCCGCGTGCGCCAGGACTTCCGGCAGGGTCAACCGCCCGGCGCTGGACTCGAAGGGCAGCCAGCGCAGGAACAGTTCCAGGAAGGCATCATCCTCGGCGGCCAGCGCCTTGATGCTCAGGTAGTGCAGCGCAATCAGGTGCCGCAGCGTGTCGGGCGTACGCTCGGCGAGGTCGATCAGCCAGCGTCGCAGCGTCTGCGCGATCTCGCGGCGCGCGGCGTGCAGCACGGCGTCGTCGCGCAGGGCGTCCCGCGCCGCGTTCGGGCGCAGGCCCCCGGCGTCCAGCACGGCCTTCACGAAGAACGCCCACTTCGGCACGAGCTGGGCCTCCTCCTCGGAGAGCAGCATGTGCCGCACATACACGCGGTGCTGCCCGCGTGCCTCCAGGGTGGGTGTCCACGGCAGCACGAAGGCCACGCCGCGCACGTCGCCTGCCTCGGTGTGGATGTCCACGAACGCCAGGGGTGGCGTGCCGAGCAGCGCCTCGCCGTACGCCAGCACGGCGGCGCGGCGGGCGTCCTCGCCGGCGCTGTGATCCAGCCACGGAGCGCCGCGCGCATTCACGGTCGTCCGCTGCCCCGGTTCCTGCACCACGATCGGGTAGGGCAGCAGCGCGCCGTAGTCGCCCGCCCACGCGGCCACCCGATCCGCCAACAGGTACTGGGCGCGGTCGGCGCGGGCGCGCAGGATCACGCGCGTGCCGATGGGCGTGTCGTCCGGGCCATCCGCCAGCGCGTACGATCCATCTGCGTGGCCCACCCAGAGCAGGGGCGGCGTCCCACTGGCCGAGCGGGACACCACCTCGATCCGCTCGCTGACCAGGAAGCACGCGAGCAGGCCGATCCCGAACTGCCCGATGAACTCCACGCTGCCCCGTTTGGAACTGCGTCCGATGGTGGCCAGGAACGTGTGGATGTCCTCCGGCGTGAGGCCCACGCCGTTGTCCGTGAAGGTCAACGTGTCGTCCTGCACGGCGAACTCGAGCGTGGGCGCGAAGGCTTCACCGTCCAGTGCCAGGCGGGCGCGGATGGCGTCCACACCGTTCTGCATGAGTTCCCGAATGTACACCTCCGGGCCGGCGTACAGGTGCTCGCTGAGCAGGTCGATCAGGCCGCGCAGATCCACGGCGAAGGCGTGCGTCATGCGCGCCATTCTTCCAGATGCCTGCCTTTCCCCCACTGGCGGGGGGGCCGCGGGTGGGGGGTGGGCCGGGTGACCTATCCGCCGGCGCGCAGGGCGGCCACCCGCGCGGCGAGCGCGTGCCACGGCTCCAGCTGGAAGTGCGTGTGTCCCAGCGGGCTGGTGCTGGGCAGCACCCACACCTCCGCGCCCTCCAGGAGCTGAACCTGAGGGCCGTACAGCAGGCGACCGGTCGGCACGCCCAACACCTCGGACGCCCCGCGTTTGCTGGTGAAGGCCACGAGTGCGGGGCGGTACCGGGCGATCTTCGCCCGCAGTTCCGACGGTTCCCACGCACCCGGCGGCAGATCGGCGTCCACGCCGCTGTGCCGCTTGGCCACATCGGTCAGGCCGATCCCGAAGGTGGGCAGGAGCGGGTACTCGTGCGGCGAGAGTTGGCGTGGGGTCAAACCGACTTCGTGCAGCACGCGCCAGAACTTGTTGGTGGGATTGGCGTAGTACGCCCGCGCCGCCGCACTAATCCGGCTGGGCGCGGTTCCGACCAGCAGCAGCGTCAGGCCGGGTTCCAGCACATCCGGCACGAGGTAGTCCCCACCGCCGGTCAGGTCTGCCGCTCCGGGCTCGGAGTCCCCTGCCCGCTGCGCCTTATTTGTCGTCGTCGTAGCGCTGTTCCTTGAAGGGATCGCCGCGCATGTGGTAGCCGTTCACTTCCCAGAAGCCGGGCTTATCGGCGGCCATGAACTCCAGACCGGTCAACCACTTGGCACTCTTCCAGAAGTACAGGTGCGGCACGACCAGCCGAAGCGGGCCTCCGTGCTCGGCGTCCAGCGGTTCGCCATTGAATGTATGTGCCAGCAGGTTCTCGGGCCGGGTGAAATCGTCCAGGCTCAGGTTCGTGGTGTACCCACCGACCGAGTGCTGCATGACGTGTGTGGCCCCCGGCTCGAGCTGCAGGTGTTCCATCAGGTCGGTGACGCGCACGCCGGTCCAGGTGGTGTCGAACTTACTCCAGTGCGTCACGCAGTGGATGTCGTAGGTCAGGGTGGTCTGCGGCAACGCGAGGAGGTCGGCCCACGTGAAGGTCTGCTCGCGCGCCAGACCACTGATGCGGATGACCACGTCTTCGGGCCGGTAATGCTGCGTGGGGCCGTAGGTCAGGACAGGAAAGCGGGTCGTGAGCGTCTGACCGGGCGGCACGCGTCCCCCCATGTTGTCTGCCGGTTTTTTGAAGAAGTTGCCAAGCATGCCCCAATTGGACGATGACAAATGACCCGGTGTGAGGTGAGGAGGTAGCGGTTTTATTCATACTCGGTCACTTGTCTGTGCTTGACACGAAACTGACCCGAACCGTCAGAATTAAGCAAGGGGCTTGGTGTAAGATCAACACCAAGACCGGGGTGATCACCTTTCCCCAGTCCGCACATGCCCCGGCACCACCCGCGCCCCCGGCCCCGGCCGTATCCGGCGCAAGGAGTACGCCGCATGTCCTCACTTCACCACCGCACCGCCGCCCGGCACGAGGTCGAACGCGCCCGCTTCATGAGCGATATCCGCGACATGGTCGCCGTGCTGCGCCGCCAACCGAACGAGCTGCTGCCCTTCGACTGGGTCAAGCACCTGGCCCCCGAAGGCGAGCACCAGCTCGGCATCCAGACCATTCCCGTGGATCACATCATCGGCAGCGTCGACCGCTACCGTGAATTCGACCGCCACTACCTGCCCAAGGAACCCCACCTCGACGAACGCTGGATCGGCGTGCGCAGCGCCCAGCTGGACGGCAAGGAACTCCCGCCCATCCAGGTGTACAAGGTCGGCGACCTGTACTTCGTCAAGGACGGCAACCACCGCGTGTCGGTCGCCCGCCGCCAGGGCCAGAAGTTCATCGACGCCTACGTGATCGAACTGAACGTGACCGTGCCGCCCGACGAGGGCGACACCCTCAAGGACCTGATCATCAAAGGCGAGTACGCCCAGTTCCTGAAGGCCACCGACCTCGACCGCATCCTCCCGGAGCACCGCGAGATCCTGTTCACCACTCCCGGCCGCTACGAGAAACTGCTGGAGCACATCCGAACCCGCGAGTACTACCTGAACCAGAAACGCGCGGCAGAAGGCAAGGAACCCGTGACCTGGGAAGAGGCGGTCGAGAGCTGGTACACCCGCCTCTACCTGCGGATCGTGGAGAACCTCGACCTGCACCACGTCATGTTCCGCTTCCCCGGCCGCACCGAGGCCGACCTGTACCTGTGGATCATGGACCACCGCTACTTCCTGACGCAGAAGTACGGCCATGACGTCGGATCCGAGGAAGCCACCCGCGATTTCGGCGAGCACTTCGCCCCCCCGCTGTACAAACGCATCGGCCAGCGCATGCAGCTGATGCTCACGGGAAAACTCGATCCGGCGATGTGATCAGGACGCGCACACCGCCGGAGAAACCCAAAACCCACTGAACCGAATCGCGACCGGGATCCCCCCGCGCGGTTCGGTTTTCTTGTGCCGTCACAACCGCGTGTCGTCAGAACTGTGCAGATCCGTGCAGGGCCAGAACCCGATGGTGGCCTCCCGTATACTCGCCCTTACTGTGAGCGGCTCCATACACATAACCGAGGCGGCCCTCGCCTCGCTGATCGGGCTGACGGCCCACGAGATTCCCGGCGTGGTGGGCATGGCCCCCGCGAACCTGCGCGAGGGCATCAGCCGCGTGCTGGGCCGCGCGAATGCCAGCGAGGGCGTGGTGATCGGCAAGGACAGCGGAAAGTACACGGCGGATCTGTTCATCGTGGCGGCGTATGGCGTGAGCATTCCGACGGTGGCGCAGAACATCGTGGATCGCGTGATGCACACCGTGAAGACCCAGGCGGGTATCGACCTGGCCGCGACCCGCGTGCACGCCGTGGGGGTCCAACGTGTCTGAGCGCCACACCACCCTGCAGCCGGCAGATCTGGCCCGCATGCTGCGCTACGCGACGGACTGGCTGGGCGTGTACCGCGAGCAGGTGAACGCCCTGAACGTGTACCCCGTGCCGGACGGCGACACGGGCACGAACATGCACCTGACCATGCAGTCCGTGCGCCGCGAGCTGGACACCTGCGAGCAGACCAGCATGCCCAGCGTGGCCCGCGCGATCAGTTACGGCGCGCTGCTGGGCGCGCGGGGGAACAGTGGCGTGATCCTGTCGCAACTCCTCAAGGGTTTTGCGGAGGCGATCCGGGACGCAGCCACTGTGGACGCGGCGCTGCTGGGACGGGCCCTCCAGGCCGCTCAGAAAGCCGGCTACGGCGCGGTGATGAAGCCGGTCGAGGGCACCATCCTGACCGTCGCGCGGGGCGTGGCCGAGGGCGCGCAGGGAAGCGACATCGAGGAGGTGCTGGAGAACGCGCTGTTCAAGGGGCAGGAACTCCTCGACCAGACGCCCGAGATGCTCCCGGCGCTGAAGCAGGCGGGCGTGATCGACTCCGGCGGCCAGGGCTACCTGTACTTGGTCGAGGGCATGCTGGCCGAGCTGCGCGGTGAGGCGCTGCCGCCCGCGCCGGAGATCACGAGCTACGCGCAGCAGCAGTTCGAGAACGAGGAGTTCGGCTTCTGCACCGAATTCCTGATGTCGGAAGCGACCGAGCCCATCGAAAAGATCCGCGAGCTGGTCACGCCCTTCGGGGACAGCCTGCTGGTGGTGGGCGCGGAAGGGTACGTGAAGGGCCACATCCACACCAACGAACCAGATCAACTGCTGGCCACCGTCGGGCGCTACGGCAAGATGCTCAAGACCAAGGTCGAGGACATGTCCGAGCAGCACACGGAAATCCTGGGCATGACCGGCGCCGCCGCGAAGGCCGAGGAGGAGGTTCCGCCGTCGGGACTGGTGGCCGTGGCGAACGGGTACGGACTGGTGAAACTGTTCCGCAGCCTGGGCGCCCGCATCGTGTCCGGCGGGCAGACGGCAAATCCAAGCGTGCAGGACATCGTGGACGCCGTGCGCTCCGTGAGCGCCCAGAAGGTCATCATCCTGCCGAACAACAAGAACGTCCTGATGGCCGCCGAGAAGGCCATGGAACTCATGGACGGCCGCGCCGTCGTGATTCCCACGCGCACGCTCGGGCAGGGCATCGGAGCGGCGCTGGCCTTCCAGGCGGACATGGACGCCGACGATCTGAAGGACGCCATGACCGAGGGGGCCGGGAACGTCACGACCTTCGAGGTCACGCGCGCCAGCCGCACCACCAACATCACGACCAAAGAGGGTCAGACGCTGGACATCAAGGAGGGCGATGTGATCGGGCTGAAGGACGACGAACTCGTCCAGGCGGGAGGTGCGCCCGAGGACAGCGTGCTGGAGATGCTGAACAGGGCCTACGCCGGACAGGAGGTCGTGACCGTGTTCGGCGGCCCGCAGAAAACGCCGGACGACCTGGACGCGCTGTCGGCGAAGATCAGCGCCGCGTTCCCCATGGTCGAGGTCGAGGCCCACGCTGGCGGGCCGGATCTGTACGACTACCTCGTGACACTGGAATAAGCGGCGCACGTGCAGCGGGCCGGGGCTGATGTGCTCCGGCCCTCGCCGTATGGCGTACATCACGCCTACGCCACCCGGCGAATGTGCCCCGCTCACCCTTCCCCGTACACTTCATGGCAGGGGAGGGCGAACCCCGCTCCCACCGGCCGGGCCGAACGCCCAGGGTTACCCTGTCACGGTCAACCACCCTGAGCGGCACACTTGCCCGACCACAGCTTCATGACGCTCCCATCGTCCAATGGTCAGGACATCAGGCTTTCACCCAGAAAACGCCGGTTCAACTCCGGCTGGGAGTACCACCCCTCCGTCATGGAGGATGATTCCATCGTTCAGCGGTCAGGACGCCCCGTTGTCTGCGGGACTACGCCGGTTCGAGTCCGGCTGGAATCGCCAGTACAGGGCAACTTCCGGGCCGACCGGCCACGGTTCTTTCACACCTCGTCCCCCATGGGGGCGAACGGGCGGAAGCCTTCAGCGAGGGCTCCGGGTTCGATTCCCGGCATTGAAGTGGCCCGATCCGTGACCAGACCCTTGCCCGGCAGTTCTTCCCACTCAGCCCGGTTGGGCCGAAGAAGGCTCGGTTATCTCCGGCGATGACCCACCCGCGTGGGTCTGGGTTCGACTCCCACTCCGACCTTCATTCCTCGCCCGACCACACCACGCAGATGTCGTCCAGCAGCCAGGATGCCCCGCTGCCAGCGGGTAGACGACAGTGCAAGTCTGTCCATCTGCTCCACCGCCCGCCACACGCAGGTTTCTTCTAGTCAGCAAGATGCCCGGCAACCGCCGGGTGACGGCGGTGCAATTCCGTCCAGCCTGCTCCACCCTGCGACCCATTTCCCAAGGTCTCGCTATGCTCCGGTATCCCAATTCGGCAGAGGAACACGCCTCAGAAGCGTGTCAGTGTCGGTTCAAATCCGACTCGGAGTACCAGCCCCAGCGCGGGCAGACTCTAGTGGGTGTCTCGTTCCCTCCGCACAGCTTGCCCAACCTGGGCCGACGCACGAGCGTTAGTGGTGATCCTGGTTCGAATCCAGACACCCAACCCAAATCCAACACAGGAGGTACGCATATGAAACAGCCTGAACAACTGAACCCTCTCGGATGGGCCGGCCGCATCACGCGACTCCAGCGAGATCATCAGTGCCATCCCGACCAGACCCGATATTCCCTCCTCACCCAGACCCGAAATCCTGGATGGGCGGCGAAGACGGCGAGTCGCGGACGACTGTAGATCGTTTGCCGTAAGGCAAGTGGGTTCAAGTCCCACCCCATCCACCACACGCGGCGGGTAGCTCAATTGGCAGAGCAATTGACTGTCCGAAAGGGCGTTTCCTTTGGCGACACCTTGCCCACCTGTGGGCCGACAGCGAAAGGTTATCCGTTAATCGATGGGTCGCGGGTTCGAATCCCGCCCCGCCGCTTCACTTCCATCCACCGTGGGGACGGTGGTGCAATGGCAGCACAAACGTGACCGCGAGGTTATACCTCAGCGCCACTTGCCCAAGCGTGGGCCGCTGTCTGAGGCTGATGTTCAGTGCGGGTTCGAATCCCGCCCGTCCCCCACTCCCCTTCGCGGGGCTGGTAGCTCAGTTCAATGTGCCTCCGCTTCTCCTCGCCTTTCGGGCCGACCGCAGAGGCTTCTGGTTAGAGCGTCTGCCCGGGCGGAAGGTCGCGGGTTCAATCCCCGCCCAGCTCCACACCACATGGAACGGTAGCTCAGCGGTAGAGCATCGCCTCCACACCACCTTGCCCATCTGGGCCGACCGTGCAGGCTTATCGACTACCTATCGAAGGTCGTGGGTTCGAATCCCACCCGTTCCACCACACGAACCGGTAGCCCAGCTGGAAGGGCGCCCCGCTACGAACGGGGAGGCCGCAGGTTCAAGTCCTGCCCGGTTCGCCATCATTCCGGGATAACTCAGTGGCAGAGTGCCTGCCTGTTAAGCAGGACGTCGCAGGTTCGATCCCTGCTCCCGGAGCCACCATCTGGACGTAGTGCAGCGGCAGCACGCCTGATTCGGATTCAGGAGGTCGCACCTTCACTCCTTGCCGTTCAAACCATCTGGGCCTGGAGCGCCACTGGCAGCGCGTCCCTCCTGCACAGGGAAGAGTGGAAGATCGAGTCTCCCCTTGTCCACCACACAGACCGCGATCTGGAGGCCGGGTCACCGGCTCGGGGAAGAACATCTGAAGTACGGAGAGTGTGGTGTAACGGCTGCACGCCGCCCTGTGAAGGCGGAGGTCATGGGTTCGATTCCCGCCGCTCTCCCCACCCTGTTCCTATCCCTCGATTGGCAGTTCGGCTGCCTGATAGGCAGAGGGTTGTGGGCCTGGAGCCCATCCGGTTCATCACGGAGGTGTAGCTCAGTGGCAGAGCACTCGTCTGATACGCGAGCGGCCGAAGGTTCGACTCCTTCCACCTCCACCAGGGCCACAACTGGCCCGTCACGTTTCGGTAGCTCAGCGGGTAGAGCACTCGCCTCTTCAGCGAGGGGTCGTGGGTCGAGGCCCACCCGATTCACCAGGCCTGGTCGCTCAGCGGCAGAGCACCTGTTTCATACGCAGGGAGGCGCAGGTTCGAGTCCTGCCCAGGTCACCACCCGGCACGCCCGTGCCCCGTCGCCGCTGGCGAATCCAGCGCTCCACCCACTCGCCCGGTTGAACAGGAGGGCCGCATCCATGAAGAACTACCTGAACGCCATCAATCCCCTGAAGCGCACGCAGACCGAGCGGCTCGATTCCCGCCAGGTCGTGAACCACACGGGCGGCTTCGTGTACGCCCTGTCGGACGAGGCGCGCCTGACCCGGTTCCTGATCCTGGGCACGGACGGCGGCACCTTCTACGCGACTGAGCGCGCACACACCGTGCAGGCGACGGAATTCGTGAAGACTTTCGTGCAGCTCGACGCGGGCGCAGCCCTGCGCGTGACGCTGGACGTGATCCGTGCGGGCCGCGCGCCGAAGCCCAACCCGGCGCTGCTGGTGCTGGCCCTGATTGCGAAGACCGCGCCGGAGGTGGCGGTTCGCAAGGCCGCCTGGGACGTGCTGCCTGAGGTAGCGCGCACGGGCACCATGCTGCTGCACTTCTTGGCGTTCGCGGACGCGCTGGGCGGCTGGGGTCGCCTGACGCGCCGGGGCGTGGCGCGCGTGTACGAGGACGTGGGCGTGGAGAAGCTGGCGCTGTGGGCCGTGAAGTACAAGGCCCGCGACGGCTGGAGCCAGGCCGATGCCCTGCGCAAGGCGCACCCGAAGACCACGGACGCGGGCCGCAACGCGGTGCTGAAGTTCATGGTGGATGGCGTGCTGCCGGATGCGGGCGAGATCAGCGAACCGGCCCTGCGCGTGATCGAGGGCCACCTGCTGGCCCAGCGCGTGACCACGGACAAGGAGGCCGCGATCCTGATGCGCGGCTACGGCCTGCCCATCGAGGCGATTCCCACCCACCTGCGCGGCGCTGAGGTGTACCGCGCAGCCATGCAGACGAATGGGCTGACGTGGCTGCTGCGGAACCTGGGCAACCTGGGCCGCGTGGGCGTGCTGACCGCGAACGACCGCGACATCGTGCGTGAGGTCGTGAACCGCGTGACCGACCCGGACGCGCTGAAGCGTGGGCGCATCCACCCGCTGGACGCGCTGAAGGCACATCTGGTGTACGCGCAGGGTCGCGGCGTGAAGGGCAAGGGCGAGTGGGTGCCTGTTCCGCAGGTCGTGGACGCCCTTCAGGATGCGTTTTACCTGGCCTTCGGGGCGGTGCAGCCCGCCGGGAAGCGCGTCCTGCTGGGTCTGGACGTCTCGGGCAGCATGGGCATGGGCACCGTGGGCGGCGTACCGGGCCTGAGCCCGTTGAAGGCGACGGCGGCCATGGCGCTGGTCACGGCCCGCACGGAACCGGCGTACTCGGCCCTGGCGTTCAGCGCGGCGGGCGGCGGCTACGGTGGGCGCTGGGGCGGCGGCACGCCCGGCCTGACCCCGCTGACCCTCAGCGCCCGCCAGCGGCTGGACGACGTGATGACAGCCATGTCGAAGATCCCGATGGGTGGCACCGACTGCGCCCTGCCGATGCTCTGGGCAGCGAAGAATAAGGTGCCGGTGGATACCTTCGTGGTGTACACCGACAACGAGACCTGGGCGGGGAACGTCCATCCGACGGTCGCGCTCGACCAGTACCGTCAGACGATGGGGATCGGCGCGCGCCTGATCGTGGTCGGCATGACCGCGACCGAGTTCACCATCGCCGACAAGGATCGGGCCGACATGCTGGATGTCGTGGGCTTCGACACGGCTGCGCCGGGCATCATGACGGCCTTCGCGCGGGGTGAGCTGTAGAGAAGCGTGGAGGGCAGAGAGCGGAGGGCGACAGCCCCGACTCTCTGCCCTCGGCGTTCAATGCCCTGTGAAGATGTCCAGCGGCAGGAACGCGCTGACGGTGTAGTTGGGGGCGTCCACGATCTGGCTGATCTTCAGATCCACGCAGGCGCTCGCCAGGACGTAGGCCTGCTCCAGCGTGAGGCCGCGCGGTTCCAGCCGGCGAAGCAGGGCACGCAGGGCGATCCGGGCGGCGGTCATCAGCTCCGGGTCGTGGCCAGTGGTGACGTGCCATTGCCGGCTGCTGCCGCCGTGGGTTGGGGTGGTGAATTCGGGCGTGGTGATGCCGGCGCGCTTCTCGACATGAACGCGCAGGGTGAGGTGCCCGTCCATCTCGATGCCGGTGCCCGACAGTTCGCCGTCTCCCTGGGCTGCGTGCAGGTCCCCCGCCGACAGCAGCGCGCCCGGCACCTCCACCGGCAGCCACAGCACCGAGCCCGCCACGAGTTGCCGGATATCCATGTTCCCACCGACCTGCCTGGGCGGGGACGTGGGGTGCGGGCCGGTCGCGCCGGGGGCCACGCCGATCACGCCAGGAAACGGCGCGAGGGGCAGGCGAATGCCGGGCAGAAACTCCGTGTGCGTCCGGGCACGCAGATCCCAGAAGTGCGTGTACGGCTGGAGGCCCTCCGCGCCCAGCACGGCGTCGAGCAGGCCGATCCCATCGGGGCGGCAGCCGGTCCAGCCCCAGTCGGCTGCCCGCACGTCCAGGATCTCGATGCGCAGGGCGTCGCCTGGCTGCGCGCCCTCGACCGAGATCGGCCCAGTCAGGGGATGGCCGCGCGGGCCGTTCCGTAGCGGACGCAGGTCGCGGGAGATCACGTCGACCAGCCCAGCAGGCGGAGTCAGGTCGCCGGTCGCCACGCGCCGGGCCACGCCGCCGTCCGAGGCGTCCAACGTGTCGAGCGTGACCGTGTCGCCCGGTTCGATCGTCAGCGCTGGAGGCAGGGCGTTGTCCCAGACGGTGTGGATGTGATCGGTGCCCAGGTGGTGGTCGGTCATGCCGCTCAGGGTACGGGAAACGCCCCGGACACCAGTCGTCCGGGGCGTACTGTGGGCCGGGTTTACTTCGCGGTGATGCGGCCCTTGACGGTGTTGGTCAGGGTGCTGCCCTTGGCCTTCAGGTAATTCGACAGGATGTCCGTATCGGCCAGATTGGCGAGCTGTACGACGTTCGTGGCCTGCTTGAAGATGGTGAAGTTGTCGCCGCCGGACGCCAGGAAGTTGTTCGTGGCAATGCGGTAGGTGGCGGTTGCACTGATCGGCGCGTTGTTCAGCTTGATGTCCGCGATGTTGATGCGCTGGCCGTCCGGGTTGGCCAGGGTGTACGAGTACGTGAAGCCCTCGGACACCTGCAGCAGTTTGATGGCGGTGGCGTTCGGGCCGCTCCACTGCTGTTCGAGCAGATCCTTGAGCTGCTGCCCGGTCAGGCTGAGCACCGTGGTGGTGTTACCGAAGGGATGGACGGCGAACACGTCGCCGAAGTTCACGGCGTTGCCCGGCTTGATGCGGGTGGTGTCGGGCAGGTCGGCGCGGATGCCGCCGGGGTTCATCAGGCCGATCTGGGCGCCCTGGGCCTGGGTGCCGAAGAGCAGCGCGTCTGCGTCCACGTCGCCCAGGGCGCTCTCGGTGTTGCGCGCGTTGCTGATGCCGCGCTGGATCTGCGGAGCCCCGAGGTTGGCGATCGTGACGTTCGAGATGGCGTCTGTCTTGGAATTCGCGGTCGTCAGGAGCTGGGTCATGTTGAAGTCCAGGGTTCCGGCGGCCTGACGGGCGGTGTAGTCCACGACCAGGTTCGCGGCCGAGACGCTCATGACGGCGTGGTTGGCGACATCCACCTTCAATTCCAGGTGCTGGAGCAGGTGGCCGTAGAAATCGCCCTCGATCACAATGCGGTTCTTGCCGTTGGGATCGGGCAGCAGGCAGTTGTAACCCTTGTGGGTGTGGCCGCTGATGATGGCGCTGACGGCCGGGCTGACGCGCTTGGCGATGTCGATGATGGGGCTCTGGGTGGCGTCAAGGTCGCTCGTGGTGCAGCCGACGGTGCTGTAGTTGGCGGTGGTGGTGCTGTTCAGCTCGCCGCCCTCGTGGATCAGCATGATGATCGCGTCCACTTTCTTGGCCTGGATCTCGGGGATCACGGCGTTCACGGCCTCGGCTTCATCGGTGAAGTCCAGCATGGCCACGCCCTCGGGCGAGACGATGCCGGGCGTGGTCTTGGTCACGGCGCCCACGAAGGCGATCCTCGCGCCGCCGATTTCCTGGATGAGGTACGGGGCGAAGGGTGTGCCGGTCTTGCCGGACGCGGCGTTGTACTTGACGTTCGCGCCGATCCACTTGAAGGTTGCGCCGCTGTAGTTCGGGTCGAACTTGCAGGCCTTGGTGGTGTCGTTGCTGGCACAGCCGCCGTTCTGCATGCGGAACAGTTCGTCCAGGCCCTGGTCGAATTCGTGGTTGCCCAGCGCGCTGACCTTCATGCCCATCTGGTTCATGGCGTACACGGCCGGTTCGTCGCGCAGCAGGCCGGAGTTGATGGGCGACGCGCCGATCAGGTCGCCGCCGCCCACGAAGATGGTGTTCGGGTTTTTCTTGCGCGCGTCGTTCAGCTCGGCGGCGATGGCCTCGATGCCGCCGGCCTTGATGGCGGTCGTCTCGCCCGCCTTCGTGAACGAGGTCGGCGCCAGGTTGCCGTGGAAGTCGTTCAGGCCGAGTACAGTCACGCTCACCGGTTTCGGCGTCACGGTGGTGGGCGTGGTGGAGCAGGCGTTCAGACCCAGGGCGGCCGTCAGGAGCAGCAGAGGCGCGTTTCTTTTCATGGCACGAGCATCGTACCGCGAGATTCGTCATGGTTTCATGTTTCCGTTAACCGGCGCCACGCGCCGCACCGCCGGATCTGTGGCGCTGAAAGTATTCCGCCAGCCCCGCTCTGCTAGCCTTGCCGGATGCTGGATCCCCGCGCCGTTCCGTTCGCTGCCACCGTTCATCCACAGGCCCGGCCAGCCAAGCGGCTGACGTGGGATTCACGGGAGGTGAATGCCGACACCGCCTTCGTGGCCCTGCCCGGAGAGCGCATGCACGGCAACGGGTTCGTGCCGCAGGCGCTGGAGGCGGGGGCACCCTTCGTGCTCACCGATCTGGACGTGCCGCGGGCCGTACGGGTGCCGGACGCGCAGGCCGCGCTCTTCGCCTGGGCCCGCTCCGAGCGGGCGCACAGTCCGCTGGTCGTGGGCATCACGGGCAGCGCGGGCAAGACGACCGCCAAGGCGTACGTCTCGGCGGCCCTGGACGCGTACTCCATGCCGGTGTTCAACACCATGCCCGCCATCGCGTGCTTCCTGGTGCAGTACGGGCGCAGCCAGCAGCCCCTGGTGGTCGAGATGGGCATCGACCGTCTGGGCGAGATGGCCGAGCTGGTGGATCTCGTCCGGCCCGATGTGGGGGTCGTGACGACCGTGGCCCCCGCGCATCTGGAACAACTGGGCAGCGTGGAGGCCATCGCGCGCGAAAAGGGCGTGATCCTGCAGGGGCGGCGGGCACTGGTGGGCGCGCAGGCATCGCCGTTCTATCCGGGCGTGGACACCTACGGGTTCGGCGAGGGCCTCACGTTCCAGGGCGAGCACCTGACCGTGACGCCCCATGCGGCCCGCTTCTCGTTCCGGGGCATTCAAGTGCTATTGCCGCTCGCCTCCCGCGTGCAGGCCGAGGCCGCCGTGCTGGGCATGCGGCTCGCGCAGGAGCACGGACTGGCGCTGGTCGATGCCGCCGTGCGCCTGACGACAGTGCGCGTGCCCGGCGGGCGCTACCGGGTGCATCCGGGCCGGTTCACGGTCATCGACGATGCCTACAACGCCTCGCCGGTCGCCGTCAGCGCGGCGCTCGAAGCCCTGCAGGGGTTCAACGGACGGCGGATCAGCGTGCTGGGCCGCATGCTGGAACTGGGCGACACGGAACGCGAATTGCACGCGCAGGTGGGCCGGGAAGCGCGGGAGCGTGCCGACCTGACCTTCGGCGTGGGCGGCTTTGCGGCCGAACTGGGCGACCGGGCCCACGCGACCGTGCCTGAACTTCTGGCCGACCTGCTCCCCGAGGTGCGCGATGGCGACGTCGTTCTGGTCAAGGCCAGCCGTGGCATCTCGTGGACGCCCGAGAAACGCGCGCAGGAAGGCGTGGGACTGGACGTGGTCGTCGCGGCGCTCCTGCAGCAGCGCGACGGCGTGCCAGGCAAAGCCGCCGGCTGAGGGCGGGGTCACGACCGTGTGGCCGTAGTACCTCCTTAGCTTCGTGCATGTAGTGGAGTTCTTAAAAGTGAAGGGCAGGGCCGAGATCCGGGGCTATGACGTCGGATAGACGCTCATGCCCCTCAGGGGCGGGCCAGCCAGACTGGGCGGTATGCGTTTCCTCCTGCTGGTGGCCCTGGGTGCTGGAGTGCTGGTGGCCTGCGCGCCCACGATGGGGCCGACGGCCTCCGCGGGCAGCACGTTCCGGGCGGCGTTCAGCGATCAGGGCGTGGCGTTCGTGACGGCGGGCCGGGCATGCGTGGCGCGGGCCCCGTCGTACCAGACCGTGTGTCCGCGCCTGCCTGCAGCTGTGGACGTCGCGTGGAACGGCGGGGACGCCTGGGCGGCCGTGCCCTCGCTGGGGGTGGTGGTCACGCTGGATCGCGCCGCCCGAAGCGTGAATGTAGGCCGCGTGGTGGCCCTGAGCGCCACCCGGGCGTACCGCGAGGATGGCAGCGCCGTGAGTTATGGGGGTACGCCCGTGGGTGGCGTGACTGGCGCGCCTACGCTGGCCCTGACGGGAGGGAACGGAGCGGACTACGTGCTGCTGGCCGGGTCGCTGGTGACCGTTCCGGGCGGCGCGAAGCTGGAGGGGGCCAGCGGAACGTTCCTGGTGTCCACCCTCACTGGAGCGCGGGCGTCCATGGTACCGGCCACCGAGTCGGTTGGCGGAACGTACCAGTTGTCCGGGGGCCGGTTGGAACGGCTGGATCTCACCGGTCACGTGGTGGCGTCGGTGCCCCATCCGGAGGGGCGGATCGGGGTGGTCGGCACGGAGGTCGTGACTGTGACCGCCGACGGCATGGTGCGCGTCTATTCCGAGACCCTGGCAGACCGCCTTCATTGACCCGTTCCGGCCTTTGACTCTCTTCTGATCCGTACCGGAGGGCACCCGTGTGGAGTCTGGCAGTATCTTGGCGGGCCGATTTGAGCTGGCCGGTGTCGAACCTCCGGGCAGGCAGAGTGAGGTCGACCCGTGGTCACGGACGCTTCCGAAATGGACGCGGTTCAAGGTGGGAGGCCGACCAGCGATGCCTGTTCCTTCACGTGCTCCAGATGAAGCGTTGTGTAAGGATGGGCATGCCGGACTTCATCGAAGGCTTCACCACTGCGGTTCATCGTCTTCATCCAGCGGCGGGGGTTCCGGTTTCCAGGGCCCATGGACGGACTGGAGATGTGATGGAAACGGCGTCGCCAACGTGTCAGAGTTCGGTAAGCACCGGAATGATTGGATGAACGCGTCATGACCCCTGTCATCCTTCCCTTGCCGATATGCTGCCATTCCCCCTCTGGGACGTGACCCGCCAGATGAGTGAATGTTAAAATCCGCCCAACTCTGGAGGGAGAATGTCAAGTTTCCTGAACCGACTACTTAATCCGCGGCCCCCGGCGCTTGGTGTCGAAATCGGCACGAGCGCCATCAAGGTGGTGGCCCTGCGGCCAGGCTCCCCCCCGTCCCTGCTGCATGCCGTCATGGTGCCCACCCCGATCGGCAGCATGCGGGATGGACTGGTGGTCGAGCCCCAGGCAGTCGCGACGGAGCTCAAAAACCTCCTGGCCGAGCACCGCATCACCACCAAGTACGCCGTGACCGCCGTGCCCAACCAGTCGGCGGTCACGCGCAACATCATGGTGCCCAAGATGGATCGTAAGGAACTCCAGGACGCCATCAAGTGGGAGGCCGAGCGGTACATTCCCTATCCCATCGACGACGTCAGCCTGGACTTCGACCTGCTGGACGACCCGGCCACGATTCCCGACGACGCGCAGATGGAGGTGGTGATCGCCGCCGCCCCCACCGAGGCCATCGCGCGTCAGGTCGAGGTGCTGCGTCTTGCGGGCCTGGAGCCGACCATCGTGGATCTCAAGTCCTTCGCGGCGCTACGCGCCCTGCGTGGGAATTTGCTGGGCGAGCATCTCACCAAGAGCACCCTGACCGGCAGCAACTACACAGAGGCGGGCGAGGTCGCGCTGGTCATGGAGATTGGCGCGAGCAGCAGCGTGATCAATCTGGTTCGGGGCGACCGTGTACTCCTCACCCGCAACATCAATGTGGCGGCCGACGATTTCACCACGGCCCTCCAGAAGTCCTTCGACCTGGACTTCAGCGCCGCCGAGGACGTGAAGCTCGGGTACGCCACCGCGACCACGCCCACCGAGGATGAGGAAGACCTGCTGAACTTCGACCTGGCGCGCGAGCAGTACTCGCCGGCGCGCGTGTTCGAGGTGGTGCGGCCGGTGCTGGGCGACCTGATCACCGAAATCCGCCGCAGCCTGGAGTTCTACCGCGTGCAGAGCGGCGACGTGGTCATCGACCGGACCTTCCTGGCGGGCGGCGGCGCGAAACTGCGCGGGCTGGCCGCGGCGATCAGTGACGCGCTGGGCTTCCGCGTGGAGGTCGCCAGCCCCTGGCTGACCGTTCAGACCGATCAGGCGAACGTGGATACCGGGTACCTCCAGACGAACGCGCCGGAATTTACGGTGCCGCTGGGACTGGCCCTGCGGGGGGTGACCGGCCGTGGTTGAGATCAACCTCCTGCCACAGCAATACCGCACCCAGTCCGAACCGAGCGCGTGGCGCTTCGCCATGTACGCCCTGGCCCCCCTGACCGTGGCGGCCATCCTGATTCCCGAGGTCGTCACGGCGACGCGGGTGTCGGAACTGAACCGGCAGATCGACGCGCTGAACGGCGAGATCACCGCCCTGACACCGGCCAAAGCGGAATATGACCGGCTCAGTGCCGAGAAACGCGACCTCGATCAGGTCACGGCCATCGCCACGCAGCTCAAGGCGACCAAGAGCTACTGGATCAACGACCTCGCAGCCTTCAGCTCCCAGCTGCCCAGCGCGCCCGGCGTGGCCGTGAAGAGCATGACCATGCGCCCCATGGAGGCCGCAGCCCTGAGCACCCTGCAGCAGAGCGGGATCTACCTGGGCAAGAACGTGGTGCGCGAGATCGACGTGACGGGCGTGGCCAGCAGCCAGCAGGCCGTGGTGAACTTCCTGAAGACCTTCGAGACGAACCCGAACTTCGGCGTGAACTTCAAGACCATGCAGAGCGACCAGACGTCCGGGCAGTACAACTTCACGGCCACCGTCGGCGTGGTCGGCGCGGCAGCGAGCGCCACGCCCGCCGCCGCGCCGACGGCGCCCGGTCAGGCTCCGCAGGCACCGGCCGCCGCGCCCTCGGGCAGCGCACCGACGTCCACCGGGCCGACAGGCCGGGTGCCGGGTGCCCAGGGGGGGCAGAATGTTAACTAAACTCTCGCCCCGCAACCTGTTCCTGGTAGCGCTCGCCGCGTGCGTGCTGCTGATCGGGCTGTGGTACCTGTTGCGCTTCCAGCCGCGTCAGGCCCAGATCACGGAACTCGGCGGGCAGCTCGACACCCTCAATACCCAGGTCGCCACGCTCCGGACGTCCGCCGCGCGTCTCCCGGCCCTGCGGACGGAAGTCGAGACCATGCGGGCGGATCGCCAGACCTTCCTGGCAGCCCTGCCCAGCGCGGCAAACTTCGGGCCGGTTCTCGACGAACTGCGCCTGACGACCGCCGCTACCGGCGCGACCATGAACAACTTCTCCGTCCAGACGGGCAACGTTGCGAACCTGCCTGGCGGCGTGCGCCCGCTGAACCTCACGGTCGGCATCACCGGGAAGTTCTCACAGGTCTTCCAGACGCTGCGCTCGATTGAAACCATGAGCCGCTTCACCACCATCAGCAACGTCTCGTTGCAGCTTCCGACCGCGACGTCCTTCGATCCGAACCTGGAAGGGTCGCTGGGCATGACCGTCTATACCTTCGATCCGACGCAGGCGGCGGCGCAGGCCGGGGCCACGCCGAACGCGCCCGCCGCGCCCAGCGCTCCGCCCGCCGCACCAGGAGGCACCCAGTGACGCGCGCGCCCGTGAAACTCTCCCGCGAGATGAAGCTGCTGCTGCTGCTGCTGCTGATGGTCGGTCTGATCGGCCTGTGGTACGTGCTGACCAACAAGCCCTCCACCGGTGACCTCGCCCAGCAGCCGACGCCCCCAGTGACCACCGGTTCGGGCACGGGCAGCGGCACCACGACCACCCCGGCCACGGGGACGGCGACCACGCCCGGCACGGGCAGCGGCAACCCGGACACCGTGCCGGTCACGCCGCCCACCTCCGGAAGTGGTTCGGGGAGCACCGGTACGTCGCTGACGGTTCAGCCCGACAGTCAGGTGCAGGTGGAGACCATTCCGCCCTTCCCCACCGACGGCCCCACGACGGCCACCCCCACCGCGCCCACACCAACCACGCCCACCGGCATCAATCCAGACGGCGTCATCGCGGCCACGCCCGGCAGCAATCCCTTCAAGCCGCTCAGCCTGGACGCCACCGCCGCCGGAAACGGCACCGGCAACACGCCCGCCAGCACCAGCCCCGCCGTCACGGCGCCCGCCACCCGGCCCGCGGCCAGTGGCCAGGTCACGGCGACCATTCCCGCGCAGCCGGTCACGCCCGCCGTGGATTCGCTGGGCAATACCGGTGGCGCGCTGGGCCTGAGCCCGATCCCCGGAGCAGACGGTACCGTCGGCGTGTCATCCGGCACGGTCAGCGGTGGCGCCCTCCCCGTGCCGGTCATCCCTGGTGGAGACGGCAGCACCGGAGTTGCCGCCACGCCGGTCATCGTGCCGGTCACACCCGCCGGAACGGTGCCCAGCACGGGCAGCCTTCCCAGCGGCACGCCGGGAACAGCCACCACCCCTACCGGCACCGTCGTCCTGGCTCCTCCCGTTCCGGTCAAGGCACCGGTCGTGGGCGTGAACGTGCCCAGCGGGGTGACCCGCCTGCCGAACGTCGTCGCGGCCGCTCCCACCCAGGGCACCACGACCGGAACGACGGGAGCAGCGGCCACCGCCACGGCACCGGCCTCCACGTCCCTGCCCATGCCGGGCACGCCCCAGCTCATCCGCGACCTTCAGACGAGCGCGGTGAGCACGGCCAGCGGCGCGGTCACCCCCACGGTGAGCACCCTGGAACAGTACGTGCAGGATCAGAACCTCGTGTTCAACGCCGTGGTGCTCGGCCCCATCAACACCGCGATCTTCCGCAGCAACGCGGGGTATGTGGTCGTCGCCAGTGGCCAGCCCCTGCCGGACTCGAAGGTCGTCGTGGGCGACATCACGGCCACCAGCGCCACCCTGAATCTCGGTACCGACTCCAAAACTCTTGAACTGGACAAAAGGTGAGCCATGACTAGACGCTACGCATCCCTCCTGCTGACCGCCGCGCTCGGCATGGCCGCCGCGCAGACCTCCACCACGCCGGCCACCCCTGCGGCCGCCAGCGTCGCGGATCCGGCCCTGTCGAGCGCCGCCGTGACCTTCGAGATCCGCCGCGCCGGCAGCGACCTGACCTCGCTGCTCGTGGCGCTGGCCAAGAGTGCTGGGTACGACATCATCATCGAACCCACGGCCGACGACGTACTGCGGTCTGCGAGCACGACGGCAAGCAGCGCTCCGGCGGCCGCGGGCGCGACGGCCCCGTCTGGCGCAGCGTCCGTGAGCATGGTGTCGTATGCGTTCAGCAACAAGCCGTTCAATCAGGTCTGGCCGCTGGTGCTGGATATCTACGGCCTGAGCTACGAGTCCCTTCCGGTGGGCGGCAAGACCGTGCTGCGCGTGGGCATCAAGCCCATTCAGAAGATCGTGAGACTGCCCGGCGGCCTTCAGGCCAGCGCGGTCGAGCGGCAGCTGAAACTGTCCTTCGGCACGCCCCAGGCCGTGCAGGCCCCCGCCACCCAGACGGCGGGCACCGCCACCACCCCGGCCACGACCTCTCCCGCCGCGACGAACGACAGCGATATCGTCCTCGACTCCAAGACCCTGCGTATCGTGGCGGAGCCCACCTCGAACTCCATCATCATCCGGGGGACGAACCAGGAAGTCGCGCAGGTGCAGGCCCTGCTGTCCCAGATCATCGCCTCGCAGCCGGAGGGCACGCAGGTCGCCGCTCCGGTGCCCACCGTGCAGCGCATCTACACCGTGAATTCCACGTCGGCCGAGATCACGGCGCTGCTCACGTCGCAGTTCCCCACCCTGAAAGTCACGCCGGTCGGCGCGAGCGGACAGCTGGTCATCACCGGGCCTCAGGATACGGTGGACTCGGCCCTGACGCTCCTTGGGCAGGTGGATAAGGCCCCACCCGCTCCCACGGCCGCGCCGAACACTGCGCAGCAGGTGTACGCCGTCAAGGGCCAGCAGGACGACGCCGTGGCCCTCCTCGGCGCACAGTTCCCCGCGCTGAAGGTCACGCCGGTCGGGAAGACCGGTCAACTCGTCATCAACGGGCCGCAGGATCAGCTGACGGCCGCTTTGGCGCTGCTCGGACAGGTGGACAAGCCGGCGAATGCCGCGCCGGGCACCGTGCAGCGCGTGTTCGGGCTGGTGAATGCCAGCGCCGAGGAGGTCAAGGCCACGCTGGAAGGTACCCTGGCCCGCGCCCTGACCGACACGTCCTCCACGGCCATTCCCAACGTTCCCGTGACCGGCACGGATGCCAGCGGCACTCCGATCACCGTGACTGTTCCGGCGTCACAGACGGCGGCTGGTGCGGCGGCAGCCACGGCAGCGGCTCAGGCCCAGCAGGCCGCCAGCGCCACGGCCCAGCCCGCGACGGGCGCGACGATTATCGCGGACGTGCGGACGAATACGCTGATCGTGCGAGGCACGACCGAGCAGGTCGCGCAGATCGCGGAACTCATCCCGAACCTGGACAAGGTCGTGCCACAGATCAACGTGCAGGTGCGCATCCAGGAGATCACGGACACGGCCCTGCGCTCGCTGGGCGTGGACTGGAAGCTGGGCTTCGGCGGCTTCAACATCGGCCTGGGCCAGAACGGCCTGTCGGCCTCCTTCGACCCGACCCGCAGCCTGGTGGGCTTCAACCTGGGTCCGACCCTGACCGCACTGGAAAACCAGGGCATGACCAAGCGGGTGTACGACGGTTCGGTGACCATGCAGAGCGGCCAGCGCTCGCTGACCTCGACCAGCGGCGCGGAGAACGCATCGAGCAACGCGGCGGCTACCATCAAGAGCGGCGGCCGGGTGGAACTGAACATCCCTTCGACCAGCGGAAACATCATCCGGCAGATCGATTACGGCGTGAATCTGGACTTCTTCAGCCCGCAGGTCGCGCCGGACGGCACGATCACGCTGCGGGTGCGTGGCCAGATCAACCAGCCGGCGTCCCCGCTGCCCACCACGGGCGTGCCGAATATCCTGTCGTTCACGAACAGCGAGGCGCAGAGCACCATCACCTTCAAGAGCGGCCAGACGGTGTTGATGAGCGGCCTGATGAGCACCAACGACGTGAACAGCACGGTGGGCGTGCCGATTCTGAGCAGCATTCCGCTGATCGGCGCGGCCTTCGGCAAGCAGAGCACGAACCACACCCAGACGCAGTTGCTGGTGGTCATCACCGGAACCGTCGTTCAGTAAGCGTTCTCTGCCCACGGCGTCCCCTTCCCCGGGGGGCGCTTTATTGGTGCGTGACGGAGGTGGCTGTTTGGTCAGGCCGACCGGCGCGGCCCCTGGCGGGCGCTAGAGTCCGGTCACATGAGGTATCTGACCGCCGGGGAGTCGCACGGGCCGCAGTTGACGGCCATCATCGAGGGGTTGCCGTCGCAACTGCCGCTGGGCAAGGGCGACATCGACCCCTGGCTGAGGAAGCGGCAGGGCGGGTATGGGCGTGGACGGCGCATGGTGATCGAGACGGACGAGGCCGAGATCCTGAGCGGCGTGCGGGCCGGGCGGACGACAGGCGCCCCAGTCACACTCGCGGTCCAGAACAAGGATCACCGGAACTGGGTGGAGATCATGTCGCCCGAGGCGGGTGGCGAGCCGCGCAAGAAGGCCCTGACGGACGCCCGGCCCGGTCACGCGGATCTCACGGGCGGCATCAAGTACCGGCACAAGGATCTGCGGGACGTGCTGGAACGGGCCAGCGCGCGGGAGACGGCGGCGCGCGTGGCGGTGGGCAGCATCGCCCTGAAGCTGCTGGCGGAACTGGGCGTGCAGGGTGCGAATTTCGTATCGAGTCTGGCGGGCATCGAGACGAACCAGGCCTTCTCGTGGGACGCGCTGGAGGCCATCGAGGACAGCGACCTGCGGACGCCCGATGCCGATGCGGCGGCGCAGATGCGCGAGCGGATCGACCGCGCGAAGAAGGAGGGCGACACGCTGGGCGGCATTCTGGAAATCCGGTTCCGGGGGCTGCCGGTGGGCCTGGGGTCGTTCGTGCATTACGACCGCAAGCTTGACGGCCGGATCGCGCAGGCCTGCCTGAGCGTGCAGGCCATGAAGGGCGTGGAGATCGGCCGGGCTTTCGACAATGCCCTGAAGCCCGGCAGCGGCGTCCATGACGCCGTGTACTACCGGGAAGGCACGTACGCCCGCGACACGAACGGGGCGGGCGGCCTGGAAGCGGGCATGACGAACGGCGAGGAACTCATCGTCCGGGTTGCCATGAAGCCGATCGCCACGTTGATGACTCCACTGCCGACCGTGAACGTGGTTACGCACGAGGCGTCTGACGCGGCCCGCGAGCGCAGCGACACGACGGCGGTGCCGGCAGCGGGTGTGGTTCTGCAATGTGCCATCGGCTGGGTGCTGGCCGAGGCGATGGTGGAGAAGTTCGGCGGCGACACCCTGCCTGAATTGCAGGAACGGGTGACCACCGCGCGCGCCTACGCGCAGACCTACTGAACGTGACGGCCCTGCATGTGCCGCCCGAGCGGATGGAAGCGGGCCTGTGCGCCCACCTGCAGGAGACTTCAGGAACCGCGATCACGCTCCCCGCGCAGGATTCCCTTAGACTGTCGCCTATGGTGGCCTCCGGCCTGATTGATCGTCCCGTGAGCTGGGTGGCGCTGGCGGGCTTCATGGGCACCGGGAAAAGCCGGATCGGGTGGGAACTGTCGCGCGCCCTGGCGCTGCATTTCGTCGATACGGACAAGCTGATCACGCGCGTGGTCGGCAAGAGCATTCCCGAGGTGTTCGCGCAGGAGGGCGAGGGCTACTTCCGCGCGTGCGAGCAGGAAGTGGTGGGCCGCGTGAGCCGCCTGGATCACGCCGTGATCAGCCTGGGCGGCGGCACCTTCGTGCACGAGGAGAACCGCCGGGTGCTGCTGGAGCGGGGGCCGGTGGTCGTGCTGTGGGCCACGCCGGAAACCGTGTACGCCCGCACGAAGCACAGCGACCGCCCCCTGCTCCGGGCCGAGGATCCCATGGGCCGCATCCGGCACCTGATGAACGAACGTGAGCCGGTGTACCGCCAGGGCACCATCCACGTGCACAGCGACGGACGGCCCAGCGAGGAGATCGTGGAGGAAGTCATCGACCGCCTGTGGAACTGGGCGGACGCACAGCACGCCTGGGCGGAACCCGAGCTGCCCATGGCCGTCGACCGTGCGACGGATTGACGTCGGCGGGGCGCAGCCCTACACGGTCGAGATCGGCGCGGGGCTCCTTGGTGGCCTCAGTCTGGACGAAAGACAGGTGGCGCTGATCCACCCCGAGGATCTGCCGCCACAATTCGTGCGGCAGGTGCAGGCCCGGCTGTCGCCGGTCGTCACCGTCAGCGTGCCCGCGCGCGATGCCTGCAAGACCCTGAAGGTGTACGCGGATGTGCTGTCGCGGCTGGCACAGGCGAACCTGCCCCGCGACGGCGCGGTCGTGGGCCTGGGTGGCGGCGCGGCCACGGATCTTGCGGGCTTCGTGGCCGCCAGCTACCTGCGGGGCGTGGCGTTCTACACGCTGCCGACCACGCTGCTGGGAATGGTGGACGCGGCCGTGGGCGGCAAGACGGGCGTGAACCTGCCCGAAGGCAAGAATCTGGTGGGCGCGTTCTGGCCGCCGAGCGCGGTGTGGTGCGATACCAATACGCTCTCCACACTGCCGGAGAGCGTGTTCCGCGAGGGCGCAGCCGAGGCCTTCAAACACGGCCTGATTCAGGATCCCAGCCTGCTGCCGCGCGTGCTGGCCCCGGCATTCAGACCCGGCGGGGCGCTGCTGGAGGACACCGTAGCCGACGCGATTGCCGTGAAGGCCGGCGTGGTCACGCGTGACCTGACCGAGCGAGGCGAACGGGCCTTCCTGAACTTCGGCCACACGCTGGCCCATGCGCTGGAAGGCGTGACCCACCAGGGCATCCCGCACGGTGAGGCAGTGGCGTACGGCATGCACTACGCCGCCCTGCTGAGCCGCGCCCAGGGTGGCGCCGACCTGACACCGGACACCCTGGCCTTCCTGCGCTGGCAGCGGCCCTCGGCCCTGCCGAACCTGGACTATGACGACGTGGCCCCGTACATGGCCCGCGACAAGAAGGCCGATTCGGACGGCGTGCGCTTCGTGCTGCTCCGCGAACTGGCGCACCCGTACCTGACGCGGGTTCCGGACGACGTGCTCCGGGCGGCGTTCATGACCTGGCGGGATGACGTGTCCCGTCTCCCCTGAGCGCGCGACCCGTTACGCTGGAACCATGCTGCTCGTCCTGAATGGCCCGAACCTGAACCGCCTCGGCCTGCGCGAACCCGGCGTGTACGGCTCCCAGACGCTGGAGGATCTGGAGCGCCAGTGCGAGGCCTGGGGCGCGGAACTGGGCGAGAGCGTGACCTGCCGCCAGAGCAATTACGAGGGCCAGCTGCTGGAATGGGTGCATGAGGCGCAGGAGCAGGGCTTCACGGGCATCGTGATCAATCCGGGCGCGCTGACGCACTACAGCTACGCGCTGCGGGACGCGATCGCCGGGCAGCCTCTGCCGGTCGTGGAGGTGCACATCAGCAATGTGGACGCCCGGGAGTCGTTCCGGCACACCAGCGTCACGGCGGGGGTCTGCAAGGGCAAGATCAGTGGCCTGGGCTTCCTGGGATACCGCCTGGGCATGGAATACCTGACGGAATAGCAGCGCGCGAGTCCCGTTCCTGGGCCACGGAGAGCGGGCTGCGGTGTGGTGATGGACAGCAAGCTTCCTTGATCGATTGTAGGAGCGTCGGGTAGGCCTGCGTCTGATGTGGGGCCACCCGAGTGGGACGGTTCCAGATCGTCTTCAGGTCGAGTCCAGAATTCAGTGGGCGCAGCCGTGTACTATGAGCGGAACCAGCACGCCTTTGAAACCGCTTTCAGACCCGCAGGAGTTTCCATGATCCGCCCGTCCGCCGCGTCCATGACTGCGTCCAGCGCCCGAGCCCGGCGGCGTACACGCCTGAACCGCACCCCCGTCCTGCTGCTCTCCCCGTTCTTCCTGATCCTGCTGGCCTTCGGCCTGTTTCCCCTGCTGTTCTCGTTCATCATCGCCTTCTACGACTGGAATCCGCTGGCGACGGTGGGCCGTGCTCGCTTCGACGGCCTGTGGACGTACCAGAACATCTTCACCGATCCGGCGTACTGGCCGGCCCTGCTCCGCACCCTGGGCACCGCCCTGAAAAGTGCCGTCATGCAGCACGTGGCCGCCCTGCCGCTCGCTTTCGCGCTCCACCTGACCTTTCGCCGCCTTCAGGGCGTGCTGGGCACCGTGCTGTTCCTGCCGTACGTGGCCTCGCCTCTGGCGACCGGGCCGGTGCTGGCGCTGCTGTTCACCATCCTCTGGCGACCTCTGGGAGACCTGTACACCGCCCTGTACGCTGGGGTTCAGGCGGTCCCGGCCCTGCACGTCCTGTCGGACGCCCTGCCGTACTCGCTCGATTCGGTCAGTGCTGAGCGGGCCTTCAATGTGGCATGGAACGGAGTCGGCTGGAACGTCCTGCTGTACCTGATGGCCCTGAACGCCATTCCCCAGCAACTGTATGAGGCCGCGCAGGTGGACGGCGCGGGGCTCTGGACGCAGTTCCGGCGCATCACGCTGCCCCTGGTGCGGCCCATGATGTTCGTGGCCTTCACCCTGAGTTTCCTGGCGGCCACGCAGACCAGCGTGTGGAATCCCAGCGCGCCCATCAGTTACGCCACCATGACCATTCCCGAGTACGTGATCCGCACCAGTTTCTGGGACTTCGACGGTGGCCTGGCGGCCGGACAGACCTGGGTGTACTTCGCGGGCATCGCCCTGGTCGTGGGCGTGCTGTACGCGCTGATCGGGCGGCACTTCACGGAACTCGATACGGCCGGCGACGCGGCGGGAGACGACACGCCAACCCACCTTGCACCCGCGCCCGCTGCCGCACTGAAGCTGCTCATCGCCCTGGCCCTGCTCTCAGCGGTGCTGCCCGCCGCCGCGCTGCTGCTGAACGCCACCCATCCCTATCCGGACTTCCTGCTGAACGTCGGGGACAGCCTGAGCAGCAACTACGCCGACCTGCTCTCGCAGCTCCCGGATTTCTGGCGGAACGTCTGGAACTCGGTGTACATCGCCACGCTGGCGGGCATCGGGGCGACCCTCACCTCCCTGCTCGCTGGGTACGCCTTCGCACACCTGGACTTTGCACACAAGCGCCCGCTGTACGCCGTGGTGCTGGGCGTCATGCTGTTCCCCAGCCTCACGAACCTGATTCCCACCGTGCTCACCATGGGCCTGCTCGGCTGGGTCGAGCAGCCCCGCGCGCTGTGGGTGCCCGCGCTGGCGAGCGCCATCGGCATCTTCCTGACCCGGCAGTACCTCCAGGCTGCCGTGCCACGCAGCGTGCTGGAGGCGGCCCGGATCGACGGCGCGCGCACCCCGGCCATCCTGACGCGGATCGTGCTGCCAGTCGCGCGGCCCGTCATGGTCACGGTCTTCCTGCTGACCTTCATTGCGCAGTGGGGGGACAGTCTGAACGCCCTGGCCATCCTGCACGATCCCACCCACCGGCTGGTGTCACAGGCCCTGAGCCTCGTCACGGGCGGGGCGCTGTCGGTCGGAGCGGCCGCCGCGACCCTGCCCACGCTGCTGCTGTTCATCCTGGCCGCCGCGCAGATCGCCCGTGGCCTGAACATCACGTCCGGGGGCACGGGTGCAGCCGCTCCCCGGGCCACGACCCCGTCCGACGGTGCCCTGCCCGGCGCAGATGCGGTGCGCGCCGTCGCGTGCCTGATGGTCATCTGCCACCACCTCTCGCAGCGCCTGAACGGGAACGTGCAGCCCCCGGTCATCCGGGAACTCCAGTCGTACGTGATGAGCGGCGCGGTCGGTGTGAGCGCATTCTTCGTGCTGTCGGGCCTGCTGCTGTCGCTGCCCTTCTGGCGACGCTACCTGGCCGGGCGGGAACGTCCCTCGCTGCGCGAGTACACCCGCCGCCGCTTCCTGCGCATCGCGCCCGGCTTCTGGGCCAGCCTGGGCGTGAGCCTGCTGCTGACCCTGGCTCTCGTGCCGGACGCCGTGCATCCCTACCTGCGCGCCCTGAGCGCCGCCACCTTCACCTCCGCGCTGCACTGGCTGACCTTCTTTCCCGCCGACCTGAACGGCCCGCTGTGGAGCATCGGCTTCGAGGTGCTGTGCTACGTCCTGCTGCCCATCGGGATGCTCGGCCTGTTCGCCGTAAAGCGGCGGCATCCGGCGCTGGCCTTCGGCTGGTGGCTGGGCGTACTGGCCGTGACCCTCCTGGCCCACCAGTGGATTCTGACGCACCTGATCCCGGACTCGGAGGGGCGCGGGTGGCAGTACGGCATCACCGGCGGCAGCAAGTACTGGGTGCCAAACTACAACCCCATCGGGCTGTACGGCCATTACCTGCTGGGCGTCCTGGCGGCCGGCGTGATCGCGTGGCGTACCCGCGCGGGCCGCACGATCCGGGTCTGGAACGATGTGCTGGGCCTCGGCCTGATCGCCGGGATCATCGGCCTGCTGTTCACCACCCGGCACGCGCCGGAGTTCAGTTTCAGCCTGGGTCGCCAGCCGTACTTCTACCCGACCTTCCCGCTGCTGGTTGCCGCGCTGCTCGCCACGTTGCCCTTCACCCGCGTGCTCGGCGCGTGGCTCGACCGGCCCCTGCGAACCACCGCCCGCCTGAGCTTCGGCCTGTACATCTGGCACTACCTGATCCTCGAGCTGATCCGCCTGCTGCACAACCCGCACTTCGTGTACTTCGGCATGGACAGCCTCGGTGCGTGGGCGCTGACCAGCGCGACCGGACTGGGGCTGGCGTACTGGGCGGCGAACCTCAGCTACCGGCATATCGAGGAGCCGTTCCTGCGGGGCATGCATAGGGGTAAGGTCAATGCACCAACATCGGCACTAGCACGTCACACTAAGAACTAATCTGAGAATATGCCGACTGGTCGAGCCAACAAACTGACAGGGCAGATTGGAGAGTTTCTCGTGTGTGCAGAGCTCGGTAGGCGAGGCCTCATAGCTACACCATTCTCCGGCAACGTGCCCGCCTTTGACGTTTTGGCCGCTGATGAGGAGGGCAGAACGCTACCAATTCAGGTCAAGGCATCTAACAGTGAACAGTGGCGCTCCAGTGCCGATCTTTGGCTTGAGCTGTCCGTCTCCAAGGGGAAGCAGAGGAGCAGAGGCTTCAAGGCAATCACCCACCCACAACTCATCTACGTCTTTATCTCACTGAAATCCAATAGCTCTTCAAATGATCGGTTTTTCATCCTCGATAAGACCGTGCTGCAAAAAATACTTGCCGAGTCTTATATCACTTATATGGAAGAGAGAGCCTGGGTCAGGCCACGCAACCCTAAGTCTTTCGATTGCAGATTGTCGATAAGTCAGATTGAGGCATTTGAAGACAACTGGAAACTCATAGCCAACCGTCTCAGACAAGTTCCCGATCCCGCCGAGTGACCCTTGCCCTCGCACCCCCCAATCTGATACCTTTGCGTTTAGTGTCTCGTGCTTGGTAGAGCCGAGATGACCGGGAGGCTCCCGGACACGCACGATGCTTTCCCCCTGACAGCGCGGGGCGTGTCACAGCCAAATCCCCTTCTTCATGGAGTACTGCGGTGAAAACCTACATTCCCAACAATGACGAGCAGAACTGGGTCGTGGTGGACGCGAAGGACGTGCCCCTGGGCCGTCTGGCGACGCTGATCGCGAGCCGTATTCGTGGCAAGCACCGCCCGGACTTCACCCCGAACATCATCCAGGGTGATTTCGTGGTGGTCGTGAACGCCCAGCAGGTCGCGCTGACCGGGAACAAGCTGGACGGCAAGGTGTACACCCGCTACACCGGCTACCAGGGTGGCCTGAAGACCGAAACCGCCCGCGAGGCGCTGAAGAAGCACCCCGAGCGCGTGATCGAGCACGCCGTGTTCGGCATGCTGCCTAAGGGCCGTCAGGGCCGGGCCATGCACAGCCGCCTGAAGGTGTACCCCGGCGAACAGCACCCGCACTCCGCCCAGCAGCCCCAGACGCTCGAGGTCAAATAATCATGGCGATCCAGCAACCCGAACAGTTCTACGGCACCGGCCGCCGCAAGACCGCCGTGGCCCGCGTGTTCCTCCGCCCTGGCGAAGGCAAGATCGTCGTGAACGGCAAGGAATTCCAGACCTACTTCCGTGGTCTGCTCCGCGCCGTGCACGCCCTCCAGGCCTTCCGTGAGACCGGCACCGCCGGCCGTTACGATGCCGTGATCACCGTGGCCGGTGGCGGCCCGACCGGTCAGGCCGACGCCATCAAGCTCGGCATTGCCCGCGCGCTGCTGAAAGTCAACCCGGACTTCCGCCCGATGATGAAGCCCAAGGGCCTCCTGACCCGCGATTCCCGCGAAGTGGAACGCAAGAAGTACGGCCTGAAGAAGGCCCGCAAGGCCCCGCAGTTCAGCAAGCGCTGATCTGCCCACTTCAAAGCCCCCGCCAGCGTTGGCGGGGGCTTTCTGCGTTCTCCTGGAACAGTGTTTTCAGGCCGAGGTGCGCCCTGGCCCTTCGACCCAGGAGCCGCTGATTTCCCGCACGATCAGGGTACTGCCGTCGGCCGCGACGATCAGGACGTCCGCACCCACCGGCGTGTCGGGGCCGGTGGCGCGCCAGTCGCTGTCGCCCACCCGCACCCGGCCGGTGCCGTTGTGGATGGCGGTCGTGACGGTCACGGTGCGGCCCACCAGGCGGCTGGAGCCCTGGTTCATCTCCTCGCCCTCCGTGCCGCCCAGCGCGAGACGTCCCACGTAGCGCCGCCCGATCAGCACGCTGGCCACGCTGAAGATGGCGAACAGCAGCAGTTGCACGGTCACGGGAATGGGCAGCACGAACACCACGAGACCGAGCGCGAAGGCGCTCAATGCCAGCCACACGAAGAACACGCCGGGCGCGAGCACTTCCAGAATCAGGAGTGCGGCCCCCAGCACCCACCAGTGCCAGGGCTGCACACGGCTGAGGGTGGGCCACAGGTCCATGGCCTCAGTCCTTCCGTCCGCCGAAGGCTTCCTGCGCCACGGCCGCGATGCCTTGGAGGCTGCCCAGGATGGCGGTCGCCTCCATGGGAAGGATTAGGGTCTTCTGGTTGGGCGACGTGGCGAACTGCGCGAGCGCATCGACGTATTTCTGCGCGACGAAGTAGTTGATGGCCTGCACGTTCCCGGCGGCAATCGCCTCGCTGACCATGCGGGTCGCGGCGGCCTCGGCCTGGGCGGCGCGCTCACGCGCCTCGGCCTGGAGGAACGCGGCCTGCCGCGCGCCCTCGGCGTTCAGGATCTCGGCCTGCTTCTCGCCCTCGGCCTTCAGGATCGCGGCCTGCCGGAACCCCTCGGCGTCGAGGATGTTGGCGCGCTTCTCGCGTTCGGCCTTCATCTGGCGGGCCATGCTGGCGACCAGATCGGCCGGCGGCTTGATGTCCTTGACCTCGATGCGCGTGACCTTCACTCCCCATGGCTCGGTCGCCTCATCGACCACGGCCAGCAGGCGGGCGTTGATCTGGTCGCGGTTGCTCAGAAGTTCGTCGAGATCCATCGAGCCCATCACAGTGCGGATGTTGGTCATGGTGAGGTTCAGGGTGGCCTGCTGCAGGTTGCCGACCTCGTAGCTGGCCTTGGCGGCGTCCAGCACCTGGTAGAACACCACGCCGTCCACCGTGACCAGGGCGTTGTCCTTGGTGATGATCTCCTGGCTGGGGACGTCCATGACCTGTTCCATCATGTTGACCTTGCGGCCGATGCGGTCAATGTACGGCAGGATCAGGTTCAGGCCGGGTTTGAGGGTGCGCTGGAATTTGCCGAAGCGTTCCTGGGTCCACTGGTAGCCCTGCGGGACGCTCTTGACTCCGGCCAGCAGCGTGATGATCACGAGCAACACCAGAAAGACGACGACGATCGTAAAGCCCATGTTGTGCCTCCTGATGCGAGTACGTGCCGTTCAGCGCATTGGTTCCCGCAGGCGCAGGCCGGGAACGTCCACCGTGACAGCGTCCAGCAGCCCGAAGTTCCTCCACAGGGGCCAGGGATCGAGCCGATTTGCGTGCGCCACGAGCAGGCTGATGACCGTGCCGTGCGCCACGACGGCGAGCGTGTCGTGCGGATTGGCGTGCAGGGCGGCCTGGATGGCGTTTGCGAAACGTGTGCGGGCGTCGTCGGCCGATTCCTCGCCCGACACGATCTGGGTCGGATGTTCGAAAAACCGGCGCAGGTCAGCCTCGAAGTCGGCGGGATCGGCATGAAAGGGGGCGGTGTATCTGAGCTGTTCATGCAGGCCATGCATCGGCCGGTGTGGAACGCCCAGCGTGGCGGCCAGGGCGGCCGCCGTGGCCTGCGCCTTGGGCTCGAAGCTGGACACGATGAGGTGCGGCGGTGGGGAGAGTCGGGCGATCAGGCCATCGAGGTGCTCCAGGGCGTCGTCGGCCAGTTCCCACTCGTGCGCAGGAATGCCGGGGATCAGTCGGGGCTTGCCATGTTTGATCAGATGCAGCGTGCGCGGCATGGACACAGCACAACACAGGGAGGGGAACAGCCGCCGGACACGCGCCACACCCACGCACTACACTTCTTCCCGATGCCATTGCCGCTGGTGGAATTGACCGATGTGACCGTGATCGCCGGGGGCCGTACCCTGCTTGAGGGCGTGACGCTGAGCGTCCAGCCGGGTGAGGCCGTGCGGCTGGCCGGGCCGAACGGCGGCGGGAAGACCACGCTGCTGCGTCTGCTGTCGGGCGAGGTCGCGCCGGTGAAGGGCTCGCGCCTGTACGGGCTGGGGGGTGTGGCGCGCACGAACGCGGTGCAGGCCCGGCGCGCCCTGAACGTGGTCGGCCCGGACGCCGAGGCCTTTGCACTGACCCGTGAATGGGTGCAGACCGTACGGGACGCCCTGCTGGCAAGCTTCGAGGGCGACACGCTCAACCTCTGGGGCGGCAGCGCGACCGCCTCGGCGAGGCTGGTGGAAGTCGCGGCCCTGACCGGGATCGACCACCTGCTGGAGCGTGACCTGCGGACGCTCAGCCACGGGCAGCGGCGGCGGGTGGGGCTGGCCCGCGCCATGATGCCCTCGCCGGAACTGCTGCTGCTGGACGAGTTCACGGACGGCCTGAGTGCGGAAGCCTGCATGGAACTGGGGAGCGTGCTGCGGGAGATCCACGCGTCCGGGGTCGCCATCGTGCTGGCCACGCACCGGCCGGACGAGGCGCCGGCGCTGCCCTGGCGCACCGTGCAGGTCGAGGGAGGCCGGATCGTGGGCCAGGTGCCGGCTCCCGTCGCAACGAACCCGCCGGGCGGCCTGCCCACCCCGCCCGGCACGGGTGACCTGATCCGCCTGAGCGCCGCGGAAGTATGGCGCAACGGGCATAGGGCGCTGGGGCCACTGGACTGGACGTGGCGTGCAGGACAGCACTGGCTGGTCACGGGCGGGAACGGCAGCGGCAAGAGCACGCTGGCCCGCGTGATCGCGGGCGAATTCTGGCCCGCTCGGGGCGGCACGGTGGAGCACTCCTACGTGGCGCGCGATCTGCACACGGAGCGCCGCCGCTCCACCGGGCTGGTCAGCGCGGAACTATCGGTGCGCCAGCGGCGCGAATGGACGGGAGAGGACGTGATCGGCAGTGCATGGGAGGGCACGGAGGGCTTCACCGCCGCCCTCTCCCCCAGCCAGTTGTGCGCCGTCACGGAGATCGCGGAGGCGCTGGAGATCGCCGACCTGTTGGAACGCAACGCGGAGACCCTGTCCCAGGGGCAACTCCGGCGGCTGCTGCTGGCCCGCGCGGTCGTCCACCGCCCCAGGGTGCTGATCCTGGACGAGGGTCTGGACTTCCTCGACACGGCGTCACGCGCACGCTTTCTGGCGCTGCTTCCTGATCTGGCGCGCACCGGCACACACGTCATGGTGATCGCGCACCGTGAAGCCGATGCGCCCGCCGGTCTTACCCACCACCTGGGCCTTCGGGCGGGCCGGGTGGAATTCAGTCGCGTGCTGGAGAAACGGACGGCTAACCGCTCCGAACCGCCAGGAATCAGGCGTGACGGCTGACCGCTTGACCGGATTTATCGAGGCAGCGCGACGGTAGAGACCGTGAACGGCAGTTCCGGCGTGAGGCCGGTGCCGCGCTTATCGAACTGAGAATTCACGACCAGCAGCGCCGAACCGCTCAGGGCGATGGTGGTCGGGTACTTCAGGGTGGCGTCCGTAAAGCTGCTGCCGACCGTGCCGCTGGCAAAGTCCGCCGAGAGGGTCACGGGCACGATCAGGGCGTTCTGGTTCCGCACCACGTACAGGGTCTGGCCGTCGAGCAGCATGCCGTCTCCGTTGGTGAGGGTCTCGCCGCCCAGGTCGATCTCCGTGACGCTCTTGTCGGCCACGGTGATCCGGTACAGCTTGCCGGTGTTGGACTGCACCACGAGCAGGTACTTACCGTCAGGCGTGGACGCGATGCCGTTCAGGTTGAAGCCCGCACCATAGGTGATTGGCGTGCCGCTCAGGTCGAGCCACGCGTCCAGCGTCCCGAGGCCGGTGGGTGTGCGTGCCAGGCGGAACAGCACTGGACGCTGCGAGTCCGTGATGTACGCCGCGTCGGCGGTGAGCGCAATGTCGTTCAGGAAGGTGGCGCTCACGGCGGGCGTGTCGAAGCTCTGCACCAGGGCCTTGGTCGCGACGTTGTACACAAACACCTTGCCGGTCGCGCCACCGGCGATGTATAGGCGGCCCTGCGGGTCGAGTTTCAGGCCGACGGCGGTGGGACGGGCAGCTTCGGCCGGGAGGAACACCTGCGTGGCCGCGGTGCCCAGCTTGCCCTTGAAGATCGTTCCGTCAGTGGTGCTGCCCACGTAGAAGGCGCTGCTGCCCGCCTGATGCGTGATGCCCTCCGGGAACACGCTGCTGCCGCTCAGGATGTAGCCGCTGGTCGTGGCCACCGGCGGACCGAAGTTGCACGCGGCGAGGATCGAGGTGAGCAGGCCTGCCGTGAGGATACGGATCATGCTTCCGTTATAGGCATGGTGCACAGATGACCGGATACCAGGGGGGTTCATGATACGCAGAGAATGTCATTCGAGGAATATTCAGCTGGAGCCGCGAATCCGCGCTGCGTCAGGTTCAGCTCACCTTCACGCACTACCCTTCGGGACGTGAATCGTTTCGTCCTGACCCTGACCCTGCTTGCTGCCCTGGCGCTGCCTGTGACCCTCGCTCAATCCGCGACTCCTGCGGCCACGCCCGCCCCTGCGCCTGCTCCCGCGAAGTCGATCGAGGCGGTCACGGCGACGAGTCCGAAGGGCTACAGCATCCGCATGCCGGGCGGTCAGGGCTGGACGCCGTTGAAGAACGTGCCGGGCACCGATGTCGCCTTCCTGAACCAGACCGTGAACGGCCTGCGGCCCACCGTGACCGTGATCGTGCAGGACGTGCAGCCGTCCATCAAGGCGACGCTCGCGGATTTCCGTGACCTGTACTCCCGGCAGCTCCAGAAGGACGTGCCGAACCTCAAGATGCTGGGCGAGAAGACCATCCGGGTGAGCGGTCAGTCGGCCATCCTGTGGTCGTATTCCGGCGATGGCGACGGCGGCCCGGTGCGCTGGACCCAGATGATCGTCCTGAAAAGCAACCGCCTGTTCACCACGACGCTCATGACCCCGACCGGCACGCCCGCCGACGTCATGGCGTCCGGGCGCGAGATCCTGGATTCGTTCACGCTGACTGCCAAATAAGCGCGGTCGCGGTACAGGGAGGCGAGCGAGGGGATTCAGAATCCTCGCCCGCCTTTCCGTCCACCCGTCACCCGATCAGGGGTCGCCTCAGCTACGAGCCGAGATCGTCCTCAGCCCTGGAGGGCCGCAGCGACGGCGTCGGTCAGGGACGTGCTGGGTCGGCCGATCAGACGGCGCAGATCCCCGCTGTCCGTGCGGAGGTCACCCCGGGCAATGGCGGCGTCGCTGTCGGCGAGGACGCCGGCGAGGCCCGCAGGCAGACCGAAGCCGATCAGGGCGCTGGTGTACTCCGGCACCGACTGGTTCACGTAGGCGTAGGGCTGGCCACTCTGGCGGCTGATTTCGGCGGCGATCTGGTCGAGCGTGAAGGTCTCGTCCCCGCCGAGTTCGTAGGTGGCGTTCTCGTGCCCGTCGGTGGCGAGGACGGCTGCGGCCGCCTCGGCGTAATCCTGGCGGGTGGCGGGCGTCAGCTGACCGTCGCTGGCGGCGCCCAGCATGACGCCGTGCGGGAGGGTCTGGGCCAGGGTGCCGGTGTAATTCTCGAAGTACCAGCCGTCCCGCAGCAGCGTGAAGGGAAGGCCGGAGGCCCGCAGGGCGGTTTCCGTCGCTTGGTGGTCGGCGGCCAGCAGCATGGTGGTCGTGTCGGCATTCAGGATGCTGGTGTACGCGATGAGCTGCACGCCAGCCGTCTTGGCGGCCTCAATGACGTTCCGGTGCTGGCCGGGGCGGTCGGTCATGTCGCTGCTGGAGATCAGCAGCAGTTTGTGGATGCCGGTCAGGGCGCTGCCGAGCGTGTCGGGCTGGGTGTAGTCGGCCTGCCGGACATGGACGCCCTGTGCGGCGAGGTCCGTGGCCTTGGCAGGATCGCGCACGAGAGCGGCAATGCTGCTGGCGGGCACGCCGCGGTTCAGCAGGGCCTGGACGACGAGGCGGCCGAGGTGGCCGGTGGCTCCGGTGATGGCGATGGTGGGGGGCTGCTGGACACCGGACTGCGCGGGGTGGGACTGCGTCATGGGAGGCTCCTGGGGTGAATGGGGGCGAACGCCTGGGTGTAAACAAACCACTTACATGTTGGTCAAAAAAAATCAGCCCGCCCGAACCGCGAGGTCCGACATCACGTCGGCCAGCGTGGTGCGTTCCAGTTCCCGTTCCATGGCCGCCTGTGCCACCCCGAAGCGCTGTTCCAGGGTTCCCTGGATGTTCGCGCCGACCGGACACTGCGGGTGCGGATGGTCGTGCAGCCGGAAGACGGACGCGTCGCCGTTCACCGCCCGGTAGACATCCAGCAGGGTGATCTGTGCCGCCGGACGGGTCAGGGTCGCACCGGCCACGCCACGCTGCGTGCTCAGCAGGCCCGCGCGGCGCAGCTGGCCGGTCACGCCCCGGATCACGACGGGATTGGTGCCCACACTGTCGGCGATGTCCGCGGAACTGGAATGATCAGGGAAGGTGCTGATCAGGGCCAGGATGTGGACGGCCACGGCGTACTGGCTGTTCACGTATTCCCCCCCCGAACCAACATGTAATTAAAGTACCTACATGTACGCGATCTGTCAAGCGCCTGCCCGACCACGGAAGGTTCATGGCAGCGACAGTTGATCCGCCCACGCCTGCAGAAAGGCCCCCAGGTCAGTCTGCTCGCTCACCTGCGTATGGGCATGACGCGCCAGCAGCGGCAGGGTGCCCACCTGCACCGCGTACCCGGCCACCTCCAGCATCGCCTCGTCGTTGTCGCTGTCCCCGAAGGCCACGGTTCGCGCGTGCGGCACCTCCAGCGCGTCCGCGATCAGCGAGAGGGCCGCGCCCTTGTGCGCTCCCTCGGGCGTCACGGTCAGGAAATGCGGATATGGATCTTGCGCGCCCGTGAGCACCAGATGCGGATGCGAGTCCCGCAGACGCTGCGCGAAGCCCGCCACATGCGCATGGAAGTACCCGACCTTCAGGATCGCGTCACGCGGCGCGTCCACCAGCGGCGCGTACCCGCGCACCTCCATCCACGGCTCGGGCTCGGTGCCCGCCGGCACATCCACGTACAGCCGCTCGGCCGTGAACAGCACCACCCGCGCGCCGTCGAGTTCATGCGCCAGCACCGCCTCCAGATCGTCCGGCGTGAAGATCGCCTCGGAATGCAGCGTGCCGTTCACCTCGATCCGGCCGCCGTTGTTCGTGGCCACCGCGTCCGGCTGCACCGCCGCCCGCACCCGCGAGGGCGACACGTCCCGCCCCGTGATGATCGCCAGCTTCACGCCAGCGTTCCGCAGCCGCCCCAGCGCGCTCACGACGTCGTCGGCCACGCGGTCGCCCCGATCCGGGATCAGCGTGCCGTCCAGATCGAAGGCCATCAGCAGGGGCAGGGTCACGGGAAGGGCAGCGCTCATCGCCGGAGCCTAGCAGCCGAGGCTCCCCGAGGGCAGCCCCGGCACGGGTGGACGGAACCACAGAGGAGCGCCGCCTCCCAACCGGGAAGCGGCGCTCTGAGGATCACCCGGGCGTTTACTCGCCCTGGGGATCGGCCGCAGGCTCGGCCGTGGTGGCCTGAGCGCTGGCGGCGGTGGCTTTGGCGGACTTGGCGTTGGCGGCGTCCTTCATCACGCGGCTGCGGTCGCTCTTGATGCGGGCGGCCTTGCCACGCAGGTCGCGCAGGTAGTACAGCTTGGCGCGGCGCACCTTGCCGCGTTCCAGCACCGTGACCTTGGCGAGCAGCGGGCTGCTGAAGGGGAACACACGCTCCACGCCCTCACCGAAGCTGATCTTGCGTACGGTGAAGCTCTTGCGGCTGCCCGAGCCGTTCATAGCGATGACCACGCCCTCGAAGGCCTGGTTGCGGGTGCGGGTGCCTTCCACGACCTTCGTCTCCACACGCACGGTGTCGCCGGGACGGAAATCCGGGTGATCGGTCTTGATGTGGGGCTGCTCGACGGCGCGCAGGATCGCGCCACGGTTCGTCTTGATGCTGCTCTGCATGATGAACTCCTCTGGGCAGCGGACCGTCCCACACTCCCGCATGGGCGGGCAGAGACGTTCGTACTCCGGTACTCAGGCCGGTCGCACGCTGGCGACCGACCAAACCGCGACAATATACACGATCAGGCTACGTCTGGACAAGCGGCACTCCGCTCACACTTGCAATGCAGCTGAAGCGACAGGATCGGCACGTGATCCCCCCCAATCCAGACGACTATCTGGCCGGCGCCGAGCAGGCGGCCGCCGGGCAACGCCGGCGCCTGGCCGAGGTACAGGCCCGTGAGCACGTGGGCGCCGCCGGGTGGGCGCAGTCCAGCACGCTCGAGAGCATCATCCGCGCGGGACATGAAGGGCTGGTCGCGACCGAGGCCCTCCGGCACGTGGTGGATCTGACCGGGGAGAAACTCCGCAGCCTGTCGCTGGGAAGCGGCGACGAGGAGCGGGCCGGCCATGTCGCCACGATCCACGGCGTGCTCAGCAGCAGCGAGGGACAGCTGGAGATCGCGCGGCATGTCGACGAGCTGGTGCGGCAGGCGCTGCAAGACGTGACCTCGACGCCGATCACGGACATCAGCGTGGCCCGGCTGAAGAACATCCAGTCACGCGTGCAGGTGCAGGTCGACGCGCTGCATACCATCATCGCCTCGGCCCACGCGCAGGCCGACACGCTGGAGCAGGTGCACAAACTCGATCAGGTGATCGCCGAACACCAGCAGAAGATCCGTGACCTGCGGCTCATTAGCGCGGGTTCGGAAGCCGAAGCGCTGGCCGGAGCCGGTGAGGACATCGTTCAGCGGATCGGTGAGCTCGACGAGGCCGCTCCCGTGCAGCTGGGAGCCCTGCGCCGCATCGGTCATGCGGTGGCCGAGCACGTGGGGAATACGGGGGCGCCCGACGAGCAGAAGGTCGCGACCCTGGAGCACCTGTCCGAGGAACTCAAAGACAGGGCCGACGACATCCGCAACGGCAACGACTGACACCACACCGAGTCCAACTGTTGTTCTGAAAGAATCGGCTTCGCTGCTTATCGCTCTGCCCGGCCCCTTGTTCGACCGTGCAGGCCTTGTCAGGCGGCCACGGTGATCCAGTACCGGCGGATCGGCTGGTCGTGATAGTCCGGCACCAGAAATTCTCACTCCAGTTCGCCGCCGTTCGTCTCGATGACCCGACGCGAGCCGAGGTTGTCCAGGTCGCAGGTGACGAGCACGCGCGACAGTCCCAGGGCGCGGGCACGCTCCAGCGCGAGCCGCAGGGCCAGGGTGGCGTAGCCCCTGCGGCGCTCACCTGGTCTGATCTCGTAGCCGATGTGCCCGCCGAACTCGCGCAGCCTCCGGTTCAGGGTGTGGCGGAGGCTGACGCGGCCCAGATAGGTGTCGCCCTCGACCAGCCACAACGGTTCGGAATTCACGAAGCCCTCCGGCGGGACGGCGGGCGGCACGAAGCGGTTCAGGTTGATCAGGAAGGCCGGAAAGTTGCGTTCGATCTCAGCGACGTTGAAGCCTAGGGTGTCACCCAGGCCGCTGCCGGTCGCCTGGGCCTCGCGCACGGCGTCCAGAAAGCTGTCCTTGAACGTTTCGCTCGGGGGAACGAGGGTGGGCATGGCGCAGTCTGGCGGTACAGGGCAGACCACGCCAATCGGCCGGATGGCCGAGGTGTCCAGAGGATCTGGACGATCTGCCCGGCGTGTCCATCAGCAGGAATGCCGCCACCTACCACCCGCGTTGGTCAATCGGGCCGGAATCTCGGCTGCTGACACGGTAACGGGCCGCAGGGCCGGTTTAGAATCCACAGCATGTCCGCCCCCCCTTCCTACGTGCTGCGCGACCTGGGAACCCTGCCCTACCGCGACGCCTGGGCGCTGCAACGCGAGCTGCACGCCCAGGTCGTGGACGGCACGACGCCGCCCACGCTGTTGCTGGTCGAGCACCCGCCAGTGCTCACGCTGGGCCGCAAGGCGCGGGAAGGCACGAACATCATCGTCACGCGGGCCTACCTGGAGGCTCAGGGCATCGAGGTGCTGGAGGTTGAGCGCGGCGGGGACGTCACGTACCACGGCCCCGGCCAACTCGTCGCGTACGCGATCTTCCCGGTGGGCCGCCGGGTCGTGGACTTCCTGCGGCTGCTGGAGGACGCGACCATCACGGCCCTGCACACTTTGGGGCTGGACGACGCCCGCCCGAACCCCGGCTACGCGGGGGTCTACGTCGAGCCGCGTGCGGTGAACGGTCACACCTACGACCAGAAGATCGCGTCGTTCGGCGTGGCCGTGAAACGCCACGTGGCCCTTCACGGGCTGGCGCTGAACGTCACCACGAACCTCGCGCACTTCGACCTGATCGTGCCCTGCGGCCTGACCGACACGCAGATGACCTCAGTGGAGCGCGAGTACGACCGGCGTGGCGCAACCCGCACGGCGAGCATGGCCGAGGCCCGCACGGCCCTTGCCGACGCCTTTGCCGCCACCTTCGAACCCTACGACTGGACGCTGCCACAGTTCGCGGCAGTGGGGAGTTGACGCACATGACCCAGACCACACCGCCCGAGAAAGAAGCGAAGTTCGTCAAGAACGGCATCTACCGCAAGGACAGCGTCCGCGTGCGCGAGCAGAAACCCGAGTGGCTCAAGGTCACGATCCCCACCGGCGGCGTGTACGGCGAGGTGCGCAAGATCGTCAAGGAGCACCGCCTGCACACCGTGTGCGAGGAGGCCATGTGCCCGAACATCGGCGAATGCTGGTCGCGCGGCACGGCCACCTTCATGCTGATGGGCCACATCTGCACCCGCGCGTGCCGGTTCTGCGCCGTGGACACCGGTAACCCCATGGGCAAACTCGATCTGGACGAACCGCAGCACGTGGCCGAGAGCGTGGGCCTGATGGGACTGAAGTACGTGGTGCTGACCTCGGTGGACCGGGACGATCTGCCAGACGGCGGCGCGTACCACTTCGCGAAAACCGTCACGGCCATCAAGAAGCTGAACCCCGAGACGCGCGTGGAGGCCCTGACGCCGGACTTCGGCGGGAACACGCACTGCGTGGATCTGGTGCTGGACAGCGGCGTGGACACCTACGCCCAGAATCTGGAGACCGTGCGCCGCCTGACCCACCCCGTGCGCGACATCCGCGCCGACTACGACCAGACCCTGGCCGTGCTGGCCCACGCCAAGCAGGCCCGGCCGGACGTGATCACCAAGACCAGCATCATGCTGGGCCTGGGCGAGACCCGCGAGGAGATCCGCGAAGCCATGGCCGACTGCCGCGCCGCCGGGGTGGACGTCCTGACCTTCGGGCAGTACCTCCGGCCCACCATGCACCACCTGCCGGTGGAGCGCTACGTGACCCCCGCCGAATTCGACGAGATCCGCACCGAGGGCATGGCTCTGGGCTTCATGGAGGTCGTGTCCGGCCCCCTGGTGCGCAGCAGTTACAAGGCCGAGCAGATCGTTATGGACAGACCCGGCAACCTGCCGGAGCACCTCGCGCACCTGGACGCGGGCAGCGAACTCAGCCTGATTTGAGGGACGGCCGGGTCACCGGAACGCCCAGCGTCAGGACACTGACCTCCGTACGAAGGCGGTCGAGACTGTCCTTCCAGGTGGCGTGGAGCTCCAGGGCGCGGCCATCCGCCCAGGCCGCCTGCCACGCGGCCGCTGGCACGTGCCGCTCGGCCGCCCGCATGAACCGGGCGAGATCGGCCTGATGGGGCGCAGCCAGGGGCTGGGCACTCGCCTCCCGCTGCGCCTCCACCAGCCCCCACAGTCGCGCGGCCCACTGCAATTCGGCGGAGTCTGCCCCCTGGGTGGCGTACGTGCAGGCCAGATAGGACAGCGCCAGGGTCAGAATGCGGGTATGCAGGGTCGGGGCCAGCACGTCCAGGGCGCGGGCCAATGCCCGGCGGGCGGAAAGCACCTGACCGTCGTTCAGATCCAGGGCAGCCTGAACCGTCAGCAGGTGCGCTTCCCAGAATAGGCCGGGCTCCTGCTGGCACAGGGCTAGACCCCCGGTCACGTCCGCGCGGGCCTGACCGGGCTCGCCCAAGGCCGCGTGGACATCGGCCAAGTGAAACCTCAGGCCCGCGTTCAGACTGACGCCGAACCCAGGTTCGACAAGCCGCCGTGCGGCCTCAAGATGCTGAAGTGCCTCCTCTACGTTTCCCTGTTCGAATTCCACTCGACCCAGCGTCATGAGGACACCGACCTCCTCGGCGGCACCCAGCGTCCGGACGTGGGGTAGTGCCGCGTGCAGCCGCCCGGCGGCCAGGGCATGCCGGCCCACCTGCCACGCTGGCGTCGCTGAGCGAACCATGACCTGTAGGCGCAGGGCGGCGTTCCCCCCGTCCACGGCCAGCGCCTCGTCGAACCACGCGAGCTCCTCTCTCTGGAGGCCGTGAATTTCCAGGTACCAGCTGACCCCCAGCGCCAGCCGCAGGGCCAGGTCAGGCCGGGCGTGGCCGATGGCCCAGCGCAGGGCCGCCCGCACGTTGTCCAGCTCAGCGGCCACCCACCCAAGCGACCGCCAGATCGGGGTGTCCTGGGAGTGCAGCAGCTGGGTGGCGTGCTCCTGCTGGGCGGCGTCCAGTTCCCCGTGGAACGCCAAGTGCTCCAGCGCGAAGGCCCGAAGAGGTTCAAGCAGGCTGTACCGGCCCTGGAACTCGTGGCGGCGTACCAGGCCGAGCCTGAGCAGGGCGTCCAGGGCCAGGCGGGCCACCCCCAGCGCTCCGGCCGCTGCGGCGCTGAACCCGCCGACGAACACGCCCAGGTGCCGGAAGTCCTGCTGTAGACCGTGATCCAGCCGGTCGTAGGTCCAGGCCACGGCCGCATGGACGCTGCGCTGCCGCGCAGGCACGTCCAGCGGGCCCTCACCCAGCAGGGCCAGCGGCGCAGCTTGCAGCGCCGCCCAGACCTCGGCGGCACTGAGCGGCCCGATCTGGCCCGCCGCGAGTTCCAGCGCCAGCGGCAGCCCGTCACACCAGCGGACGATCCGGGCCACGTCTGGCGCTGTACTCGCTGTCAGGCGAAACTCCGGCCAGCTCGCGGCCGCCCGCTCAGTGAACAGGGCGACCGCCGGCACCCGGCGCAAGCGGGCCAGCGCCTGAGGCTCCGGCGACGGCAGGCCAAGCGGGGCGAGCGCCCAGACCTGTTCGGCGGACAAGTGCAGGGCCTCGCGGCTGGTGACCAGTACACGCACGCCGGGCGCCTGCTCCAGCAACGTGTGAAGGTCGGCCGCGGCGGCCAGGACGTGTTCGAAGTTGTCGAGCACCAGCAGGATCCGGCGACGGCCCAAATGCACCGCGAGGCGGTCGAGGGGGGGGCGCGCGCCCAGCGTGAGGCCCAGTAGTCGCGCGGTCTGCGCCCAGACTTGCCGCGCGTCCAGCACCGTGGTGAGGGGAATGAAGTGCACCTGCTCGAATTCGGCCTGCACGTCACGGGCCACCTCCAGGGCCAGGCGGGTCTTGCCGACGCCGGGCGGCCCGATGAGGGTCACGACGGGACGCGCTCCCCGCGTGAGCAGGCGGGCGAGCGTCCGGCGTTCCGGTGCGCGGCCCAGGAAAGGAGTCGGGGGGGTCGGCAGCGCGCTGCTGCGGGTGCCGTCCGGCACCGGGTTCCCAGGCGGTGTGACGGGCCGACGCGGGATGACAGGCGCCTCCTGAGCCGAGCGCAGGAATGCAACTATTTCCGCCGCGCCTATGTTCAGGTGCTGCGCCAGCGCCCGCGCCAGGTGGGGGGAAGGGCGGCGGTGGCCTTCCTCCAGCTTCTGCACGGTGACGGGCGAGCAGCCGAGCAGCCGGGCCAGTTTCTTCTGGGTCAGCCCCAGCGTCCGCCGCCGCTCGCGCACCTCCTGCCCGAATGCCCTGTCCCCGGTCACGTGCCCCCCACGATCCGGCGGGTACGACCCCGCCGGTACGACCCATGGTACGCCGCGTGGCACGACATCCAGCTTGAATTTCCCCTGTTGGACGGTCGTAATGAGGACATCCCCGGGGACCGGAGGCATTCCATGAACCGTACCCAGCTCCAGAGCGCCACGTCCATGACTGCGTCCCGCCACCCGACCCCATTCCACGTCCTGAAGCTCGGACTCACCGGCCTGCTGCTGTCCTGCGCGCCGACCCTGGCCCAGACCCCGGCGGCAGCGCCCGCCGCCGGGCCGTATCCCGCCCTGGTGGCCTGTGAGGCGGGGCAGGACAGGCCCTGCGTGGTGCTGGCCAGTCAGGCGAGCGACATCACGGGCGTCTGGAAGCAGTACCAGCACAACCCGGCGTTCGCACCGTCGAACAGCATGGGGTTCATCCGGTACGCCGCGGATGGCACCTTCGTCCTCTCGTCCACCGTGGCAGGAACCGCCCAGCCGGCGGCACCGTTCCCGCATGGCACGTACAGCTTCAGCGGCAGCCGCCTGACCATGAATGTTCAGGGCGTCCCGCCGAGCATGCCCGAGTGCGCGCTGGCCGTCTACGAGGTGCGCGTGCTGCGCCTGGGCAGCCGCCCGGTGGCGCTGCAGTACACGCCGGTTCAGGACACCTGCAAACCCCGCCTGGCCGACCTCAGTTACGACCTGCCCTACGTGGGGCCCTGAGCGGACGCGCCAGAAAGACTTCTGGTTCGGAACAGATCAGGGGTCATGTTCAGAGGAGGGGCACAGCGGGAAAAACCCGCTGCGCCCGCTCGCTCCTGCCTGCCCATTCTCGGATCACCCGTAGAACGTTGTTCGCCAGCGGCGTCTGACACGAAAGTTCCAGGTCGTATGCGGTAAACGTATGTACGGTCAGGGCGTCCCGACGCGCGTCGCCCATGCCCCGGTCGCCACGCGCGTGTTCCCGGCGTTCGAGTTCAGCCACGGGGCAGTCCAGGCCGACCAGAAACACGTCGTAGCCCGCAAGCAGCGTGCGGAACTCGCTCCACATCTGCGGCGTCTCGATGATGTAATCCACGACGAGGTTGTTCCCGGCGGTGAGCAGCGCGGGCAGGCAGCGGTTGAAGCCCTGGAAGACCTGCGGGCGGATCGTCGTCCAGTCGCGGAGCTTGCCCTGTGGCGTGCGGGGCAGCACCCGATCTCCGAACAGGAAGAAGTCCAGGCTGAAGTGCAGGAAGGGCGCGGGCAGGGCGCCTTGCAGCGCCTGCGCGAGCGTGGACTTCCCCGCGCTGGACGCGCCGTTGATCAGAATCAGGGCCCCGGGCTGGCTGGACGTCATCCACCCAGTCTGCCCGTCCGTTCGCGGCCAGCGTATCGGCCGAAGGGCTGACCAGCATGCCGTAATGCCTCCGTAACACGCGAACCCGAAGGTAAGCGCAGGAGGATTCACTATGTTAGTCAGGGACGCCATGCACACCCGCGCTGTGACCGCCGATCCGAACGACACGCTGCCCGAGGCCGTGGTGAAAATGCAGGAATTGCATGTGAAACGCCTGCCCGTGCTGCACGACGGACGGCTGGTCGGCATCCTCACGGACGGTGAAATCCGCTCCCACCTGCCCCCCCTGAGCGAGGGCCTGACCCCTTGGGACTTCGCCGGGCGGGCCGGGCGCGTCCGGGTGCGGGACGCCATGCGCACCCCGGTTCATACGGCGCAGGACACGGAGCCCCTGGAACGTGCGATGACGACCATGTTCGACCGGCACGTGGGCGGTCTGCCCGTGCTGGACGACGACGGTCGCGTGGTTGGCATGCTGACCCTGACGGACGTGTTGCGGGCCGCGAACCGCGCCGCACGCCTGGAATGGGGCGCGGTGGAACAGCACATGACCACGGCCGTGGTGAGCGTGCCGGCCGACTCACCCGCGGCCGATGGGGCCGCCCGCCTGAAGATCAGTCGCCTGCGGGTGCTCCCCGCCCTGGAAGGCCGCACGCTGGTGGGCCTGCTGCACGAGACGGACGTGACGAGCGCCGTGGAACTCGCGCAGGCGGGGCACGGCCCGACCGTGATGGGCGCGCAGTTACTGCTGGAGGGCCGCACGGTACGCGACCTGATGCGGCCACCGACCGGATTCCTGCGCGAGGGCACGCCCATGCACGACGCCCTCACGCAGATGCTGGCGCTGGACGTCCACGGCCTGCCTGTCATCACCCTGGATGGAGACCTGCTGGGCGTCGTGACGATCAGCGACGTCCTCAGAACCGTGCTGGGCCGCGAGGCGCACTCGGCCTGAGCACGGCATGCCGCGCCGGTTCGGCAAGGCGACCGAACCGGACGAAGACGACTTGGCACCGCTGTCGAGTTGAGCCAGGACAGCAGAAGCCCCCGCTGCGTGCGGGGGCTTGAGGTGGTGCGGATGCCCAGACTTGAACTGGGGACCTCACGCTTATCAGGCGTGCGCTCTAACCAGCTGAGCTACACCCGCGCACCGTGGGCTGCCAGTCCGGGTGGACAGGCGGCAGTCAATGTAGCAGGGGGGCGGCAGGGTGTCAACGCAGGGGCGGGAGCGTCAGCGGGGCCAGGGGGTGGCGCTGCCGGGTGGGGTGAGGCTGGCGTGGATGTCCAGCGCGTACCGGTCGGTCATGCCGGCAATGTAATCGCAGACGGCCCGGTGCGTGCCGCGTTCCGTGGCCCAGCGCTGGTAAAGTGGCGGCAACATGCTGGGCCGCCCGACCAGGGCGTGGAACAGGGTGGTCAGGACGCGGGTGGCCTGCTCGACCTGCATCTCGACCCGCCAGTGGCGGTAGAGGTTCTGTTGCAGGAACGTGGCCGTGTCCCGCAGCAGTTCGCGCATGCTGTCGCTGTACGTGATCAGGTTGCGGGGCTGGGCGCGGGCGTCGGGGGCGCCCGTGATGCCGCTGGCCCGGATGCTGGCGTCGCTGGTGACGCTGAGATCCGTGATGAGCCAGCCGAGGAGTTCGCGGTGCAGGGAGCGGCGTTCGCTGTCCGTGATGGTGGTGGATCGCAGCTCGGCCCGCTGGGTGAGCGCCTGCCACAGAGGCAGGGTGGCGAGCTGATCCGGGGTGATCAGGCCGCTGCGCAGGCCGTCGTCGAGGTCGTGGGCGGTGTAGGCGAGGGCGTCGGCAGCATCCACGACCTGCGCTTCCAGGCTGGGGCGGCCGAGATCCGCGCGGTCGTGTTTGTTCAGGCCGTCGAGGGTGTCGAGGGTGAGGTTCAGGCCGGGCACGTCGGGCCGGCGGAATTCGAGCAGCGTGACGATCCGGCGGGCCTGCGCGTTGTGGTCGAAGCCGCCGTGAACCTCCATGAGGTCGTTCAGGACGCGCTCACCCGCGTGGCCGAACGGAGGGTGGCCGAGGTCGTGGGCCAGGGCGATGGTCTCGGCCAGGGTCTCGTTCAGCCCGAGCGTGAGGGCGACGCTGCGGGCGACCTGCTGCACTTCCAGGGTGTGGGTCAGGCGGGTGCGGTAATGGTCGCCGCTGGCGTTCAGAAACACCTGCGTCTTGGCTTCCAGGCGCCGGAAGGCGGTGGTGTGCAGCACCCGGTCGCGGTCTTTCTGGAAGGCGGTGCGGGTGGCACTCTCGGCTTCCGGGTACTCCCGCCCACGCGTGTCCTGGCTGAGGGTCGCGTAGGGGGCCAGGGTCGCTCCCTCACGGGCTTCGAGTTCAGCGCGGGTCACCATGCGGACAGTGTGGCAGAGGGCGGGCCGATGGTCACAGAAGGCCAGGGAGCGATCAAGCTGCCTTCTCCTGCGTTGGGCCTATTGCTGTGCGGGCTGGTACCAGTTGCGATCCCAGCGGTGGGCGTGCAGTTTCTGCACCTGCTCGGCGGGAAGGCCCTTCCCGTCAGCCAGGGCCACGTTGCGTTCCACATTGCGCACGGAGCGCATGCCCACAATCACGGTGCTGACAGCCGGGTGCGAGAGCACGAAGCGCAGGCTGGTTTCGGCCAGCCGATCCGTGCCGATGCCCAGATCCGTTTCGACGGCCCGGAGGCGCCCCTGGAGTTCGGTCTTGCGATCCCCGCCGAAGTACCGGTTGCGCCAGTCGCCCTCCGGGAAGGTCGTGTCGGGCGTGATGGTGCCGGTCAGGCTGCCCTCGTCGAGCGCCACCCGCACGATCACGCCCACCCCGTTGGCATGGCAGGCATCCAGCAGACGATCCTGTGGGGCCTGGTCGAAGACATTGTAGATGACCTGAACCGTCTCGACCACGCCCGCCTCGACGGCCTTCACAGCGTTGTTCGGCTGGTGGTCGTTGATGCTGATGCCGAAAGCCCGGATTTTGCCACTCTGCTTGAGCTGCGCCACGGCGTCCTGCCAGTCTCCCTGCCCGAGCCAGGAGTCGTTCCACACGTGGAACTGCTGCACGTCAATGGTTCCCAGACCCAGGCGTTCCAGACTGGCTTCGGTCATGCGGATCACGTACTCGCCGGGGAAAGCCGCCTCGGCGGTCGTTCTGTCGGCGGCTGGCCACTCTCCGTTCTTGGGGCTGACCTTCGTGGCGACCAGCGTACCGGGGTGCTCGCGGGCGACCTGCCCAACCAGTGTCTCGCTGTGGCCGCTGCCGTAGCCCATGGCCGTATCGATGAAATTGCCGCCCAGCTCGACATAGCGGCGCAGGGCCGTCAGGCTCTCGTCGTCCTTCGCGCCGACCCAGGCGTCCGCGCCGATGCCCCAGGCGCCGTAGCCGATCTCCGTGACGTTCATGCCGGTGCGGCCAAGTGGCCGCTGGTGCAACTTCGAAGGTAGGGTGGTCATGGCCCGACTGTAACGATTCAGGGTGGATGAAACCAGCCACGCAATCTTCACGTGACGGTCGGGAGTACGCTGCCCAGGTGACTGCGCCCACCTCCGCTCCCCTGCCCTCCATTTCCCCGCAGGTGCGGCAACTCGCCACCGTGGGCCTCGTGATTGGCGTGTTCCTGGCCGCGCTGGAGGCCAGCGTGGTCGCGACCGCCATGCCCAGCGTCATCAAAGACCTGGGCGGCGAGAACCTCTACGCCCTGCCCTTCGCGGTGTACCTGCTGACCAGCACCGTGTCCAGCCCCCTGTGGGGCCGCGCCAGCGACATCATGGGCCGCCGCCGCCTGTACCTGTGGGGCGTCGTGATCTTCCTGATCGGCTCGGCCCTGTGCGGCGTGAGCCAGAACATGTCTACCCTGATCGCCGCGCGAGTCGTGCAGGGGATCGGTTCCGGCGCGCTGCTGCCCCTGACCCTCACCATGATCGGCGAACTGTACACCCTGGCCGAACGCAGCCGCGTACAGTCCTTCATTTCCGGCGTGTGGGGCATCAGCGGGCTGCTGGGGCCGCTGCTGGGCGGCTGGCTCACCGAAACCCTCTCGTGGCGCTGGACGTTCTACTCCAGTCTGCCCTTCGGCATCGCCGCCCTGGTCATCGCGCTGCGTTCCCTCCCGGAAACCGGGCAGCCCCGCCCCGCCCGCCTCGACTGGTTCGGCGCGGGCCTGTTCACCGCCGGCAGCGGCCTGGTCGTCTGGGGCCTGGAACAACGCCAGTGGGTGCTGGTCGGCGTCGGCATCGTCATCCTGATCGCCGCCGTGCTCGTCGAGCGCCGCCACAGCGACCCGCTGCTCCCCATGCGCGCCCTGCAGGAACGGCTTCCGCGCGTGGCGTTCGCCGGGAATCTGCTGGGCGGCGCGGCGTATTTCGGCGTCATCGCCTACCTGCCCCTGTACGCTCAGGGCGTGACCGGCGGCGGCGCCACGGCCGCCGGCGCCATCCTTACCCCCATGCTCGTCGGCTGGACGATCACCGCCGTCGCCACCGCGCGGCTGGTGAAAACGGTGCCGCTGGCCCGCATCGCGCAGGGCGGGTTTCTGGTACTGGTCGTCATGTTCGCCGCGCTGATCTTCGCCGTCCACGCGCCCCTCTGGGTCACCAGTGTCCTGGGCTTCGCGGTCGGCACCGGCATGGGCTTCGCCATGCTCAGCCTGCTGCTCGCCGCGCAGGAAGCCAGTCCCCGCCACGAACTCGGTGCCGTGACCAGCGGCGTGCTGTTCGCCCGACAGATGGGCGGCGCCCTGGGCGTGGCGCTCATGGCCCTGCTGATCGGTCCCGCCGCCATCCAGGCCGGCGGCTTCCAGCTGGCCGAGGGCCTGCGCCGCGCCTACGACCTCGCCCTCGTGATGGTCGTCATCGCCTTCAGCCTGAGCCTCCTGCTGCGCGTGATCCCCGCCAGCCAGAGCGGCCGCGCCAGTGAGCGGCCGGCGACGCTGGAGTGACAGCCCAAGACCCTCCAGCACATCTGAAGGGTTCCACCCTGCCCCTGACCGAAGGTCACCATTGAAAGCAGGTGAGGCACCCCATGCCACCGGGACAGCCATGAAGGTCAGCCGGGAAGCAGTGACGACAACAAGCCCGGTGCAACGTAGGCTCCTCTCCAGATGGTGGGGAATCTCCACCTCACGGGACGGCAAACGCCCCCTCTGCTAGCCTGCAATCCGAATGGCGACGGTGGCGGAACTCCGGGAGAAGCTGAGGCGGCCGCTGAGCGCCGAGCTGGCGTCCGGTTGCCAGAATCGCGTGGTGGCGGGCGGCGTGGAGAAGCTGCTGGCTTCGCCCCTGGGGAACCCCTTCCCGCAGGTGCGCGAGGCCCTGAAGGGGTACGGCGAGTGGGAAGCGGAAGTACGAGCGGAGGCGCTGAGGGCGGCGCTTGAGCTGCTGACGGACGGCAAGCCGAAGGCGGCCACGCCGGCGAAGGCGGCCTCCCGGACGGCGGTGCCGGTGGCCGCGCCGGGCGAACGGCTCCCACCGGACGCGCCCGTGGAGCGCCTGAACACCGGGCCAGGCGGAGCGCGCAAGCTCCAGTCGCTGGGCCTGCACCTGCTGCGCGACGTGCTGCACGCCTACCCGCACCGCCATGAGGACCGCCGGGCACTGCCCGATTTGGCTGACGTGGAGGAGGGCCAGAAGGTGACGGTGGAGGGCCGTGTGGTGGCGAAATCGCGGCGCAGCCCGCGCCCCGGCATGCTGGTGATCGATGTGACACTGGAAACGCCGTCCGGCGGGCGGGTGAAGGCCACGTGGTTCAACCAGCCGTGGGTAGAGAAGCAGCTCCGCGAGGGCGCGCGGCTGGTGCTCACGGGCCGCGTGAAGAAGTTCGGGCGGAGCGTGCAACTGGGCGTGGAGCACCTGGAGACGGTGGACGCCGCGCAGGACAGCCTGAGCACCGGGCGGATCGTGGGCGTCTACGACAGCAAGGACGGCATCTCGCAGGAATTCCTGCGCCGCGCCGCGCACCGGGCGCTGGAGACCGTCCCGCTCGACGATTACCTGCCCGCGCACTGGCGCAAACAGTACGGCGTGACGGATCTGGGCGACGCCCTGTGGGGCATGCACTTCCCGCACGACGAGGCGCACCTGAGCCGGGGCAGCGCGCGGCTGCGCTTCGACGAGTACCTGTTCCTGGAACTGCGGATGCTCCTTCAGGGCGAGGACGCTGTGCTGGAAGGCAAGCGTTTCAACGCAAAGAGTGAAGACATCCATACCTTCGAGGGAGCGCTGCCCTTCCGCTTCACGAACGCGCAGCGCCGCGTGCTGCTAGAGATCACGGACGACATGCGTTCCGACCGGCAGATGGCCCGGCTGGTACAGGGCGACGTGGGCAGCGGCAAGACCGCCGTGGCCGCGTGTGCCCTGTACCTCGCCGTGCGCGACGGCTACCAGGGCGCGCTGATGGCCCCCACGGAAATCCTCGCACGGCAGCACTACGCGAACCTCGTCGGGTACCTGGGCCAGCTCGACGTGCGGGTGGGCCTGCTGATGGGCGCCATGACCCCGAAGGCGAAGCTGGAGATGCAGACCCGCATCGCCGAGGGCAGCGTGGATGTCGTGGTCGGCACGCAGGCGCTGATTCAGGAGAACGTCCGCTTCGACAACCTGGGGCTCGCCGTGGTGGATGAGGAGCACCGCTTCGGCGTGCAGCAGCGCCGCAAGCTGCTGGCCGGGCGGCCGGACGTGCTGGTCATGTCGGCCACGCCCATTCCCCGCTCGTTAGCCCTCACCGCGTACGGCGACCTGGAACTCAGCATCATCGACGAACTGCCGCCGGGCCGTACGCCCATCGAGACCAAGCTCATTCAGGACAATTTCCGCGCCCAGGCCTACGGGTTCGTGATGGGCCAGATCCGGGGGGGCCGGCAGGCCTTCGTCGTCACCGCCCTGATCGAGGAATCCGACACGCTGGAACTCCTCGCCGCCACCCAGCTCGCCGATGACCTCAAGGCCATCCTGCCCGAGGCCCGCATCGACCTGCTGCACGGCAAGATGTCCGCCGCCGAGAAGGACTACGTCATGGAGCGGTTCCGCGCCCGCGACTTTGACATCCTCGTGTCCACCACCGTCATCGAAGTCGGCGTGGACGTCCCCAACGCCTCGGTGATGGTCATCGAGAACGCCGAACGCTTCGGCCTCGCGCAACTCCACCAGCTCCGGGGCCGCGTCGGCCGTGGCAGTGCCAAGAGCTACTGCGTCCTGATCGCCGGCGAGCACAGCCAGAAGACCCGCAAGCGCCTCAAGATCATCGAGGGCTCGACAGACGGCTTCGTGATCGCCGAAGCCGACCTGAAACTCCGTGGCCCCGGCGAGATCCGCGGCACCCGCCAGAGTGGCATTCCCGACCTGCGGCTGGCCGACCTCGCCAACGACACGCAGATTATCGAGCAGGCGCGGGAACTGGCGAAGCATATCCTGGCGCACGATCCGAAGCTGGAGCATCCAAGGTTGCAGTACTTGCGCTCAGAACTTCAGAACCGAAGCCAGAGCGTGGCGTTCAGAGAAGTGATCTGATGTCGTTCCACGAAGTACGGGCGCTGGGTGGCTGTCCAGTCGGACTCCTTGATGGAGTGTGGATGGCGCAATCGCCGGACGGTACATGTCGGCAGCTGGAGGCTTCACAGAGTCTGGTCACATTACTGGAACACGAGCCGGCGACGTTCTGGGACACCCTCGCCAGCGATCTTGATACAAGGAACCTCGACGCCCCTGCGGCAGCCTCCTTTCCTCTGATGGCCAGCGTCAGGATGGGCCTGAACTGGCCATCGGAGTACTGGCAGGGGCATGCCCTCCGCTGGGTAGCTGCGCTGGGTCTTAGCAACGACGTGATCCCGGAGCTGGAGCGTCTGGTCACCGAGGGCCGCACCCAGCACCTCCGGCACCGGGCCAGAAAGCTGGCACGCTGCTATCAGGTGAAGGATGGAACGGCTTGACCCCTCCCCCGCTTATCGTGTACGTGGATGTGGACGAGACGCTGGTTCGCAACGCGGGCCGGGCGCGGATTCCCATTCCAGCGGCGATCCAGCACGTGCGGGAGCTGGCGGCGCAGGGTGCGGAACTGTACTGCTGGAGTTCCGGTGGGGCCGCCTACGCGCGGGAGAGTGCGCATGAGGTCGGACTGGAGGCCGTGTTCACGGCGTTCTTGCCGAAGCCCCAGGTGCTGCTGGACGATCAGCCGGTGGGTACGTGGCGCCGGCTGGTGCAGGTGCATCCGCTGTCCTGCGCAGGGAACACCGTCAACACGTACTGGGCGGCCCTGTCGAGCGGCCGCCCGGAGGAGTGAGTGTCGTCTACTTCGTGACGGTGAACGGCGTGCTGTACAGCGTGGGGTTGGGGCTGGCGGCCTCGGTGGAGTAGCGCAGTTCGTACTCGCCGGGCTCGTCGGGCAGGCGCAGGGTCACGGGGTTGCCGTCGCGGGTGTAGGTGTAGTTCAGGTAACTGCCCACAGGGGCACCCTTCTTGACGATGGTGATGTACTCACCAGGGTTGTTCGGCCCGGCCCATTTGATCTGGATGGTGCTGCCCGCCTTGCCCTGTTTGGGGGCGGTGAAGCTGTAGGTGCTGCTCTTGATCGTGAGTGGCATGGTGGCCAGGGTGGGGTTGGGACTCTGTCCTTCGGTGGAGTAGCGCAGTTCGTACTCGCCGGGCGCGAAGGGAACCTTGAGTTTGCCGGGGTTGGCGTCCTTGGTGTAGAAGTACTGGGTGTACGTGCCGACCGGCGCGCCCTTGGGCACGATGGTGATGTAATCGCCGGAGTTGTTCGGGCCAGTCCACTTGACCTGGATTTCGCTGCCTGCGCTGGTACTGGCTGGGCCACTGAGGGTGTACGTGGTGCCGGTCAGGGTGAGGGGAACGCTGGCCAGGGTGGGGTTCGGGGTGCCGTGCTCGCTGGAGTACCGGAGTTCGTAGTCGCCGGGGGCGGCGGGCGTTTTCAGGGTGCCGGGGTTGCCATCGCGGGTGTAGAAGTACGTGGTGTACTGACCGACCGGTGCCCCTTTGGGGACGATGGTGACGTAGTCGCCGTCATTGTTCGGCCCCTGCCACTTCACCTGCACGGCGCTGCCAGCCACGGCGCTGGCCGGGGCCTGCAACGTGTATGTGGCGCTGGTCAGTGTGAGGGGAAGGGTGGCAAGCACCCGGACGCTCTTGTCGTTGCTGTACCGCAGTTCGTAGTCGCCGGGCGTGAGGGGCAGGGACAGGGTGCCGGGGTTGGCGGCCCGGGTGTAGAAGTAATCGGTGTACGCGCCCACGTCGGCGCCCTTGGGCACGACGGTGACGTAATCGCCGTCGTTGTTCGGCCCCTGCCATTTCACCTCGATCTTCCCGCCGGCCTGCGCGGTGGCGGGGGCGCTCAGGCTGGCGCCCTGGCGCTTGGGCGTGAAGGGAGCGCTGCGGCCGATGATGCGGGTGCTGCCGTCCGGGTTGGCGAGGTGGTAGCGGGCCTCGTATTCGTTCTCGTCGTCCGGGACGTTCAGGTCGAGGGTGCCGCTGGCGCCCTGTACGTAGGCCCAGTCGAGGTAGACCGGGTCGGCATCGGTCTTGCGGGCGACGGTCACCCAGTTCTTCGCGCCGGCGGGGGCGCCGCTGAAGGCCACGCTGAGTTTGCCGCCGGCAATCGGCTGGGTGGGCGTGACGGTCAGTGTCACGCCGCCGACGGGCGACACGTCGAAGGTGAAGGTGTTGGCCGCGCCCACGCTGACGCTCAGGCCGCCGAAGGTCTGGGTGTCGGTGGCGGTCTTGACGGTGGCGGTGTACCCGCCGGGCAGCACGCTGGCTCCGTAGGTGCCGCCGGAGTTGGTCAGCGGCGTGCCCGCGCCGCCGGCGCTGCCGGTGAAGGTCACGGTGGGGCCGCTGGCCACCGGCTGGCCGCCGCTGGTGAGGGTCACCGTCACGGGGACGGTCGCCACGGTGGGCGGCGCAACCGTCTGCACGGCGCTGCCGAGGGCCGACGCGAGTTCCGGGATGCTGCGGGCGTTCACGAAGGTGCCCACGCCCGTGAAGGACTGCTGCGCACGGGCGTCGAGGTCGATGCCGATGATCCGCAGGTCGACCTCGATGCCCCGATCCTTGAAGGCGGCCAGTGCGGCCTTCAGGTCGCCCCGGCAGGATTCCTGGCCGTCGGTGACGAGCACGATCAGCTTCTTCCCGGCGGTCGTGGGGAAGTCGTTCGCGGCCTGCGTGAGCGAGTACGCGATGGGCGTGGCCCCTTTCGGGCGCGTCTGGTTCACGGTCTGAAGCAGCGCGGTCCGGTCGATGCCCTTCATGGGCAGGGTCAGCACGCTGTCCTGGCACGCGCCGGTCTCGGAGGCCGTCGTGCGCGCCCCGTACAGGCGCAGCCCCACGTTCAGGGCAGGGTCGGCGGGCAGGCGTCCGATCAGGTCGTTCAGTACGGCCTGCGCAGCGGCAATGCGGGTCTGGCCGCCGTCCAGGCGCGTGAACATGCTGCCGGAGGCGTCCAGGATCAGCTCGACGTAGCTTGGCGTGGTCTGAGCGTGTGCGGTGCCCAGCAGCAGCAGCAGGCCCACGGCCAAGCCCTGGCGGCGTGGCGCTTTCCTCGTGTGTTCCCTCATGCGATCCCCAGTTCCGGAGCTGCTGGCCGCCCCGTCGCCCCAGGAGGGATCGGTGCACGCCCCCCGGCGGCTCCCCCGTGTTCCCACACCCGTATTGTGGCGCACCTTCCGGTCTCACGGCGAGTGCGGCCCGGAGGCGTCGGCGGGCCAGACCACCCACGAACGGGGGAATGACCGGCGGTCAGCGTGTGACAGGGGTGTCAGAGGGGGGCGGCTACACTTCCCCTATCAGCGCAGACAACGCAACACGGGCCGGGTGAAGTCCGTAGCGCGGAGGAACCGGAGTCTCCAAGAGCCGGTTTTTCCTTTTGCCGCCACGCGCACCGCCGCGACCCCGGCCACGCGCCTATGCTTGGGGCATGACGGCAAGGACGAAAGGGATGGACGGCCGGGTGGTGCTGGTGACCGGCTCGACCGGCGGCATCGGCCTGGAGGCCGCGCGGGAACTCGTCCGGCGGGGCGCGCTGGTCACGGTTGCCGGGCGTAGCACGCAGAAAACCGAGCAGGTGGCCCAAGACATCGGCGCCGCCGGCACGCTGATCGCGGACCTGTCGGAACTCGCGCAGGTGCGGCAGGCGGCGGCGGACTTCGCGGAGCGGCACGGGCGGCTGGACGTCCTGGTCAACAATGTCGGGGCGCTGTTCAACACGCGCCAGGAGACCCGCGAGGGCATCGAGATGACGTGGGCGCTGGATCACCTGTCGCCGTTCCTGCTGACGCGTGAACTGCTGCCTCTCCTGCGCCAGGGGTCGCACCCGCGCGTGGTGACGGTGTCGTCCGGGGCGCACGCGATGGGCCGGATCAGGTTTGACGATCCGGAGTTCCGGCGCGGCTACTCGGCGTGGCCCGCGTACGCGCAGAGCAAGCTGGCGAACATCCTGTTCACGCGGGAACTCGCGCGGCGCGAACCGTGGCTCACGGCGAACACGCTCCATCCGGGCCTGGTCGCCACCGGCTTCGGGGCGCACCAGGGAGGAGCGTTCAGCCAGCTGTACCGGGTAGTCGACCGCTTCTCCCTGACACCGGAGCAGGGCGCGCAGACGACCATCCACCTCGCCGCAGACCTGCTGGACGTGAGCGGGCGGTACTTCGTGAAATCGCAGGAGACGGCGCCGGCCCCCCAGGCCCTCGACGACGGAACCGCGCTGCGCCTGTGGAACCTCAGCGAAGCGCAGGTGGACGAGGTGCTGCGCGGCACGACAGCCCGCACATGGCCGGACATCCTGGCCGAGGTGCGCCGCGTGACCAGGGCCTGACGCCGCTCAGCCTTCCTTGATGCAGCCGGTCTTCAGGAAGTCCTGGATCATGGGCTCCAGGTCGTGCAGCGCCACGTCGCTGCGCATGGCGTACTCGGCCGGCGTGTTCTTGTCGCCCAGCGCCTTCAGGAAGGTCAGGCCGCCCTGCCCGTGCTGGATGCGGAAGACCTGATGGACGTCCGTGATGGCGTTCAGGGCGTCCTTGCCGCGCAGGGTCAGGGCGTAGTGGTGGTGCGCCCAGCCGGCCAGGCTGCGCGGCAGGATCAGCGTCTGGGGGCGCAGGGGCGCCGGGAACGCCCCCTCGTAGGGAAGCGTGGCGGGCATGGTGGCCACGATCTCACCGCGCACGTAGAAGATCGCGCCGGTGGGGCGGGCGTGCAGGCCCGTGAAGTCCTCGGTCAGGTTGAACTTCCACGCGCGGGAACCGATGCCGCTCAGCACATGCGCGTAATTGCTGGCCAGCGGGTGCGCGCTCAGGGACGCGCCCTGCTCGTACAGGTTCAGCAGTTCGCCCAGGGCCTGCTCGCCTGTGGCACTCGCGGCCGCCGCCGTGACCGTGCGGCCCTCGTACAGCAGCACGTACGCGCTCTGGTCTCCCAGCAGCGCATGCAGGTACCCGTACCACGAGTGCTCGTGCAGGTACTTCAGGAACGCGTGCAGGTCGCAGAAGTTCTGGTTCAGCCCGGCGTGCGTGGGGATCGAGTGCGGCAGAAACCGCGCCAGGAAGGGGGCCGCGCCCTGGAACATGGGGGTCAGTTCGGGGATCAGCTCGGCGAGTTCCTCGCCGCCGTCCAGGGGCTGGACGTCCGGCGGGTCGACAGCAACACCATTCAGGGGCTCCGGAGGCTCGGGCAGGTGCGGCACCTCGGTGTCATCTGGGCGGGCGGGGCGCAGGTCGTCGCTCACACGCCCTCCAGCAGGGACTGGCACTCGGGAGCGGCCGCGTCGGCGTCCAGGCGGCGCAGGCCACGGCTGAAGCGCTCGCCGTTCTGCACGTAGCGGGTGGCATTCCCGGTGCTGGGGGCAGTTCGCACCACGCGGGCGGGCACGCCCACGGCCAGCATGCCGTCCGGCACGTGCGCGCCCTCGGGCAGCACGGCGCCAGCGCCGAGCACCGCCCCGGCGCCCAGGCTGGAACCGCTGAGCATCACGGCGCCCATGCCGACCAGACTGCCCGGCCCGCAGGTGGCGCCGTGCACGATGGCGCGGTGCCCGATGGTCACGTGTTCACCGAGCGTGCACGGCCAGCCCAGATCCGTGTGGAGCACGGCCCCGTCCTGCACGTTGCTGCCCACGCCCACCGTGATGGGTTCGAGGTCGCCGCGCAGCACCGCGCCGAACCACACGCTCGCCTGCGCCTGCACCCGCACCTGGCCGATCAGGTCGGCACTGGGGGCGATGAACGCAGTGGGGTGAATGTCGGGAACGTGCCCGTCCAGGGCGTAGCGCGGCATGCCTTCCTCCGGGGGCTGCGTCCGTATGGGGCCGGGGGCCCGGCGGGGCGGGAGGCTTCCAGTGCGGCGCGCAGCGGGTGAACTTGCGGCACAGGTTACCACGCGCCCAGCGAACGCGAAGCGCTGACCGCCCAGGATGCAGTGGGGGGGATGCACGGGCCATCCTTGAAACCTTGAACCGGGGCCAGAAAAACAGCTCGACCGCGACTGGCAGGGGCTTCTGCGTTTCGTTCCCAGCGGAGCGGCGGGCGAGGAAGGTGGTAGGAACCGGTCGGTCATGCGATAATGCCAGGGTCTCAAGTCACGCGCCATCTCGTGGTTTCGGCCCAGAGGGCGGATAACCGGGCAGCGGTCTTGGAGATGCAAGGAGAGTTATGGCTCAAGGTCGAGTGAAGTGGTTTAACGTCGAGAAGGGCTACGGGTTCATCGAACACCCCGGCAACCCTGACGTTTTCGTGCACTACAGCGCCATCCAGAGCGGCGGCTTCCGCAAGCTCAACGAGGGCGATGAGGTCGAGTTCGAGGTGGAGGCCGGCCAGGGCAACAAAGGCCCGCAGGCCAAGAACGTGGTCGTCACGAACGCCGCGCCCGCCCCGATGGGTGGCAGCAGCAGCATGGGTGGCGGCAACCGGGGCGGCGGCAGCCGCTGGTAAGTCCCACTTGACCCGACAGGACGCCTGTCCCGGTCACTGAACACTGAATTCTTGCGGGCGGGGGCAACTGGCCACCCGCCCTTGTCATGTGTCGGGCGGAGGGAAAACCGCGCACTGGGGGGGTCGGTCAGGTGCGCTGCGCGGCGGCCCGCGCGTCCGTACGATGGACACATGACCGACCTGCCCGCCCCACTCGACCCTGCGGATGACCAGACCGGCGCTCCGTACGGACGCCACGCGGGTCAGCCGCTCCTTCCGGCCGTCACCGACAGCCCGGCGCCCACGCCCATGACGGTCACGGAGTACCCGGTTTCCTTCACGGGGCGGGCCGACGAGTACTTCCGGATCTGGATCGTGAACGTGGCCCTCACGATCGTCACGCTGGGCATCTACCTGCCGTGGGCCCGCGTCCGCACGCGCCAGTACTTCTACGGGCACGCCTGGGTGGATGGGCAGAATTTCGAGTACCGCGCGAATCCCGTGGCCCTGCTGCGCGGGTACGTGATCGTGGGGGGCCTGTTCCTGGGTTACTCGCTGGCCACGCAGTTCCAGAAGTACTGGATCGCGGTGCCGCTGCTGCTGATCTACGTGGGCCTGTACCCCTGGCTGGTGCGGCAGTCGCTGCGTTTCCAGGCTGCCAACACCGTGCACCGGGGCCTGCGTTTCGGCTTCATGGGCAGCCTGCGAGACTCGTACGTGGCGTATGGCGCGGCCAACATCCTGGGCTCGATCGGGGGGATCTTCGCGCTGCCGTGGGCGTGGTTCATGCAGCGGCGCTACCAGCTGAACCACCTGGAGTACGGCACGGCACGCGGGAAATTCCGGGGCGACGTGGCCCCTTTCTACGTGATCGCCCTGACGGCTGTGGGCGTCGGGGTGGGCCTGGGGATCGTGCTCCTGATTCCCCTGGCGGCCGTGCTGTTCGGCTCCATGAACTGGAACCCGGACACGTTCGGTGACGGCGACCCGACCACCCTGATTGTCCTCTTTGCGGTGGCGTACGTGGCGTTCATCCTGCTGTACACGGTGCTGTGGCAGTACGCGCGGGCCGCGATCATGGCCTACGTCCTAAACCACGGGGAACTGGGGGGAGTGATCCGCACGCGCGCGACGTTCAGACCGTGGACGCTGGTGTGGATCGGCGTGACGAACACCCTGGCCACCGTCTTCACGCTGGGGCTCGCCACGCCCTGGGCCGCGATCCGCCGGACGAAGTACGTCCTGGAGGGCATTCAGGTGCGGGCCATCGCCCCGCTGGACGATTTCGCGGCGGGGGCGTCACAGCAGCCCTCCGCGCTGGGCGAGGCGGCCACGGAACTCCTCGACATCCAGGTGGGCTTCTGATGACCCTTCCTGGCGGCCCGGTGGCGGGCGTCTACTTCGATGGCCGCAGCAGCCGAGACCATCCCGCCACCGTGACCCTGACGGAGCAGGGCGTAACCCTGAACGTGCCGGAGCTGGGTTCGCCCCGGATGTGGCCGCTGGCCGAGGTGACGGTCGATCCGGCCGTTCCGGGCGTCCGGCGCGTGGTGAAGTTCCGGGACGGGGGACGTTACGAGACCGCCGATGACGCAGCCATCAGTGCGTGGGAGCGGCAAGTGGGGCTGAACCGCGCACTGACCGGCGTGCGCTGGCTGGAATCCCGCTGGGCCGCCGCGCTGGGAGCACTGGTGCTGGCGGTGGCGGCCGTGGCGGCCTTCGTGGTGTTCGGCCTGCCGGTGCTGGCCCGGCAGGCGGCCGCCGTCACGCCCCGCAGCGTCCTGGCGACCTTCGACCGCGAGACCTTGAAAGTCCTGAACACGGGCGAGTATGTGGGGCCGACGAAGCTCAGCGCCGCGCGGCAGGCCCAGTTGCAGGCGGAATTCCGCGACGTGGCCGCGTGGGCCGGTGGCGGCTACCCGTACACGCTGCTGCTGCGCGACGGCGAGCCAGCGGGCACGGACAGCGGCGGGATCGGTGCCAATGCCTTCGCCCTGCCCGGCGGCACGGTCGTGATGACCGACCAGATCGTGGCGCTCGCCAGCAACGACCGTGAACTGATGGGCGTCCTGGCGCACGAGACCGGACACGTCACGCACCGGCACGGACTGGCGGGCGTGTACCAGGGCCTGGGGCTCACGCTGGTCTCCACCGTCATCACGGGCGATCTGGTGTCCGCGACCACCTTCGCCGCCGCCGTGCCTGCCGCCCTGCTGCGCGGCGGCTACTCGCGGGCCGACGAAACGCAGGCCGACGAGGTGGCCGGCCGCTTCATGCTGGAGCGCTACCACACCACGCGGCCCCTTCAGGACATCCTGGCGCGGCTGGAGAAGGAACTGGGTGACGGGAAGGACAGCCGGGCCAGCGTGTTCGACCTGCTCCGGTCACATCCGGGCACGCCGCAGCGCATCGAGCACCTCCGGGCCATCGAGCGGGCCGCGCTGCCCTGAGCAGAACGGTCTGACCGGGGCGCTACCCTGCGGGCGTGAGGACGAACCGCCCCGCTTCCATGCCATCGCCGCGATCCGTTCTGTTCGGCCCCGGACGACGCCCGGCCCTGTCTGCGTCTCCAGCGGGTGACCGGTGAAGTTCGCGGTCATCGCCACCAGCCTCGACCCGGACAGCCGCAGCGCGTGGATGTGTGCCCTGGCGACCCGGCAGCTCGAAACGCAGGGGCACGAGGTCACGCACCTCGACCTGAGAACCACGGTTCTGCCGCCCTTCGACAACGCGCAGGGGCCGAGTGGCTGTTACGACCACCCGAACGCGGGCCTGTACCACCGCGCGATCCTGGAGGCCGACGGCGTGCTGCTGGGCGTGCCCGTGTACAACTGGGGCGTCGGTTCCGGCGCGAAGGCACTGGTGGAACTGACCGGCAGCAGCGACGCCCTGCGCGGCCTGCACGGCGCGTGGTTCGACCAGCCCGTGACCTTCCTGGTCTCCGGCGGGCTGGATCACGGATACCTCAGCCACGGAGCCTTCGCCTTCGGGATGATGGTGGACTTCCGGTGCGTGGTCAACCCACATTACGTGTACGCCACGTCGGCCCACTGGGACGCGCCCCAGGTACCCGGCCCCTGGCTGGCCGAGCGACTGGAACGCACCGTGAACCGCGCCACCGATCTCTCGGAACGCCTGAAAGGCCGCGCCTACCGGAGCGTATGGGAGATCTGACGCTCACCCCTTCCCTGCCGTCCAGGGAAATCCCGCGCGTGGTTATCGAACACCCGGATTTCTACGTCGTTCACAAGCCCGCCCTGTGGCTCACACACCGCGTCCACGCGCGCTTCGAGGTGCCGGACGTGGTCACGTTCATGCAGCAGGACACCGGCGAGGAGGGGCTCTCGCCCCCGCACCGGCTGGACCGCGAGACCAGCGGTGCGCAGGTGCTGAGCCGCGACCCGGACGCCGCACGGACGTTCTACACGCTGTTCAAGCAGCATCTGGTCGGCAAGACGTACCTCGCCATCGTGCACGGCACGCCCGACTGGGAACGCCTCACCGTGGACGCCCCGCTGGGCGAACTGGGCCTGGGCGGCGCGAACCGCGTGGTCATCCGGCAGGCCGTGATTCCAGACGGGCGACCCGCCATCACGGACTTCCGCGTGGTGGATCGCCGCGCCGGGCACGCGCTGATCGAGGCCTACCCCCGCAGCGGACGGCTGCACCAGATCCGCGCACACCTCTCGCACCTGGGGTTGCCCATGGTCGGCGACAAGATTTACGGACGCGACCCCACCGTATTCCTGGAGTTCATGCAGACCGGACAGACGCCGGAGCTGACCGCGCGGCTGGGTTTGAGCCGTCAGGCCCTGCACGCCGCCCGCCTCGCCTTCCCCTGGGACGGCGCGCAGGTCGTGGCCGAGGTGCCCCTGAGCTCGGATTTGCAGGCGTACTGGGACGGGCTGATTTGAGTACTGGGAATGGCACGCTGGCTCGAAGCTCAGTGAGACACTGTCGCTGACTCATCTGGGTCTGTCCCTTGCCAAATTCTCTAACCCGACTATTCTTATCGGGTATAGGGAGATCGGCATGGATGAACGCACACTGGATCAACTGCGGCCCGGCGAGACCGCGCACGTCGTGGCCCTCGACCCGAAGCACCCGTTGCGGCGGCGGCTGCTGGAACTGGGCTTCGTGCGGGGTGCGCCCGTGACCATCGTGCGCCGCGCTCCCATGGGCGATCCGCTGGAACTGCGCGTGAACGGCACGGACCTGGCCCTGCGGGCGGCGGATCTGCGCGGCATCCGGGTACGCGGATGAGTCTGCCGACCGCTCCTGCGCCGAGCCTACCGCTGATTCCGGATGAGGCGGCCTGCGTGGCCACGCTGGAACGCCTGAAGTCCGCGCACGAGCCGCGCGTGGTGGTGGTCGGCAACCCGAACGTGGGCAAGACCACGCTGATCAACGCGGTGGCCGGCACGCGCCTGAAGGTGGGGAACTGGGGCGGCGTGACCATCGAGAAGCGCGAGGCCCACCTGACGCACTCGGGGCGCAGCGTGTATCTGCTCGACCTGCCCGGGGCGTATTCGCTGAGCCCGCACACGCCCGAGGAACTCGTGGCGCGCACGGCGCTGCTGGACGAGGCGCCGGACGCCGTGCTGAACGTTCTGGATGCCGGGAACCTGGAGCGCAACCTGTACCTGACCTTGCAGCTCATGGACTTCCAAGTGCCGGTGGCGGTGGCGCTGAATCTGGTGGACGAGGCCCGGGACAAGGGCCTGACGGTGGACGCGCGGGCCCTGTCGCGGGCGCTTGGCGTCCCGGTCGTGGAGACCGTGGCGAGCAAGAGCACCGGCACGGCGGATGTGCTCGGCAAGGTGCTGGGCGAGGCCACCCTGGGCATCGGCGTGCGCTACCCGAAACCGATCGAGGAGGCCGTGGCCGACCTGACGGGCCGCATGAAGCACCTCCCGACCCTGCCGCCGCACGCGCACCGGTACCTGGCGCTGGCGCTGCTGGAGGGCGATCCCTCGGTGCGGGGGCGGCTGGCGGCGACCGGGCACCAACCGCTGCTGGCCGCGGCCGACACGCACCTGCTGACGCTGGACGCAGGGGGCCTGGACGCCCTGATCGACATCGCGGAGGCGCGCTACGCGCGGGCCGGGGATTTGGCGCGGCTGGCGGTGCCCAAGGCGCAGTCGCGGCGGACGCTGTCCGAGCGGATCGACACGGTGGCGCTGCACCCGTGGCTGGGCATTCCGATCTTCCTGGCGCTGGTGCTGCTGGTCTTCCGGCTGACCTTCAGCGTCGCCAGTCCGTTCGTGGATCTGATCGGCGGGCCGCTCCAGGACACGCTGAGCGGCTGGGCATCGGCGCTGCTCGCATGGTTCCCGCTGGGCCGCGATCTGGTGGTCGGCGCGATCATTCCCGGGGTGGGCACGGTGCTGAGCTTCCTGCCGACGCTGCTGGTGCTGTACCTCGCCATGAGTTTCCTGGAAGACAGCGGCTACATGGCGCGCGCCGCCTTCCTGATGGATCGGGGCATGCGCTCGGTGGGGCTGGACGGGCGGGCGTTCATTCCGCTGGTGCTGGGCTTCGGCTGCAACGTGCCCGCCGTGTACGCGACGCGCACGCTGGAACGCCAGTCCGACCGGATTCTGGTGGGCATGATCCTGCCGTTCATGAGCTGCTCGGCGCGGCTGCCGGTGTACGTGATCTTCGCGGCGGCGCTGTTCCCGAACCAGGGCAGCACGCTGGTGTGGGCGCTGTACGTGCTGGGCATGCTGGTCGCCTTCGCCTTCGCGCTGGTGCTGCGCCGCACGTCCCTGCCCGCCGAGGGTGGCGGCGTGCTGCTGGAACTCCCACCGTACCGCTTCCCAGCGTGGAAGGTGCTGTGGAAGCACGCGGCCCGCCGCACGGCCAGCTTCGCGAAGCGCGCCCGGACGACCGTCATGTCCACCGTGGCCGTGGTGTGGGTGCTGCTGGCGATTCCCATGGTGAGCGGACAGAAGTTCGCGACGGTGCCGCCACAGGACAGCCTGTTCGGCACCGTCAGCCGCGCCGTCTCGCCCATCTTCGCGCCGCTGGGCTTCGGGAACTGGCAGGCGACGGGCGCCCTGGTGCCGGGATTCATTGCCAAGGAGGTCGTAGTGGGCACGCTGGGGCAGATCTACCTGGGGGAGCAGGCCGCCGCGCCCGCCCCGCTCGGTGTGCTGGAGGGGGCCGCGAAGGCCGCCCAGGCCACCTGGGTCGCCGTGAAGGCCAGCGTGGCCGCCCTGCCCACCGTGATCGCACTGCCGCACCTGGGCGCGGATGCCGGTGCGGAGGCGAAATCCCCGCTGGCCGCCGCACTGGCCCGGGCGTACACGCCCGCCGCCGGGCTGGCGTATCTGGTATTCGTGCTCCTGTACACGCCGTGTATCGCCACGGTGGGCGCGCTGGCGCAAGAATACGGCCGCCGCATCGCCTGGATCACCGTGGCGTACCAGCTGGCGACCGCGTGGGTGGCGGCGTTCGTCGTGTACCAGATCGCCTCCAGGCTGCTGTGATGGTGGGGCCCCTGTGACGGGTTCCGCCGTGCCCTCTCCCCTGGCCCGCATCCTCAGTGCCGTGTCGACCGCGCCGCGCACGCCGGCCGAACTGGCGCGTGACCTGGGCAGCAGCGAGGACGCGCTGAGCGGCATGCTCGTGACCCTGCATGCGGGCGGGTACGTGCAGGAGGCCGTGCCGGAGCAGGGGGCCTGCGCGTGCGGGCCGTGCGCGCTGAAAAGCCTGTGCCGCAACGCAGATTCGCCGGCCCCGGCCCTGTCGCTGCTGCGCCTCACGCCGCGTGGCGCGGCGTACCTGGCGCGGCTGACGGCCCGCTGACGGGCGGCATGACACCCGCCCCCTATACTCGCTCCACATGACGACTTCTGCTCCTCTGGAACGGGCGGCCGTGAGTCCGTGGGCGCTCTCGGCGTTCTGGTTCGGCACGGCCTTCCACTGGCTGGTGATCCTGCTGTCGCTGGTGCCCGCGAACGTCCTGCACTTCGTGGGCGAGGCGCACAAGGGCACCTACGTCGGCCTGCTCACCCTGATCGGCGCGGCCATGGCGCTGGTCATTCCACCGCTGGTGGGCGCGCAGAGCGACCGCCTGGGCCGGCGCCTGCCGTACCTGCGCCTGGGCGTGGGCGTGAACCTTGTGGGGCTGGTCGTGATGGCCCTGGCCGTGGCGGGCCTGTCGGGCATGGGCGGCTTCTGGGTGTACGTCCTGGGCTTCCTGCTGGTGCAGTTCGGGAACAATTACGCCACCGCGCCGTACTCCGCGCTGATTCCGCAGCTCGTGCCGGTCTCCCAGCGGGGCCGGTATTCGGGCGCCATGGGCATGCTCCAGGCCGCCGGGCAACTCCTGGGGGCGGTCGGTGCGCTGGTCGTGAGCCTGCTGAAGCTGCCGGACGCGGCGCTGTTCGCGCTGGTCGGCGTGATGCTCCTGATCCCGGCCCTGGTCACCATGCGGGGCGTGGGCTCGGCTGACCGGGCCGCGCCCGTCACCACCTCCGGCAACGTCTCCCGGCCCTCCTGGACGACGCTGTTCGCCTACAAGCCCTTCCTGTGGGTGTTCGTCACGCGGGCGCTGTTCGCGCTCGGGCAGTATTCGGTGCAGCCCTTTTTGCAGTTCTACAACCGCGACGTCCTCAAACAGGGCAACCCGGTGCAGTCGAACCTGTACATGCTCGCAGCCATCATCGTGGCGAGCATCGTCTCGGCTCTGATCGGCGGGCGGATCAGCGACCGGGTGGGCCGCAAACCGGTGATCTACGTGGCGGGCACCACCATGGCCGTCACGGCGCTGCTGTTCCTGGTCGCGCCCAGTTTCCTCGTGGCGGTGGGACTGGCCGTGGTGTTCGGACTGGGGTACGGGGCCTTCACGTCCGTGGACTGGGCTCTGGGGAGCGACGCCATGCCCAGCAGCGCCAGTTACGCGCGCGACATGGGCATCTGGCATGTGGCCTTCGTCGCGCCGCAGTTCATCGGGGGGCCGCAGGGCGCACTGCTCGACTGGGGAAACGCGCAAAGTCCCAACTTGGGGTACACGCTGGTGTTCGCCGTGGCGGCGGTGTTCTTCGCGCTGGGCGTGATTCTGGTGCGGAACGTGCCGGATCGCGTGCAGACCCCGCTGGCCCAGCCGGCCTGAAGCCCTCCCTCGTCTGGAGGTGTCCCTCACGGAATCTTGACGGGAAGTTCAGACGGTGCGGCTCCTTGCACACCGCCCGCGTGGAGCGTGGCAAGGTCGGAGCATGAGTGAACTGACCCACCAGGACGCGGTGAAGAAGATCGCCGGAATCATCAAGGACGTGAAGTTCGCGATGCTGACCACGACGACCTCCGAAGGGCATCTGCACTCCCGCCCGATGACCACCCAGCAGACCGAGTTCGACGGCGACGTGTGGTTCATCGGTGGGAAGGACACCGAGAGTGTGGCCGACATGCGCGCGCGGCCCCAGGTGAATCTGGCCTACGCCAAGCCCGGCGACGGCGAGTACGTCAGCCTGACCGGCACGGCCGAACTGGTCGAAGACCGCGCGAAACTCGACGAGCTGTGGAGTGATTTCTACAAGGCGTACTTCGAGGGCGGCAAGGAAGATCCGAACATCCAGCTGATCAAGATCCACGCGGGCGGTGCCGAGTTCTGGGAGAGCGACGGCAAGGTTCGCACCCTGTTCCAGCTCGCCCGGGGCGCGATCACCGGCCAGCAGGCGCACATGGGCACGAACGATACCGTCAAGCTCTGAACCCTGCACCAAGAAGGCCGCCCGGCAGCGAACGCTGTGGGCGGCCCGTTCTCACTGGATCTACTTGAGCAGTTTCTGCGCGGCGGCGGTCAGGCTGATGCCCTTGTCGGCGTACAGCACGAGGTGCGTCTGCGCGGCGACCTTCTCGTCCATCACGACGCTGAAGCCGTTCGCCTGCGCGGCCTTGGCCACGGCGGCGTTCAGCTTGCTGCTCAGGGGCGCGAAGGCCGCCTGGATCTTCTTGGTGTAGTCGGTCTGCAGGGTGTTGTACGCCTGCTGGGCCTTGGTCACGGCCTGCCGGTCAGCGGCCGCGCCGGTGGTGCTCGCCTTGGCCACCAGCGTCTGCAGGGCGGTGCGCTTGGCTTTCAGGTCGGTGTCGGCCTGGGTCATCACTTTCAGGTACGCGGCGCTGTTCGGCATGGCCTTAATCAGCGTGTCCACGTTCACGAAGGCCACACGCGCTTTGCTCTGCTGGGCGTGGGGCACGGTGGCCAGCAGGGCCAGCGGCAGCAGCATCAGAATTCGGTTCACAGGGAGTCCCCTTTCACTACGCGGACAGTCCGGAGGGTGGGGAGAATCAGGGCTTCAGGGCCTTCACGGCCGCGTCGGTCAGTTCGGTGGCGGGATCGGCGTAGACGACCAGTCCGCTCTTGGCGGCCACGCCCTTGTCCATCACGATGGAGTAGCCGTTGGCCTTGGCGACCGAGCTGACGGCCGTGTCCACGGCAGCCTCGACGGCCGTGATCTTGGGATTGATCTGCTTGTCGTAGGCGTCGGCCTTGGCCTTGATGGTGGCCACCAGGGTCTCGCGCTGCTGCTTCTCGGCGGCGGTGGCGCTGGCGCCCTTGGCATCGATGGCCTTGACCTGCTTGTCGAGGTCGCCGAGTTCGGCGTCGGCCTTGGCCTGCACGGCCTTGATGTCCTTGTCGTTGGGGTGCGCGGCGAGCAGCTTGGACACGTCGACGAAGCCGACTTTCTGCGGTGCGGTCTGGGCGTGCGGGGCGAGGGTACCCAGGCCGAACGCGGCCATGAGGGCAAGGGGGGCAAGTGCTTTGGCGGAAATCTTCATGAGACGAACGCTAGCATGCGCTTCTCTGAGCCGAATGAAGCGGCCCGTCACCTGCGGATCAGGCGGCTGCGTGGACTAGACTTTCCGCATGCTGGTTAAAGACTGGATGACCCAAGGGCCCGTGACCATCACCCCGGACACCCCCGTCATGGAGGCCCTGCACATCATCAAGGACCATCACTTCCGCCGCCTGCCGGTCATGGACGGCGGCCGCTTGATCGGCATCACGACCAGAAAAGACCTCAAGGACGCCATGCCGAGCAAGGCCACCACCCTGAGCGTGTGGGAGCTGAACTACCTGCTGAGCAAGCTGACGGTCTCGGAGGTGATGGCCCGACCGGTCGTGACTGCCGCCGAGAACGAGTATCTGGAGGACGCCGCGCTGCGCATGCAGGAGCACCGCGTGGGCGGCCTGCCGGTGCTGAATGACGCCGGGCAGCTGACTGGCATGATCACCACCCGCGACATCCTCCAGGCCTTCACCAGCATCCTGGGTATGCAGGGCGGCGGGCAGCGCCTGACGCTGGAGATGAACGACGTGCCGGGCAGCCTCGCGGCGGCCACCAACGCCATCCTGCCGAGCAACATCATCTCGGTCGCCACGTATCCGGGCGGGCCGGGGCGGCTGCGCTTCGTGATCCGCGTGAGCGGTGAGGGTCTGCACGACGTGCGCGACCGGGTGCATCAGGCCGGCATCAGCGTGCTGGACTGACCGAATGTGGTGGGGCCGGCGACAGACTGTCCCGCCACAGGTGGGTCAGCCGTGGATGGCCGCGCCGGTCTTCGACCGCAGGTCGTCGAGCGTGATGCCGGGGGCCAGTTCGACCACCGTCAGGCCCTGCGGCGTCACGTCCAGCACGCCCAGATCCGTGATGATCCGGTCGACGACGGCCTGGCCGGTCAGCGGCAGGGTGCACTCGCGCAGGATCTTGTGCACGTCCCCCTTGGCCACGTGTTCCATCAGCACGACCACGCGCTGCACGCCCGCCACGAGATCCATCGCGCCGCCCATGCCCTTGACCATCTTGCCGGGAATCATCCAGTTCGCCAGGTCGCCGCGTTCGCTGACCTGCATGGCGCCCAGAATGGCGAGGTTCACGTGCCCGCCGCGGATCATGCCGAAGGAGTCGGCGCTGGAGAAGATGCTCGCGCCGGGCAGGGCGGTGACCGTCTGCTTCCCGGCGTTGATCAGGTCGGCGTCCACCTCGTCCTCGGTGGGAAAGGGACCGATGCCCAGCAGGCCGTTCTCGGACTGGAGCCAGACCTCCATGCCGGGTGGGATGTGGTTGGCGACCAGGGTAGGCAGTCCGATGCCGAGGTTCACGTAGTAGCCGTCGCGGAGTTCCCGCGCGGCGCGGGCGGCCATCTCGTCTCGCGTCCAGGGCATCAGGGCCTCACCGTCCTCTGCTCGATGCGTTTTTCCGGCGTGGCGTTCAGCACCACGCGCTGCACGAAGATGCCCGGCGTGTCCACATCGTCCGGGTCGAAGGTGCCGGTCTCGACGATCTCCTCGACCTCCGCGACCGTGACGCGGCCACTGGTGGCCACCATCGGGTTGAAGTTCCGCGCCGTCCGGCGGTAGATCAGGTTTCCCGCCCGGTCGGCCTTCCACGCCTTGACCAGGCCCAAGTCGGCCACGATGCCGTGTTCGAGGATGTACGTCTGGCCGCCGAAGTCCTTGTGCTCCTTGCCCTCGGCGACCAGGGTGCCCACACCGGTCTTGGTGTAGAAGCCGGGAATGCCCGCCCCGCCGGCACGCAGGCGCTCGGCCAGGGTGCCCTGCGGCGTGAACTCCAGTTCGAGTTCGCCGGCGAGGTACTGCCGCTCGAACTCCTTGTTCTCCCCGACGTAACTGCTGACCATCTTCCGGATCTGCCGCGTCTCCAGCAGCAGGCCCAGGCCGAAGCCGTCCACGCCCGCGTTGTTGCTCACGGCGGTCAGGTTCCGCACGCCGCTGTCGCGCAGCGCACCGATCAGCGCCTCGGGGATCCCGCACAGGCCGAAGCCACCGACCGCGATGGTCTGGCCGTCCCGCACGAGGTCATGGAGCGCCTCGGCGGCGCTCGGGTACACCTTGTTCATTCGTCCTCCATTCGCCCGCTCATCATGCAGTTTCCAGGCGTCCCGTCACAGGCAAGGCGTTCAGGAACACCGTGACGTGCTCGCGGAACCCGGCCGGGTTCTCCTGCGGAAAGCCGTGCCCGACGCCATCCAGGATGAAGGGCCGGCTACCCAGGACGTCGGCCGTGGCGCGCACCATGTCGGGCGTGACCAGCGTGTCGAGCGCGCCGCCCATGACCAGGGTGGGCACCCCGCGCAGGGCGACCGGATCGATCCGCCACGCGGCGAGCGCGCGGGCATTCCCGGAATAGTGACCCTCATGCATCCGCCCCGCGTCCTCAACGTACTGCGCGAAATTGCCAGGACGGCCCGACGGGAACAGCGCGCTCAGGCTGGCCTCCCGCACCGGCCGGTGGGTGCGCAGGAGGTCGAGCACCGGGTAGTTCTCCTCGGGCGTGACCAGCCCGGACGGCGGGGCGCTCGCCGCTAGGATCAGGCCTGCGACGGTCTCCGGGGCCTGCGCGGCGAGTTCCAGTGCGACCGCGCCGCCCAGCGAATGTCCCAGCAGCACCGGGCGGCCCACGCCGCGCCCGGTCAGCCACGCAGACAGCCACGCCGCGAAGGCGGGAATGGACACCAGCCCGGCAGGGTGGTGGGTGCCGCCGAAACCCGGCAGCGTGGGCACGAGCACCCGCCAGCCGCTCGGCGAATCGGCCAGCAGCTCGCTCCACCACACCGCCGAGGCGAAATTGCCGTGCACGGCCACTAGCACCCGTTCAGTCATGTGCCTCCCCGGCGGCCACACCCGCTGGCGCGGTGAGGGGTTCCGGCGTGTCCAGCAGCGCGCGGAGCGCCGGGGCGAAGGCGTGGGTGTCCATGATGCAGCCCAGGTGGCCGTTCGGAGAGGGGAATTCCAGGTGCGTGTGGGCCACGCCCGCCACCGCACTGGCCTGCGCGAAGGCACGCATCTCGGCCGCCGGAAAGAACTGATCCACCGTGACGTTCGCGGTGAGCAGGGTCAGTCCGGTGTCGCGCCAGCGGCGGTACAGCCCGTCCGGCGGGCCGACCTGCGCGAGGTCGTGCGTGAGCACCGCCCGGCCGATGTCGAGGACATGCGGCAGGCTGGCCACGCCCGAGCGCGAGCGCAGGTACGCGCCGAAGTCCGTGGCCGTGAAGGTGCGCTGCAGGCCGTCCGCGCCGAAACCGAACAGCGAGATCAGGCGCAGGGCCGCCTCCAGGCCGCCGCTGCTGGCCACGTCGCGCAGCAGCGGCGCGAAGGCGTCTTTCAGAGACGGCCCCGCCGCCGGGGACGCCGCGATGGCCGCCACGCGCGGCGCCAGTTCCGGCGTCCGGGCCGCCCACTGAAGGGCCTGCATGCCGCCGAAGCTGGGGCCGACCACCGCGTGCCAGCGGGCCACGCCGAGCGAGCGCATCAGGTCGAGTTGCAGGGCGTGCAGGTCGCCCATTTCCCACGCAGGAAACCGCTCGCCCCACGGCTGCCCGTCGGGGTGCGGCGTGGCGGGGCCGGTCGTGACCACGGCCGGATCGAGCGCCTGCACGTTCGACAGGCTGTTGGCGCACACCACGAAGTAGCGCTCCGTGTCCACCGCCTTGCCGGGGCCGATCACGTCGTCCCACCAGCCGGGCGTGCCGTCGGCCTGCAGGCCGGCCGCGCGCATGGTGCCGGTGTAGTAGTGGCACACCAGCACAGCGTTGTCGTGCGCGGCATTCAGCACGCCCCAGGTCTGCGCGCCCAGCCGCACCGGTACCGGTTGGCCCGCCAGCGTCGCGGCCACGTCCAGCACCAGCGTGCCCGGCGGCCCGGCGCCGGCCTCCACCGCTCTGCCCCCCTGCGCGTTGTCTTGCATCGGGGTTCAGCGTAGGCAGGGAGCGTTACGGGCCGGTCACAGGACGGGGCCGGTCGGCGGGTGTAACGCGGCCGTGATGGAGACGCCCTACACTCCGGGGCGAACATGAACAGAATCCTTCTGACGGGCGTCCTGCTCGCCGTGTCCAGCGCGGCCGCAGTGAAAGTCGGTATCCTCATTCCCCTCAGCGGCCCGAGTTCGGTGTCCGGCCAGGCCGCGCAGAACGGCTACAACCTGGCGCTGGACGAGATCAACAAGGCCGGCGGAGTACTGGGCAAACCGCTGGAGCTGGACATTGCGGACGATGGGAGCGCGCCTGCCAAGGCCGTGCCGGAGTTCGTGAAGCTCGTGACGGTGGACAAGGTGGACTTCATGGCGGGCGGCGTGAGCAGCGGCGTCACCGTGGCGCTGTCCGGCCCGGCCAAGCAGTACAACACCTTCATGGCGTGGATCGGCGCGGCCGCCACGCCCGTCGAGGACGCGTTCGCGGGCTACCCGTACTTCTTCCACTACCACCCGTGGTCCTACTACAACTTCGAGGCGATCCTGGGGTACTTCAAGTACCTCAAGACCTACAAGAAGGCGAAGAACATCGCCATCGCCTACGAGGACGGTCCCTTCGGCAGCGCCGGCATCGACGCGACCGTGGACGCCTTCAAGAAGGCGGGCTTCAACGTGGTCATGACCGAGAAGTTCAAGACCGGCAGCGGGAATTTCGGGCCGCTGGTCAGCAAGGCCAAGGCCGCGAACCCCGACATCCTGTACTGGGTCGGCTACGACACCGACGCCCTGCCGCTGGCCACCGAGGTCAAGCAGCAGAACCTGAAATTGGGCCTGATGTACGGCACGCCGCCCTCATGGCCGGTGGGCTTCGAGAAAAACCCGCTGTCGGACAACGTGGCGGGCCTGAGCCTGTGGTTGCCCACCAGCCCCACCCAGGAAAGCCGGGCCTTCGTGGCGGCGTACAAGAAGAAGTACGGCACCGTCACCGAGGAGTATTTCGCGCCGCTGGCGTACGTGAACCTCAAATCCCTGGCCGCCGCCATCAACGCGGCCGGCAGCACCGACAAGGACAAGGTCGCGGCGGAACTCGCCAAGACGAACATGCCCACGCCCTTCGGGCCGCTGACCTTCACGCCCAGCCTGAAGACCAAATACCAGGGCTTCAAGGCCGGCAACTGGCTGCACTTCCAGTTCCAGGGCGACGGGCGCGTGCCGGTCTTCCCGATCAAGTTCGCGCAGAAACCCATGGTGTACGGCAAGTAGGAGCAGGGGCGCGTCGTCAGGGGGCCGCGCAGCATCACGCGCGGCCCTCGTGCCAGCAGGACTCGGTGCCAGCAGAACACACGGTGCCAGCAAATACAGTGCCGGGAGGACACCATGACGGGAAACGTGATCTCAAGAGGGCTGGAAACGTCCCGCGTGCGGACGCAGGTGCTGGAACGCCCGGCCGTGGGCGACGTGCGGCGGCGGGTGCTGCTGGTGCATGGCAACGTGTCCAGCAGCGCCTTTTTCCACGACCTGCTGACGGCCCTGCCGGACGACGTGCACGCGGTCGCGCCGGATCTGCGCGGCTACGGCGGCACCGAACCGAGGCCGGTGGACGCCACGCGCGGCCTGCGCGACTGGTCGGACGACCTGCTCGCGCTGCTGGACGCGCTGGGGTGGGAATCGGCGCACCTGCTGGGCTGGAGCCTGGGCGGCGGCGTGGTCATGCAGCTCGCCATCGACGCGCCGGCGCGGGTGCAGTCGCTGACGCTCGCGGCGGGCATTTCCCCCTACGGCTTCGGCGGCACGCACGGCCCGGAGGGCACGCCGAACGCCCCAGACTACGCGGGCAGCGGGGGCGGCACCGTCAATGCCGCCTTTGTCGCGGCCGTGGCGGACGGCGACCGCTCGGACGCACCCGGCAGTCCGCGCGACGTGCTGCGGAAGTTCTACATGAATCCGGCCGCGTTCACGCCCACCCCGGATCAGGAAACTGCGTGGCTGGACGCCATGCTGAGCACCCGCACCGGGGACGACCACTACCCCGGTGACTCGACCTCCAGCGGGTCGTGGCCGAATGTCGCGCCGGGCACGCGCGGCGTGGCCAACGCCTTCTCGCCGAAGTACCAGAACCTCACGGGCTTCGCGCAGCTCTCTCCCCCGCCGCCAGTGCTGTGGGTGCGCGGCGACGCCGACCCCATCGTGAGCGATACGAGCCTGTTCGACCTCGCGCAGCTCGGCGCGCTGGGCGCCGTGCCCGGCTGGCCCGGCGCGGACACCTGCCCGCCACAGCCCATGCTGGCCCAGCTGCGCGCCGTGCTGGACGCCGCGCAGGATGGCGGCGGATCGTACCGTGAGGTGGTGCTGCCCGGCGTGGGCCACTCGCCCTTCCTAGAAGCGCCGGAGGCCTTCCTGGCCGCCTTCACCGCGCACCTGGACGCGGCGTCCGTCCCCGACACCCCGACGTCCCTCGACTCCTCCCCCACCACGGAACCCAACTGAATGGATCTCTTTCTCCAGACCCTCATCAACGGCCTGCTGCAAAGCGGCATCTACGCTCTGGTCGCCTCCGGGCTCGCGCTGGCAGTAGGCGTGGTCGGCATCGTGAACTTCGCGCACGGCGAGTACCTGATGATCGGCGCGTTTCTCGCGTGGGCCGGCAGCGCCCTGCTGGGCCTCGACCCGCTGCTGACCCTGCCGGTCGTGGCGGTCGCGGTGTTCGGCGTGGGCGCCCTGACGTACCGGGTGAGCATCCGACACGTGCTGCTCGCGCCGGAACTCAACCAGATGCTGCTGACCTTCGGCCTGGGCATCCTGCTGCAGAACCTCGCGCTGATGGTCATGGGCGGCAACACCCGCACCGTCAGCGTGCCGTACCAGGCGAGCAGCCTCCAGCTGGGGCCGCTGAGTATTGGCGGGCCGAAAGCGATCGCGTTCGGGCTGGCGGCGGCGCTGCTGGGCGCGCTGTACTTCGTGCTGTACCGCACCACCCTCGGGAAGCAGATGCGGGCGGTGGCGCAGAACCGCCGCGGCGCGCAGCTGATCGGCATCGACGTCGACCGCGTGTACCTGATCGCCTTCGCGGCGTCGTGCGGCCTGGCGGCCATCGCGGGCGTGCTCGTCAGCGTGCTGCTGTTCGCCTCACCGACGGTGGGGCTGGTGTTCGCGCTGAAGGCCTTCGCGATCATCGTGATGGCGGGCCTGGGCAACCTGACCGGGGTGCTGTGGGCCTCGGTGATCCTGGGCGTGTCCGAGGCGCTGGTGCAGACCTACGTGCCGGGCGGTGGCGGCTGGAGTGACGCGGTGTTCTTCCTGATGATCTTCGCCACACTGGTGCTCCGCTCCTACCGGGGAGCGAGGTGAGCGCCGCAGTGCCCGGCCGCGCGGCCCGCCTGCAGCCGGACGTCACGCTGCCCAAGCTGCTGCCGCTGCTGGTCTTCTTCGTGCTGGCGCTGGCCTTTCCGTTCCTGCCCTTCGGCGACCGGCGCGAATTCCTGCTCCAGATCGGGTACTTCACGCTGGTCGCGGGCATTCTGGCGCTGTCGTGGGATCTTCTGGCGCGCTCCGGACAGGTGAGCCTGGCGCACGCAGCGTTCTATGGACTGGGCGCATACGGGTACGCCCTGCTGCTGAGGGCGGGGCTGCCGTGGCCCGCCGCGCTGCCCCTGGCGGCCCTCGCGTCCGGCGGGATCAGCCTGATCCTGGGCGCGGTCACCATGCGCCTGAACGGCATGTATTTCGCCATTGCCACGCTGGCCTTCACGGAGGTCGTCCGCACGGTCATCCAGAACCTGCCGGAGGGCGTGGCGGGCGGCGCGAACGGCCTGCTGGTGCCGGCGCTGCTGGGCGGAAACTCGCGCGGGCAGTACCTGCTGGCCCTGGTGCTGCTGGGCGTCACCGTGGCGGTGAGCCTGGCCGTGCGCCTCACGCGGCTGCACCACGCATTCGCCGCCATCCGGCAGGGCGAGGAGACGGCCCGCGTGCTGGGGGTGAGCGTCGTGCGCTACAAGCTGCTGGCCTTCTTCCTGTCGAGCAGTCTGGCGGCGGTGGGCGGCGTGCTGTACGCCGGGAAGACCTTCTTCATCAACCCGCTGGAGACGTTCAGCCTCGCCAATTCCATCGCGCCGCTGACCACCTCGATCTTCGGCGGACTGTACACCACGCTCGGGCCGATCCTGGGGGCGACGCTGCTGCGGATCGCGGAAGAGCTCCTGCACGGGGCCGTGAAGAACGGCTATCTGGTCGTGTATGGCTTGGTGCTGATGCTGAGCATCCTGTGGCTGCCACGCGGCATCGTGGGCCTGTGGCGGCGCGGGCGCAGCGGAGGCGACCTGTGACGGCCGGACAGGACGTGCTGCGCGCCGAGGGCCTGGGCAAACGCTTCGGCGGCCTCCAGGCGGTGCAGGACGTGTCGTTCACCCAGCGGCGGGGGGAGGTGCTGGCCATCATCGGGCCGAACGGCGCGGGCAAGACGACCCTGCTGAACCTGCTTTCCGGCGTGTACCGTCCCAGCGCGGGCCGCCTGCACCTGCTCGGGCAGGACGTCACGGACTCGCCCATCGAGCACCGCTGTCACCTGGGCCTGGGGCGCGCGTTTCAGATCGTGCGGCCCTTTCCGGACATGACCGTGCACGAGAACGTCACGGTGGGCGCGCTGTTCGGCACGCCCGGCACGCGGCTGGCAGACGCCCGCGGGCAGGCCTGGAGCCTGCTGGAACTCACCGGTCTCGCTCCGCACGCCGAGAAGGCCGCCCACGAACTGACCCTGTTGCAGGACAAGCGGCTGGAAGTCGCCCGCGCCCTGGCCACGCGCCCCCAGGTGCTGCTGCTTGACGAGGTGATGGCCGGGCTGCGGCCCGCCGAGTCGCAGGAGGCGGTTCAGCTCATCCGCAGCGTCCGCGACAGCGGCGTGAGCGTGCTGTTCATCGAGCACATCATGCCCGTGGTGCGGGACTTGGCCGACCGCGTGGTCGTGATGGATCAGGGCCGCGTGATCGCGCAGGGCACGTACCGCGAGGTCACGGCCGATCCGCAGGTCGTCAGCGCCTATCTGGGCACGGAAGCGGAGTTGCACGCATGATCCCGGAACAGAGAAACGAGCCGATGACCGCAGCACCGACCAGCACCCTTGCGGGCCAGGAACTCCTGATCGAACATCTGGCCGCCGGGTACGGCAAGGTGCAGGTGTTGTGGGACGTGACCGTGCGCGTCGGGCCGGGCGAGTTCGTGGCGATGATCGGTGCGAACGGGGCCGGGAAGACGACCACGCTGCGGGCGGTGAGCGGCGTGGTGAAACCGACGGCCGGGCGGATCACGCTGGGCGGCGTGGACGTGACGCGCGCGGCGCCGTCACAGGTGGTGCGCCTGGGCCTCGGGCACGTGCCCGAGGGCCGCGAGCTGTTCGCCCACATGACCGTGCGCGAGAACCTGGACCTCGGGGCGGCCATGCGCCCGGAAGCTCGGGACGCGCAGGGAACCACGCTGGAGCGGGTATACGCGCTGTTCCCCCGCCTCCAGGAGCGCGCCGGGCAACTGGCGGGCACGCTGTCGGGCGGCGAGCAGCAGATGGTCGCGGTGGGCCGCGCCCTGATGGGCCTGCCGAGCGTGCTGGTGGTGGACGAGCCCAGCCTGGGCCTGTCGCCACTGATGACGCAGACGGTGTTCGGTGCCCTGAAGGCCGTGAACGACGACGGCGTGAGCGTGCTGCTGGTCGAACAGAACGTGGGCCTGAGCCTGCGGCTGGCGCACCGGGCCTACGTGCTGGAGAACGGTCAGGTCGTGAAGGAGGGCACCGGCGCAGCGCTGCTGGCCGACCCGGCCGTGCGCGAGGCCTACCTGGCGCTCTAGCCTGAACCCTCGACCTGGATTCGGGATGCGGAGCGCGTCGTGGACGGAGGTAGGGTGGACAGGACGCTGACGGTGGGGCCGATCAGGCCCGCTGGCCCGCCGCGAAGGCATCCACGAGGGCGAAGGTCGCCTCGGGCTGTTCGATCTGCGGCAGATGACCGGCCTCCGGGATGACGGTGAATTGGGCGCCCGGAATCGCCTGGGCCAGTGCCTGCCCATAGGCGGGTGTGAAGACGCCGTCGCTGGCGCCCCACAGCACCAGGGTGGGAAGGGCGATGCCGCTCAGGCGGGCACGCAGGGTGGGGGCGTGCATGTACGGATCGCCCGCGATGTGGTTCATGGTGGCCATGTTCGCCTGCTGCGTGGCGCGGGCGTGCTCCGTGACGGTGGCCGGATCGACCCGGAACTTCGCGGGGTCGTGGAACGAGTGGGCCGCCAGCTCAGCGGGCGAGAGGCCAAAGACGTTCAGGATGGGGGCAGTGGGCACGTCGATGCCCCCGGCGTCGATCAGGATCAGGCCGGAGACCCGCCCTTCGGTGTCCTGAAGAGCCAGCTCCGCGCCGATCCAGCCGCCGAGCGACGAGCCGATGACCAGCACGTCTCGCAGATCCTGCGCGTGGAGCAGGTCGAGGTAGGTGCGGGCATACGCGGCGGGGGTGCCAAGGCGTTCCGGGCGGGGCGTGCCGTTCCAGCCAGGGTGTGTGGGCGTCAGCGCGTGACTGGTCTGGGCGAGGTGCGCGGCGAGGCCTGCGACAGTGGCGGGGCCGCCCCCACCGTGCAGGACGAGCACCGGGCGGCCAGATCCCTGTGCAGTGACGGTCAGGGGCAGGTCGGGAGACAGCTGAATTGCGGTGGTCTGGGGTGCGGTCATACGCACACTTTATATCAATATATTTATATAAGCAAGTTGACAAACCTGGTAAGCTTGGGCCATGCCGACCGACGTTCCCCGCCTGGGCCGCGCCCTGAAACAGGTGCAGTACCGGCACCACCGCACGCTCGACACGCGACTCGCCAACATCGGCACCACGCTGGTTCAGTGGGATGCCCTGCGCGCCATCGATCGCACGCCCGGCGCCTCTGCCCACGCCCTGGCCCAGGACACCTTCCAGAGCGACCAGGCCTTCGGCACGCTCGTGCAGCGCCTCGCCGCGCAGGGCCTGATCGAACGCCGGGCCGGACGGGGCCGCCGCCTTGAACATCACCTCACGCCCGCCGGACTGCAGATGCTCAGGGCCGGTCAACCGCTCGTCGAGGACATCCTGAACGCTTCGCTGGCCCCGCTGGAGGAACCGGAACGCGCCACGCTGCTGACGCTGCTCGAAAAGCTCATCGGGGGCCAGCCGCCGGCGTAACACTCCTGCTCGCCCCATCCGGCGCCAGGGCCGGGGAACCCTCGACAAGCATCAGCACGCCCCACTGACCCCCTGCGCCCGGCGGGTTTACTTCGGCAGGCCGCCCACGGTGGTCAGGGCCACGGCGCGCTGCCGGGCGTAATGCAGGAAATTGCGCAGCACGTCCAGCATCTCGGGCGCGTTGTCATGCAGCAGCACGATCCCGCCCGCGTGCAGCTTGCTGCGGTAGCGGGCCTCCAGGGTCGAGTCGCCGGGGTTCTGGAAGTCGCCGGGATCGTCCGTCCAGAACACGGTGGTCAGACCCTGGCTGCGCGCGGCATTCAGCGTGCCGGATGTGTACTCCCCGCCGGGCGGCCGGAAGTAATGCACGGGCTTACCCGTGATGGACTTGAGCAGGTCGTCGGTCCAGCGCAGTTCATCCACGGCGTCCTCGGTGCTCAGCGGAGGTAGCCGAACGTGGTGGTAGGTGTGGTTCGCGACCTCGTGTCCCTGGGCGGCCATGTCGCGGACGAAGTACGGGTACGCCTGGGCGTTGCGGCCGATCACGAAGAAGGTCGCGTGCGCGCCGCTGCGCCGCAGCAGGTCGAGCAGCAGCGGCTCGAACAGGGGGTGTGGCGCGTCGTCGAAGGTCAGGGCGGCCACGCCCTCGGTGCCCCGCCGGCCCCGGTACAGCAGGCCACCCGCCTCGCCGCCCGTGATCTGGGCCGTGGTGACGCGCAGTTGCGTGCGGTTCTGCTGCGCCTGCCGGGTCGTCAGGGTCGGCGACACGGTGAGGGTCGGGCCGGTCTCGCGAACCCGGTCCGGATCGCGGTAGGCGGGCAGGGCGGCCGGGCCGGGATTCACCCACTGCCGCTCGTACGCGCCAGATCCGGCCGTCCACGCCTCGAAGTCCTTCAGGCGGGGGCGGGGCACGCTGGCGGTCAGCAGCGGCAGCGGCCCGCCGAAGCCCGCGTACGACGCGGCGTCGTAGGCACTGATGTCCACCTCGGCCAGATCGGAGCGCGTAGCGAACACACGGGTCGCGACCGTCGCCGCGAGCGCCCGCGCCTGGGCGTGCTGCTCCGGCGTGAGGGTGAGGATGACGTGCGCGACGGTGATGAACCCGTTGCCGAGCACGTTGATGGTATGGACGCCCGGGACGGCCGGGGTGACGGTCATGGTGGGCAGCGTGGGAGCCGGGCGGGTGCCGGGCGCGACAGGCTGCACCTGACCGGGCAGGGCGGGCGACTGGGCGGAAGCCGACGTGAGGGGCGACGCCAGCAGGGCCAGGGTCACGAGCAGGATGGATCGGATCACAGCCGTCATTCTCCAGGGAAAGTCACCGGTGGGCGAGCAGGGTCGCCAGCAGGGCGGGAAGGGGCCGGTGGCCGGTGCCGTTCGCCCAGCTCAGGTTGGCGGCCATCCCGGCGGGCATGTGGCCGGCGGCGCTGTACAGCGCGGCGGCCGACCGGTACTGGGTGCGGGCCTCGTCGTCCCGGCCCTCCTTGCGCAGCACCGTGCCCAGCACGCTGGCGGCCAGGGGATTGCCGGGTTCCTCTTTGAGCGACAGGCGCAGCAGGGCCTCGCTGGTCTTCAGGCCGTCCGGACTGGAGTGCCCACTGCCGGTGCCGAGCACGCCGCCCACCGTGCGCTCGGCGCGGTAGTAGTCGTACTGGCTCTTGACGTACGCGAGGCTCAGGAAGCCCAGTTTCGCGGCGGGCACGCTGCCCTTGCCGTCGGTGCGGACGTAGGCGGTCATGACGTCGCCGTCGAAGGTGGGAGTCACGAAGCGCCAGCCGCCGTCCACCCACGCCAGCAGGCCCTGGTGGGTGGCCGTGGGCGTGGGCTCGCTCGCGTCGATCTGCACGTCCCCGGTGCTCAGGCGCAGCACGCTGGTGACGTGGCCCAGGTTGCTCTCCTGTCCGCTGAGACTCTTCCAGACCATGACCAGCCCGGCGTCCAGTCCGGCCCGCTGGAGCAGCGCGGCGATGATGGTGCTCTGCAGCAGGCACTGGCGCTCGCCGTACTTCGGGATGCTGGCGAACTCGTAGCCGCGTTCCAGGCTGAAGCGGGGGATGCTGGCCTTCACGAAGGCGTGCGCCCACGTGGCCGTCTCCAGCGCCAGCTTGTCACGCTGGGCGCCGCTGGCCGCGTGGAGCTCGGCCCGGCGGGCCTCCAGCGCGGCGGTCAGCGTTTTGCCGTCTCCGAGGGGCTTGCCGGTGCGGGTGTAGGCCTCGTTCAGCCACGTGGTGAAGGTGCCGTCCAGGTTCGCGCGGCGGTACGAGTCGGCCGCGAGGCCCGCGAAGGCCGCGCCGCCCAGGTGGACGTCGGCGGGGGCAGGCGCGGCGGCGGCCAGGGTGGCCGGGGCGAGGGTCAGGGTGAGCAGCAGGGGCATCAGTCGTGGCATGGGAACCTCAGGACAGCTGAATGGGAGGCGGATCGGGGGTGTGGGAATCAGAGTTTCAGGATCAGGCCCCGGCGGGCCATCCATGCCAGGCCCAGCCACACGGCCAGCACGTACCCCAGGGTGTACGTCCAGCCGCCGGCGAGACCGCCCAGGTGCGCACGGGCCAGGGTCAGCAGGGCGGTGCCCATCGGCATGGCCTTCCCTGCCCAGCCGACCACCCAGTCCTGCAGGATCCAGACCTTGATCAGGATCGGGAGGACATAGCCGGCCAGCGCGTTGCGGCCGGGGATGGTGAGCGGGCCCAGCAGCGCCGCGCCGCCCGGCACGCGGCCCGAGTCGGCCAGCAGCCACGCGAGCAGCAGGCCCAGGGTGCCCAGACCGGCCGAGTACAGGATGTAGGGCGGCGTCCACAGGGTCTTGCTCAGGGGCAGGTGCCCGCTGGCCGCCCAGCCGAAGCCCACGGCGCTCAGGAGGACTCCCAGCCCGAGCAGTTTCAGACTGGCGCGCGGATCGCGCCGCTGGAGGGCCGTGGCCGCCGCCGCGCCCAGCAGCACCAGCGCCGTCGTGGGCACCACCGAGAGCAGGCCGCGCAGGCCGATGGGATTGAGCAGCGCGTCGTTCAGGGCCTGTACGGGATTGTGGGTCTCGTCAATTACGCCCACGCCCGCCGGATGGGTTCCCAGGCTCAGGAAGGCCGCGTACCCGACCAGCAGCGCGGCAGCGATCAGCAGCTGCCAGCGCACCCGCAGGTGCCCGAGCAGCGCGGCGGCCAGGGTCGCCAGGGCGATCAGTTGCAGGACGCCCAGACCCAGCGTGAAGGTGTGGGTGGTGACGCTGGTCTCGAAGGCGCCGAGCAGGTACAGCAGGACGGCGCGTTCCAGCAGGCGGCGAAGGCGGGCCGCGCCGGTCACGCCCGCACGGGTCATGGCCGCGAGCGAGAACGGCAGCGCGGCGCCCGCGCAGTACAGGAACCACGGAAACACCAGGTCGGTGAGGGTCAGGCCGCCAAACGGCGCGTGCATCAGCTGCGCAGGCGTCTGACCGCCCAGCGACACGTTGTTCACCAGCAGCATCAGCAGCACCGTCAGACCACGGAAGGCGTCCAGCGCGATCAGGCGGGGAGCGCGGGCAGCCGGGAGGGCCGGAGGGTCGGCAGGCAGGTCGGTCGGAGGGGCCACTGGGGCCGGAGCGGGGACGGCCGTCATGCCCATAGTGGAGCGCGGACCACTCAGATCCAGATGAAAGCCGCGCAGCCGTCCGGCAGTGTGGGCCACCGGATTGATAGCATTCGCAGCGCATGACCCTTTCCTGGCGTGACCTGACCTCGCCCCGGCGGGCGCGCTGGCCGGCGGCGTCCGGCGCCGTCGCGCGTCCCCGGCTGCTGGCGCTGCTGGACGCCTCGCCCGTGCTGGTCGTGGTCGCCCCGGCGGGCTACGGCAAGACCACCGCGCTGGCCGCCGCCGGGCCGGATCTGGGCGGCCAGCGCGCCTGGCTCACCCTGGACGCCGACGACGCCGACCCGCAGGTGCTCGCGGCAGGACTGGCCCTGGCCGTGGAGGGGCTGCCGGGTGGCGCGGCTCCCGGCGCGCTGCTGGACGCCGGAGCCAGTCCCCGGCGCGTGGCCGCGCGGGTGGCCGACGTGCTGGACGGCGCGCAGGCGCGGCTGGTGCTGGACGAGGCGCAGCACCTGCTGGCTCCCCTGGTCGGCGACGTCCTGCGGGAAGTGCTCGACTGCGGCGCGGGGCGCGTGACGCTGCTCTCGCGCGTGCCGCTGCCCGTGCCGGATCTGACGCGCCTGGAAGCGGCGGGCGTGGTCACCCGGCTCTCGGCGGCGGATCTGGGCTTCACGCCGGACGAAGTGGGCGCACTCCTGCGCGCGCAGGGTCTCGCACCGGGGAGCGCCGAGGTGCGACAGGCACAGGTGCTCACCGAGGGCTGGCCGATCGCGGTGCGTTTTCTGGCACACTCGGTCGCCCAGGGCCGCGTGCACCTGCGGGCGCTGGCCGACCTGGACGGCGGCGAGGCGCAGCTGGGCACGCTGTTCGCCTACCTCGCGCAGGAGGTGCTGGGGCCGCTGGAACCCGCGCTCCGCAACGTCCTGACCCGAGGCAGCGTGTTCGAGGAGCTCACGGCAGACCTGCTGGCCGACGTGCTGGAGGAACCGCATGCGGGCGCGCTGCTGGAGGCCCTGGCGGGCGGCGGCACCTTCCTCACCCGGTCCGGCCCGTCCGAGCCGGGCGGCGGCGCGTACCGGGCACACCCGCTGCTGCGCGCCCACCTGCGCAGCACCCTGCCGCCCGGTGAGGTAACCCGGCTGGCGGCGCGGGGCGCGGCGTACTACGAGCGTACCCGTCGGCCCCGCCGCGCCCTGGCGGCCCACCTGCTGGCCGGGCACACGGGCCGCGCGGCCGAACTGCTCGCCGGGCATGGAACCGCATGGCTCTCGCAGGGACGGGTCACGCTGGTGGAGCGCAGCCTGAACCGCCTGCCATCGGACGCCTGGACACCCGATCTGAACGCCCTGGCAGGCGACGCGCTGCGGCTCTCATCGCGCTACGACGGAGCGCTGGCCGCCTACGCCCGGGCCACGCCGCTACGCCGCGCGCTGGGTGAGGTTCAGGTGGCCCTGGACACCGTGCAGCCCGCGCTGGCGTGGGCGCCGCTGGACACCGCACAGGCCCTGCTGACCGGACCGGACGACTGGGTCGGACTGGACGGCCTGCGCCGCCTGCGGGCCGAGAACCTGCTGAATGCCGGGCAGCCCGCGCAGGCCGTCGCGCTGGAACCGGCGCTGGCGGGTGGGGCCCGCTATGCCCTGCGAACCGGCCAGTTGAACCGCGCCCTGGCCCTGGCGTATGAAGCCGCGCGGGGCGAGACCGGAGGCGCGCGGGCCGCGCAGAACCACCGCGAGGGCCTGCTGCTGGCCAGTTTCCTGCACGCCATCATGGGCACGGCTCCGGCGGGGATTCGAGCGGCGCGCGAGGGCCTCGCGGAGGGGGAGCGGCTCGACAGCCCCTTCGTGCGGTCGCTGGCGCTGGCCCGCCTGGGACATGCGCACCTCAGCGGGGGCGATGAGGCCGCCGCCCGCGCGGCCTACGCGGAGGCGCTGGGCCTGGCGCAGGGTGTGGTGCCCCGCTTGCGGGTCGAGCCTCTGATGGGCCTGTGCTTTCTGACCGCCCGCGCGGGCGACACGGGGCGGGCTGAGGCGCTGCGGGACGAGGCGCTGGAACACACCGGCGGCGACGGGTACATGCGCGGCCTGGTGCACCTCGCGGCGGCGCTGGGAACCATTCAGGCCGGCACGCTGCTGGACGGACACTCCGATCTGGCGGCGGCCCGCGCCGCCTTCACCACCTGTGGGGACGCCTTCGGACGGGCGGCCGTGACCCTGGCCGCCTTCGCCATGGACGGACGGAACGCGCCCGAGGCCGCCCAGGCGGTCGCCCGCTACCCCTTCCTGCTGGCGACCGCAGCGATGTTCACGCCCGCGCCGACCCCGGCGGGCCGCGCGAAGCTGCTCGCGTCGCTGGCGGCCGCGCACCCGCCGGCGCGGGCCGCGCTGGGCGGCGTGGCCTCCGCCCTGGGGTACCCGGACGTTCCAGACCTGGCCGACACGCCGGGCTTCGGCGTGCACGTGCAGGTGCTGGAACGCGTGCTGGTTCAGCGGAACCACGAAGGCCGTGCGCGCGAGTGGGGCCGCGCGAAGGCCCGCGACCTGCTGGCCCTGCTGGTCGTGCACCGCGCGGGTCTGGCCCGCGAGGCCGCGCAGGAGGCCCTGTTCCCGGACGCAGACCCCGGTGTGGGGGAACGGAACTTCCGCGTGACCCTGCACGCGCTGGGGCAGGTGCTCGAGGAGGGTGCGGCCAGCGGCGTGTTCCTGGAACGCGGCGAGTGGCTGCGCCTGCGGCCGGGGCCGGATCTGCGCGTCGACCTGTGGACCGCCTGGGAGGCGCTGGATGCCCCCGTCGGTACGCCTGGCCGGCTGCTGGCGCTGAGCACGCTGGGCAACCACGTGGCGGAATCCGACCTGCACGACGTGCAGCGGGAGGCGGAGCGCTACGCGACGGCCCTGCCGGAGGCCCTGGCCGCCGAGGCCGCCTGGGCCCTGGACGCGGGGGATCCAGACGGCGCGGCCCTTGCGGCCGAGCGCGCCCTGAGTCTCGACGCGGCGCATGAACCGGCGGCGCGGGCCGCCATGCGGGCCCATCAGGCCCGGGGGCATCCGGCGGCGGCGCGGCGCGTGTACGCGGCCCTGTGCAGCGCGCTGCGGGAACTGGAGCTGCGGCCCCTGCCGGAGACGGTGGCCCTGCGCCGCGCCCTGGGCGGAGTGGACGCCACCGACCCGACCGGGTAACGGGCGGGTGACGGCCGCGCCCTAGACTCGGCGGCATGACCACAGCATTTCAGGACGACCGGACGGCCCTGGTCACCGGCGGCACCAGCGGCATCGGTCTCGCCATCGCGCGGCGGCTGCGCGAGGATGGGCTGCGGGTGGCCGTGCTCGACCTTGACCGGCCGCAGGCGCGCTCCGTGGCGAACGCGGAAGGCTTCCCCCTGATCGCCGCCGACCTCGCCGGCCGCGAGGACTGCATGCGCGCCGTACCGGAGGCCGTCGCGGCGCTGGGCGGGCTGGACGTGCTGGTGAACAACGCGGGCTTCCAGCACATCGCGCCCATTGCCGAGTTCCCGGAGGACACCTGGGACGCCATGCTGCACGTCATGCTCACGGCGCCCTTCCTGCTGACGAAGCTCGCGTGGCCGCACCTGCGGCGCAGCGGGCACGGCCGGGTCGTGAACGTGGCCAGCATCCACGCGCAGGTCGCGAGTCCCTTCAAGGCAGCGTACATCAGCGCGAAACACGGCCTGATCGGCCTGACGCGCACGGCCGCGCTGGAGGCGGGCGAGCAGGGCTTCACCGTGAACGCCCTGTGCCCCGCCTACGTGCGCACGCCGCTGGTCGAGCACCAGATCGCGGATCAGGCCCGCACGCGCGGCATCACCGAGGCGCAGGTCGAACAGACAGTCATGCTGGAGAGCGCCGCCATCAAACAACTGCTGAACCCGGAGGACGTGGCCGCGCTCGCCAGTTACGTGGTCAGCCGCGCCGCGTGGGGCATGACCGGCGCCGTGCTGGATCTCGATCTGGGCTGGACGGCGCGGTAAGCCGAGAGCCCAACCCGAGTGCGCGGCGGTCTACCTCGGTTCGCTGCTGAGCACAATCACGTAGGCGGTGCCGTGCGTACCCCGGATCACGCTGGCCCCGGCGCGGGTGTACCGGCCCTCGGTCATCCAGTAGCAGTGCACGGGGCTGTGCAGCCACCACTGCATGGCCTGCGCGGGGTTCAGGCCGCCGTTCATGTAGATGATCTCGGTGACGCTCACGGCGTTCACGCCGGTGCTGGCCGCCCGGACACGCGGCGTGGTGCCGCCAGCCCCGGTGTGCGACACGCGCCCGGACTGGCTCATGAACCCGGCCTGGAGCCTCGCCGCCTGTGCGTGCGGGGCGCTGTAGGCGAGCGCTCCGGACGCGGGGCGGATGCCGCTGCCGGGGCAGGTGACGCCTTGCGCACGCACCTGATTCAGCCGGGTCAGCAGTTGCCGTTCGGCAATGCTCTGCGCGTGGGCGCTGCCCAGCAGGGCCAGGGCCGCGAGGGTCGTCAGGAAGCGGGCGCGCATGAAGACAGCATAAACCCGGCCACCTTGCCGCGCCCTGACATGGGCACAGAGGGTGACCGGGACGCGGGTCGAGTCAGCTGGAGACGAGAATGCCGCTGCGGCGCAGCAGGGCGTCCGGATCGGGATCGCGTCCCATGAACTCCCGGTACAGCTCGGCGGGATCCTCGCTGTTGCCGCGGGACAGCACGGCGTCCACGAAGGCGCGACCGGTCTCGCGGTTGAAGATCCCCTCGCGCGCGAAACGGGTGAAGGCGTCGGCATCGAGGACTTCTGCCCATTTGTACGAGTAGTAGCCCGCGCCGTACCCGACCGGAGAGCTGAACAGGTGCCCGAAGCTGGCGATCATGGCGTAATCGTCGGGCAGCGCGTACGGGTAGAAGCGGGCCATGACGTCGCGCGCCACCGTGATCGGGTCGGCGTCGCTGTCCGGGTCGTACTCGACGTGCAGGGTCAGGTCGGTCAGGCCGAACGAGTACTGACGCATGCTGAAGTTCGCGGAGCGGTAGTTGCGGGCCGCGACCATGCGGGCGTACAGCTCCTCCGGCAGGCGCTCGCCGGTCTGGTAGTGCCGCGCGAACAGATCCAGCGCCTCGCGCTCCATGACCCAGTTCTCCATGATCTGGCTGGGCAGTTCCACGAAGTCCCACGCGACGTTCGTGCCGGCCAGCGACCGCACGGGCACGCGGGAGAGCGCGTGGTGCAGCAGATGTCCGAACTCGTGGAAGACCGTCTCGACCTCGCTGATCGAGAGCAGGGCGGGCGTGTCACCGCTGGGCGGCGTCATGTTGCCGCACATCAGGCCCAAGTGGGGTTCCACGCCGCCCTCGCGCGGGCCGCCGGTGAAGAACGCATTCATCCACGCGCCGCCGCGTTTGGTGTCGCGCGGGAACCAGTCGGTGTAGAAGGACGCCACGTGTACGCCTGCCTCGTCGTGGATGTCGTAGTACCGCACTTCCGGGTGCCAGCCGGGAGCCTGGGCCTCCGTGACCGTCACACCGAAGACGCGCGTGGTGATGTCGAACAGTCCAGCCAGGACACTGGCCAGCGGGAAATACGGGCGCACCTGCTCCTCGTCGAAGTCGTATTTCGCCTGCCGCTGCTTTTCGGCCCAGTACGACACGTCCCACGCGGCCAGTTCCGGGGCGTCCGCGCCGACCTGCGCGCGGTGGAAGGCGGCCAGCTCGGCGTTCTCCTGCTCGAAGGCCGCGCGCGTCCGGCCTTCGAGTTCACGTTCGAACTTCAGCGCCACCTCGCCGCCGCCTGCCATACGGTCCTCCAGCACGTAATCCGCGAAGTTCCGGAAGCCCAGCAACTGCGCCTTCTCGCGCCGCAGGGCCAGGATCTCGCGAACCAGGGGGCGGTTGTCCCGGCCCTCCTGGCGGCCCACCTGCTGCTGCGCCTCCCACAGCTCGCGGCGCAGATCGCGGTCGTCGGCATAGGTCATGACCGGGCCGTACACGGGATAGTGCAGGGTCAGACGGTGGCCTTCTTTGCCGTGCTCCTCGGCGTCGCGGCGCGTGGCGTCCTGGACGCGAACGGGCACCCCAGCCAAGCGCTCTGTCGGCACATACAGCTCGTAGGCGGCCGTGGCGTCCAGCACGTTCTTGCCGAACTCGTTCGTGATCTCGGCCAGGCGGGTGTTCAGCCCGGTCAGGCGCTCACGTCCGGCGCCCTGGAGGTCGGCGCCGCCCCGCCGGAAATCGTCGATGGTCAGCTTCAGATGGCGGGCACGGACGGGGTCGAGCGCCGCGGCCTCCGGCGTGGCGGCGTACGCCTTCAGGGCAGCCCACAGGCCGGGATGCAGGCTGAGCAGAGTGCGGAATTCGCTGACCTTCGGGATGATCGCCTTGCGGGCAGCCTTCCATGCGTCGCTGGTGACCACCCCGTCGAGGTGCGAGACGATGGTGCTCACGGTGTCCAGCTGATCCGTCAGGGTGTCGAGGTCGTCCATGAAGGCCTCGAACTTCCGCCCCGGCGCGGCGGCGAGCCGTTCGAGGTTCTCGCGGGTGGCGGCCAGCAGGGTATCGACCGCGGGCTCGGCGTGTTCCGGCCGGATCCGGTCAAAGGGAATCTTGAACCCCAGGTTCAGCAGGGGGTTCGCCGTCATGACTGCGTCAGGTGACATCCGAAAAAGTATAGAGAAGGGCGGTGATTCCTGAAGTAAGCCGGACGACGGATGCCATCACCCCGCCCATGTGCTGCACTTCCGTATGGTCGCTTTTGCCCCTCCCCTACCGCCCGCCGTCACCCTCCGTCCTGCGACGCTGGACGACCGCCTGGCCCTGGCCGCCTTCCTGACCGCCGCGCACCCAGACCAGCCCGTGGCGGTGGCAGATCTGGAACGGCACGCGACCTTCCGCCTGCCCGGCGAGCCCCACTGGCACGTGCTGGCAGAGCGTGGCGGCGGGATCGTCGGGATGGCCGAGGCCGGCATTCCGCGCATGGACGGACACCCCGGCTGGATCGACGTGACGGTGCGCGTGTGGCCGGAGAACGCCGCCCTGTACGACTCACTGTCTGGTCTGGCCGAGGCGCGAGCGCTGGACTTCGGGGCGCGCACCCTGGTCACCCGTGCCCGCGAGGACTGGTGGGAGAAAGGAGCCCTGGAAGCGCGCGGCTACGCCGTGCACGACACCATGTGGCCCAGCGTGCTCGACCTGACGACGCTGGACTTCGCGGCCTTCCGTCCCTTCGAGGATCGTGCGGCCGCCGCCGGCATCACCCTAAGCCCGCTGCCGAGCCTAGGCGACATCCACGCCGACGAGGCGATGCAGCGCCGGCTCTACGGCCTGGTCGCCACCCTGCTGCGTGACGTTCCCAGCAGCACGCCGGTCAGTGTGTGGCCGTTCGAGACGTGGCAGCGCCGCTTCCTGGACACCCTGAAACAGCCGGAGGGCTTCTTCGTGGCGGTGAGCCCGGCGGGCGACTGGGTGGGCGTCAGCGAACTGCACACCCCGATGCCCTCGCGACCCGGCACGCTGATGATCGGCCTGACCGGTGTCCTGGCCGCGTGGCGACGGCACGGCATCGCGTACGCCCTGAAGCTCGCGGCGGCCCGCGCCGGGCTGGAACGGGGCTACACGAAGGTCTTTACCGGCAACCACAGCCGCAACGCGCCCATGCTGGCCATCAACGAGGCGATGGGCTTCGTGCGCGAATCCGCATGGCTGACGCTGACAAAAGAGGTTATGGGGGACGAGGAACGTCGGGGCTGACTGCTCACCTCCAGTTCTGTAGCTCTGTGCCGGCCGGCCCGGACAGGGAGCGACCACCTGCCAGAACCGCCGACCCTGAGCCTGTCCCGCCAGGGCCGATCACGACGACGGAATGCACGCCTGTGCGACGGCGGTCACATGGCGCAGGTCAGTGCCGCAGCAGCCCCCCAGTACCGTGATCTGCGGCTGGGTGGCCAGGAGTTCGCGGTAGAGCTGCCCGAGCTCGGCGGGGTTTCCGTCGTCGAGCTCCGTCATGGCGTTCAGCTCGTCGTGGCTACAGCGCGAGGCGTTGGCGCGTACTCCACGGATGCGCTGTGTCCACGCGGCACGCGGATCGAGCACCGCCGCGAAGTGATCGGGATGGGCGCAGTTGATCATGAAATACGACGCGTAGGCGTCCGTCGCCGCATCGACTGCCATCACCGCGTCCATCAGCGTGTCGCCCGTCGGAAGGCGCCCATCCGTCTCCACGGTGAACGAGATCACCACCGGCACACCGACCGCCTGTGCGGCCCGCACAAGGCCGATCGCCTCGTTCACGTTCGTCATGGTGAGGGCAGAGATCAGGTCGGCGCCCGCCGACGCGAGCACCCGCGTCTGGTGGGTGTGGTACTCCGTCGCCTCCGCCACGCCCATGATCTCGCCGGCGACATAGCCGTCGCCGCGCGGCCCGATGCAGCCGCTGACCACGATCTCGGGCACGGCGCCCCGATAGTCGGCGCACAGGCGGCGCATCAGGTCGATTGCGGCGATATTCAGCTCGTCGAGCTCCGACAGGTCGAGGCCGAGTGGTGCGGCCCAGTCGGGGCTCGCGCGCCAGGTGGGACTCTCAAGGATGAACCCGGCGCCGAGTTCCCTTGCCACCTCCAGATAGGGGCGGTAGTAGGCCTCAAGCGCTGCCCTGCCCTCTGCGGTGCGCAGCAGCACGATCGCGGCGAAGCAGGGAAGATCAATTCCACGGTTGTAGAGGAGGTCAGTCTCCAAGCCGCCATCAGTCAGCATGAAGCGCTTGAACTGAAACATCTGTCCTGTCATTCCATCCTCCTCTGTCAGGTGGGTTCGGGCAGCTAGACGATGTGCGATGTTCAGCGTAACATTCTCGATCCGGGCCAAGAACATGTCTGGAACAGGGCACCGGTTCGCAACGGGAGTTGAGGCCCTGCACCGTATCGCGAGTGTCCATCCGTCCGGATTTCTCCGCCCCCGTGGCTAGGTTTCCAGCCTGGGCAGGCGGCCTTTCATTAGACGTTGTGTCAGCTCACGAATGGCCGAGCAGACCATCAAAGGCCACCACAGCTGCAGCCAGGGTTCCCGCCCCCACTGTCCGTTCATCGGGTAGTGATGCCAGAAACAGCTCGCTCACCTGTGCATCTGACTTCGGCACCCCGCGACCCAGATCGTCCGCAGCATGGACATAGTCGGTGCTCTGGACCTAAACCAGGCCGGTCGTCAGGGAACGGAACTATCAGCGCACGACCACACTGCTGTCCGCATTGCGGCAGTACACGTGCTGTCTCCCGAACAGACCCGTTTCCACCGATGTGCCCGTCACTCCCGCGCGTTCTCCAGCAGCATCGCGTCGCCCAGCGAGTAGAAGCGGTAGTCCCGCTCCAGCGCGGCGTCGTAGGCGGCCCGGATACGCTCCGTGCCGGCGAAGGCGGCCACCAGCAGCAACAGGGTGCTGCCGGGCAGGTGCAGGTTCGTGATCAGCATGTCCGGCACGTTCACGGGTGTGCCGGGCGTGATGAAGATACGTGTGTCGCCTTCGCCGGGCTGAACCTGCGCGCCGTCCCACGCACTTTCCAGCGTACGGACGGTGGTGGTGCCGACCGCCACGATCCGGCGGCCCTCGGCCCTGGCCCGGTTGATCGCGGCGGCCGTCTCTGGACTGACCGAGTACCGTTCCGCGTGCATGACGTGCTCGCCGACCGGGCCGGTGATGGGTTTGAAGGTGCCCGCGCCGACGTGGAGGGTCACGTGCGCACGCTGGACGCCCACGCGGTCGAGCTGCGCGAGGAGCTCCGGCGTGAAATGTAGCCCGGCCGTGGGTGCCGCCACGCTGCCGGGCGTGCCCGCGTACACCGTCTGGTAACGTTCGCGCCAGACCTCGTCCGAGTCGCCCGTGTCGATGTACGGTGGCAGGGGCAGGCGGCCGATGTCGTCCAGGTGGAGGGTGATGTCGTGATCGAAGCGCAACAGGCGGGCGCCGTCGTCCAGCACGCCCACGACCTCGGCCCGGTGCTCGCCGAGCCACAGTTCCTTGCCGGCCCGCTTCGCGGGCTTCAGGTAGGCGCTCCAGACGTTCGGCTCTTCCTCGCGCAGCAGTAGCACCTCGACCTGTCCGCCGCCGTGGCCGCGGGCATCCACGGGCTTGTGGGCCAGGATCCGGGCGGGAATCACGCGGCTCTCGTTCGTGACGAGCAGGTCGCCGGGGCGCAACAGCGCGGGCAGATCACGGAATACGTGGTGCGTGATGCCCTCCCCCACCACCATCAGGCGGGAGGTGTCGCGGGGCTCGGCGCCCGTCTGGGCGATGCGCTGCGGGGCCAGATGAAAGTTCAGTCGGGCCAGCACGGCATCGGGGCTGCGGTCGTCAGGGCTGGGGCTCATCGGCGGGACCTTTCGCTGCGCCGCCGTTCTTCACCCGGGCGGGCATTAGGGCGTCGTCCAGGTCCGGCAGGTGCGTGAAGCGGTCGGCCGCATCGATCAGTTTCTGCGCGGTGTGCTCGCGGAACGAGATGACCTCCACACGCTTGCCACGCTCCTGCAAGACCTCCACGATATCGGTGAAATCGCCGTCGCCGCTGCCGAGCACGATGACGTCCATGGCGTCCATCATGCGGAACATGTCGGCCACGATGCCCATGTCCCAGTTGCCCTCGTAGATGGGTTTTCCGCCGTCGGTGACGTGGTGCAGCGTGAGGTTCATACGCCGGACTTTGAAGCCCAGCGTGGACAGCTTGTAGATGAACGGCCGGGCGGTGGCCTCGCCCTCGCGCTCGACGGTGTAGGCGATGGCGTGCACGAGTTCGCGGCCCTGCGTGGCGGTTCTCAGCAGGGATTCGAAATTCACCGTGCGTTCGAGCAGATCGCGGGCAGAGTGATAGAGGTTCTGCGTGTCGATGAACACGCCGACGCGGGGACGGGATACGACGTACTGCATTGTGGTTCTCCTGTTGTCTGGATCCATGAAAGAGGGAGCGGGACGGGTGACTCGGGAAAGGGCGACCTTGGAAAGAGGCGGGGCTAAAGGCTGACCGAACCCGGACAGCGCGTAGAAGTCTACCACTGCCCCCACGGGTGGCCGGGAACGCCAAACAAGGCCCGGACGGGAAGGAGGGCCGGGCGGTACGCTGGGGCATGACGAGTGAGCGGCAGGCGGCGCTGGCCAGGGCACAGGCGGCATACGACGAATTGCGGGCGCGGGGCCTGAAGCTGAACATGCAGCGCGGGCAGCCCTCCGACGCGGATTTCGACCTCAGCAACGGCCTGCTGGGCACACTCGGCGAGACCGACCTCACCATGGACGGCATCGACCTGCGCAACTATCCGGGCGGCGTGGCGGGCCTGCCGAGCGCGCGGAAACTGTTCGCGGCGTACCTGGACGTGAAGGCCGAGAACGTGATCGTGTGGAACAACGCCTCGCTGGAATTGCAGGCCTTCGTGCTGACCTTCGCGCTGCTGCACGGCACGCGCCACAGCACCGGCCCGTGGGTGCACCAGCAGCCGAAGATGATCGTGACCACGCCCGGCTACGACCGCCACTTCCTGCTGCTGCAGACGCTGGGCTTCGAGCTGATCACCGTGGACATGCAGCCGGACGGCCCGGATGTGGACGCCGTGGAGCGGCTCGCGGCGAACGACGCGTCCATCAAGGGCGTCCTGTTCGTGCCCACGTACTCGAATCCGGGCGGCGAGACGATCAGCGCCGCGAAGGCCGCCCGGCTGGCGGGTCTCCGGGCGGCCGCGCCGGACTTCACGATCCTCGCGGACGACGCGTACCGCGCGCACCACCTGGGCGACGCGGATGAGACAGTGAACTTCGTGGCCCTCGCGCGCGACGCGGGCTTCCCCGACCGGGCCTTCGTGTTCGCGAGCACCAGCAAGATCACCTTCGCGGGCGCGGGCCTGGGCTTCGTGGCCAGCAGCGAGGACAACATCAAGTGGATGTCGAAGTACCTCAACGCGCAGAGCATCGGCCCGAACAAGGTCGAGCAGGCGCGGCACGTGAAATTCCTGGAATCCTACCCTGGCGGTGTCGAGGGCCTGATGCGTGACCACGCGGCCCTGATCGCGCCGAAATTCCGGGCGGTGGACGAGGTGCTGCGCGCCGAACTGGGCCAGGGCGGCGAGTACGCGACCTGGACGAATCCGCGCGGCGGGTACTTCAGTTCGCTGGACACCGCGTACCCGGTCGCGGCGCGCGTCGTGCAGCTCGCCGAGGAGGCGGGCGTGAGTCTGACGCCGGCCGGCGCCACCTACCCCAGCGGCAGGGATCCGCACAACCGCAACATCCGCCTGGCCCCCACCCGCCCGCCACTGAGCGAGGTGCACACCGCCATGCAGGCGGTGGCCGCCTGCATCCGTCTGGCGACCGAGGAGTATCTGGCCGCGCAGACCGGATCGAACGAGGCGGCCCTCCGCATCTGACGCGAGCTGAAGAGGGAGGCGCCCGGCCCACTCACGGCCAGGACGCCTCCCTCTTCATATGCCTGCGTCTCAGCCCATAAAGGCACCTTCACGCTGAGCGTTGTGGCGCCGCCGTGTTGTCAATTGTGAACGACAGAAGTGCTGAGAAACACGCTTTCTGTCAAATCAGGCGTCTCGGCGCGACACCTGACTGACCGGTCGGACTTGACGGCCGTACCTGTGGGCCGCACGATGAAGTGCATGCCAAACCGTTATGCCGGCACAGACGAGGAGCGCGTGGCGCTGGACGCCTACGTCAAACTCTGGCGCGCCGCGCACTCGGTCGAGGTTGCCGCCAACCGCCACCTGACCGAACACAACCTGACGGTCAGCCAGTTCGCGGTGTTGGAGGCGCTGTACCACCTGGGCCCGCTCAGCCAGCGGCAACTGGCCGACAAGATCCTGCGATCCAGCGGGAACCTGACCATGGTGATCGATAACCTCGAACGCGACGGCCTGGTCAGCCGGGAGCGCGTGCCCACGGACCGCCGGGTCATGAGCGTCACCCTGACGTCCAGGGGGCAGCTGCTGATCGCGCGGGTGCTGCCGGAACACGTGGCCACCATCCGCGACATCTTCCGGCTGCTGCCGCCCGACGAGGTTGCCGACCTGGCTGCCCTGACGCGCACCCTGGGCCTCGCTGTCACGCAGCAGCTGGACGACGATCCGCTCCGCGAAAAGCTTCGCGAGCGCCCGATCCTGCTGTCCAAGGCCTGATCAGCATTCCGCCGATCGCGGTCTTTCTGGAAGCTCAGTTCAACGTGACGGCAACAAAGACCGGCTCGGCATCGGGGCCCTCGAAGCCCGGCACGTAGGCCCGGACCGTCAGCAGGGCGCGGTTACCCTGCACGTCAACGCGCTCCAGGGTGTATCCAGCGGCGCAGCGCCGGTCGGCGGGCAACGCGGCGTCCTGGAACACGACCTGACCGTTCACGCTCAGGCGGAAGCCGGCGGGCACCGCTCCGCCGAGCATGTCCGGGTACGGGCAGGTGGACGGCAGGGCGTACACGTCCAGCTCCACGGGTACCGGCTGCGTCCACAGGGGCACGGGCGTCTGCTGGCTCTGCCCGGACGTCACGGCGTCCGACCACTGCGGGAAGGGCGTGGGATACGTGCGGTTGAAGCGCGCCGTGTGGACGCGGCCTGGCTGCAGGCCCCAGGCGGTCAGGCGGGCCGGGGTGGGGGGAGTGGCCAGCACCCATCCCCGCAGGGTGTTGGGGGGCAGGTCGGCCAGGCGTGACCGGCGGTAGAGGGTCACCCCACTGGTCGTGCTGAGCACAGACAGGCTCGCTGTGCCCAGGCCGGAACCGTCCTTCACGCCGGACGTGAGCACGAGGACACGGCCGCCTGTGGCGGCGAAGCGCACATGGTCGACAGGCAGACGCTCGTTTGCGAGGGCCACGGTTCCGGACGCGAGCAGCAGGGCAAGCAGTCGGCGCATGGCCCACCGTAGTCCCTCATCCGAGCGATCCGCTGCACCCGGTACAAGGAAGTGCTCAGTCGGAGCTGTTGATCGGGCCACGCCGACGGAAGCAGGGGCTCGTGCGCGGGGACAGCGGCCGGACAGTGTGGCTCAGCGGAAGCGCAGGGAGGCGAGCACCTTGCTGAACAGGGCGCTGGCCTGCGCGTAGCGGACAGGCGAGTCAGTCAGCTGGAACGAGTAGAGGTTCTTCGCACCGTTGCCGTACCACACGCGCATCCTCAGCTGGCCCCTGGGATGCGTGAGGAGGTAGTGGCGTTCGATACCGCCGACCCCGCCGTACTTCACGGCCGTGCTGGACTGCTGCTTGAGTGTCACGCCGCTGGCCGCCACGCCCGCCTCGAACTTCTTGAATTCCGTGTTCAGATCTACGGTCGCGCCATTTTTCGGGGTGTACAGCAGCCGAACCAGCGTGGCGGGCGGGGCCTTGGCCGACACGACGCTCAGGCCAGCGGCCTTGTCCCCGAAGTCGGCGCCGAGCCACCCTCCGGGCAGCGCGACGGTAAACGGGAGTTTGGGATCGTTGACGAGCACGAGGGTCTGTGCGCTGGCCGTGGACCCGAGCAGGGCGGCGGTCAGGAAGAGGGGCAGGGCCTTCATGTCCGCGAGCGTAGCAGCGGCGCATGAGCACCTCGCCGCAGGGCGCGGCTGGAATTCAGCGGGGCCGGGGGTGATCGCAGGGTCAGTGGTCAACGAGGGATCAGGCCCGGCTGCGGCCACAGGCGCAGATCGGCTGGCCCCGCCACGTCGCGCAGGGCGACCGGGCCGTAGGCGCGGCTGTCGAGGCTCTCGCCCAGGCGGCGGTTGTCGCCCATGACCCAGACCGCTCCGACGGGTACCGTCTGGGCGGGCTGATCCTGCACGAACCCCTCACCGGCGTACGGCTCGTTCAGTGGGTGATCATTGACAGTCACGTGACCGTCGATGATCGCCACGCGGTCGCCGGGCAGGGCCAGCACCCGCTTGATGTTGTAGGCCCGGTGCCGGACGCCCAGCACCGTCTCGTACGCGTAGGGACTGTCTGCCGGGGCCTTGAAGACCACCAGATCGCCGCGCCGGGGGTACGATCCGCCGAGACCCCACGTGCGCTGCCAGCGCGGGTATTTCAGCAGCAGCAGCACGTCCCCGGTGTGCAGGGTCGGGTTCATGGAGTCGCCGTCCACGCGGGCCAGCGTGCCCACGAAGGTGGTCAGCACGTACACCGGCACCAGCGCGCCCAGAATCCACGTGCGCCACGCCACGGCCAGCGGGTGGGCCGTCCGGACAGGAGGTGGAGGAGCGTCGCTCACGGCTGCCCAGGCTAGCACCGGGCGATGTGGGCTCTTGGGCAGGCCTTTAGTCTCGCTTCAGAGTGCGGGGAGAACCGCACGGAGGCAGGATACGCTGACCCGCATGAGCGAGGCGTTGAAGGTCGAGAAATACCACGAGGGCACCGGCGCACCGGCGCAGGCGGGCAAGACGGTTCGGGTTCATTACACCGGTACCCTGGAGAACGGCCAGAAATTTGATTCCAGCCGGGATCGCGGGCAGCCCATCGAGTTCCCACTGGGCGTCGGATATGTCATCAAGGGCTGGGATGAAGGCATCGCGCAGCTGCGCGTGGGCGACAAGGCGAAACTCACGGTGCCCTCGCACCTGGGGTACGGCGCGGCGGGTGTGCCGGGAGTGATTCCCGGCGGCGCGACCCTGATCTTCGATGTGGAACTCGTGGACGTCGGCTGACGAACCCTGATTCTCCTGGCCCCCGTGACCTTGTGGTGCGGGGGCCTTGGTGTTCGTGAGAAAATGGGTCAGCGCCCCACGCTTCTCATATTCTTCTGATTCAAGGATGATCCATGACCGACGCGACTGCTTCCCCTCCGCACCTGCTGCTGGGTTCCTGCGATTACCCGGAACACGTGCCCCGTGACCGCTGGGCACGCTACGCGGCGCAGCAGCGTGACGCCGGCCTGAGGTTCGTGCGGATCGCGGAATTCGCGTGGAGCCGCCTGGAACCCAGCCAGGGGCACTATGACTGGAACTGGCTGGATCAGGCGATCGAGGCGTATCACGCGGCGGGGGTGAAGGTCGTGCTGTGCACCCTGACGGCCACGCCGCCCGCGTGGCTGATCCGCGCGCATCCGGAGATCCTGCCCTATGACGAGCAGGGCCGCGTGCGCGAGTTCGGGTCGCGCCGCCACTACGATTTCGCGTCGCCGGTTTACCGGGAGCACTCGCGGCGCGTGACGCTGGCCATGGCGCTGCGGTACGGGCGACACCCGGCGGTGGTGGGCTGGCAGACCGACAACGAGTTCGGCTGTCACGCGACCTCGCGCAGTTACGGCGGGGCGAGCGCGGCGGCCTTCCCGGAGTGGCTGCGCCGCCGCTACAGCGTCGTGGAGCGCCTGAACGACGCGTGGGGCAACGTGTTCTGGAGCATGGAGTACGCGTCGTTCGACCAGATCCGCCCGCCCATGCTGACGGTCACGGAACTGAATCCGTCGCACGTGCTGGATTACGCGCGCTTCTGCTCCAGCTTGATCGCGGAGTTCCAGCGCGAACAGGTGGAGATCCTGCGGGAGATGTCGCCGGGACGCTTCATCACGCACAATTTCATGATCTTCGAGTCGGGCTTCGACCACTACGAGGTGGCGGCGGGCCTGGATTTCGCGTCGTGGGACAACTACCCGCTGGGCATGCTGGAACAGTTCGCGCCCAGCGGCAGCGGCGAGGACGTCAAGACGCACTACGCCCGCACGGGGCACCCGGACCTGATCGCGTTCAACCATGACATCTACCGCTCGCTGGCGGCGGGCGGCGAGGGCCTGGGCCGCGAGGGACGCGGCACGCCGCCCGGCATGTGGGTCATGGAGCAGCAGTGCGGGCAGGTGAACTGGGCCCCCTACAATCCGCTGCCCGAGGACGGCGCCGTGGCCCTGTGGACCGCGCAGGCCTGGGCGCATGGAGCGGACGTCGTGAGTTACTTTCGCTGGCGTGCGGCGACCATGGCGCAGGAGGTGATGCACTCGGGACTGCTGCGCCACGACGAAACCGAGGATCGCGGGCTGGCCGAGGTGCGCGCGCTGGATCAGGCGCAGTTCCCGACCGGGCCGGTGCCCGCCCGCGTGGCACTGCTGCACGATTACGAGAGCCTGTGGCTGTACGACCAGCAGAAGCACGCGGCCAGCCTGAGCTACTGGACGCAGATGGTCGCGTACCACGGCGCGCTGCGCTCGCTGGGCGTGGACGTGGACATCGTGCACGCGGACGCCGACCTGAGCGGCTACGCGGTCGCGGTCGCCCCGGCAGTCACCCTGGTCTCGGAGATCCGCGCGGCGCGCTGGGCGCAGGCGGTGAACGGCGGCGTGAAGCTGGTGTGCGGCCCCCGCACCGGCTTCCGCATGCCCGGCGGGCAGACCTGGGCCGAGGGACAGCCGGGGCCACTGTCGGGCCTGCTGGGGGTGAAGCTGCTCCAGTTCGACTCACTGCGGCCCACCCTGTCGCAGACCGTGCACGGGTCGTCCGGCGACTTCGAGGCGCACGGGTGGGCAGAAAGTTACCGCCTGGAGGGAGCCGAGGCGCGCTACACCTACGGCGGTGGCCCGCTGGACGGGCAGGTGGCCGTGGCCAGCCAGGGCCACACGACCGTGATCGGCGCGCACAGCGTGGGCCTGATCCGGGCCGTGCTGACCGAGGTGCTGAGCGGGACGGGCGTTCCCACCACGCCGTTGCCCGAGGGCGTGCGCCTGAGCCGCCGGGCCGGGAGAACACTGATTCAGAACTGGAATGCCGAACCGATCCAGTGGCAGGGCCGGACGCTGGCCCCCGTGAGTTTCGAGGTGATGACACATGCCTGAATGGACTTTGATGACCGATCCCACCACCCTGCGCGTGCTGACCAGCGGCTACCAGTCATGGAGCGAGGCCGAGCTGCGCCCCCTGACGGACACGCAGGCGCGGGCCACGATGCACTGGATGGTCGAGCAGGGCAACGATCCCGGGTATCCCCCCAGCGGCGAGGCGGGCGTGTGGCGCAGCCACACCCTGATCGCCCTGATCCGCCCGGATGGCGGCGGCTGGGTGGGCTGCGCGCAGGACGCCACGCACACCTTCACCCACTGGGAGGCCCGCGCCGGGCAGGGCCAGGTGACCCTGACCTGCACCCTGGAAGGGCCGGACGTCCCGGTCGTCTTCGAGGACACGGCGGACGTGATCGGCACCGTGGAGCGCCTGAGTGCCGACCTCGCAACGCACATGCACGCGCGCACCCCCGCCCCACTGCGGGTGTGGAGTTCGTGGTACTCGTACTACCGCGCCGTGACCTTCGAGAACATGCTCCACAACGCCCGCCGCGCCCGCGACCTGAAGCTGCCCTTCGACGTGTTCCAGCTCGACGACGGCTTCCAGGCCGAACTGGGCGACTGGACGGAGCCCTCGGGCTGGTTCGGTGGGCATGCGAAGGATGTCCCCGCCGCCCTGAAGGAACTCGGCTTCCGGGCGGGCCTGTGGCTGGCCCCGTTCCTGGTCAGTCCGAACTCGAAGCTGTACGCGGCGCACCCGGAGTTCCTCCTTCAGGATGACGCGGGCTCACCCCTGCTGCTCGGCAACAACTGGGGCGGCCCGTACGCCACCCTCGACACCACGCACCCTGGGGCGCTCGCGTGGCTGCGTGACCTGGCCGCCACCGTGCGCGGCTGGGGCTACGACTACCTGAAGATCGACTTCCTGTACGGCGCCTCACACCCGGGCCAGCGACACGACCCGGCCGTGGGCCGCGCGCAGGCCTATCGCATGGGACTGGAGGCCATCCGCGAGGGCTTCGGGGACGGCTTCATCCTGGGCTGCGGCGCTCCGCTAGCCACGTCCGTGGGCGTGGTGGACGCCATGCGGATCGGGCCGGACGTGACCCCGTTCTGGGATGACGAATCCCGCCGCGTGCTGCTTGGCGACGGCTCGACCCCCACGGCCCGCAACGCGCTGCACACCTCCCTCTCGCGCTGGTACCAGCACACGTGGTACCAGCCGGATCCGGACGTGATGCTGGCCCGCGCCGAACTGAACCTGCTGTGGCCCCACGAGCGTGAGGCGGTGGCCGGCCTGCTGGACGTCATCGGCGGGCTGCGCGCCAGCAGCGACCCCATGGACATGCTGAACGAGGAGGGCCTGGCCCTGCTGCTCCGGAGCCTGGAGATCAGCACGCCGGACCGACCCCGGACGCTGACCGAGAGCTATGGCGGCGCGGTTACGCACTTCACGCGCGGTACCTTCAACCTGACCGACTCCCCCGTGGATTGCCAGCGCGCCCACACCTACCAGCCGGTGAAGTAGCTGCTTCAGCCGCGTCCGGCCAGGGCGGCGCGCAGTGTGTCCAGGGCGGCCTGCACGGTCTGCCGTTCGCCCGATGGCGACGCGGTGCTGGCCCGCACCACCAGTTCCGGAACCGTCAATACCTGCGGATGCGGCAGGTCTGCGTCGGCTTCCAGCACGGTCAGCAGGTGGGTGAAGGCGCGCCGGCCCAGGGTAGGGAAATCCTGCCGGACGGTCGTCAGGGGCGGAATCAGCAGGGCGCTCTCCGGGGTGTCGTCGTAGCCGACGATGGACACGTCGGCCGGAACATTCAGGCCGCGTTCCCACAGCGCGCGAAGCACCCCCACGGCCATCTGGTCGTTCGCGACGAGAATGGCCGTGAAGGGCACGCCGCCAGCGAGCAGCCGCAGGGTCGCCGCGTACCCGCTGGCCGGACTCCAGTCACCCTCGGCCACCATCACGGGGGTCAGGCCGCGCGCGGCGAGGGTCTGGATCCACGCCTGATGCCGGGCGTTCTCGACCACCGCGTGTCGAGGGCCGTCCACGAAGGCCACCCGCGTGTGCCCGAGTTCCAGCAGGTGTTCTGCGGCAAGCCGCGCGCCGTGGGCCTGATCGAGCAGCGCCGCAGGAACCGGCGTGCCCGGCGACACGTCCATGAACACGCAGGGCAATCCGGGGAAGCGCCGCTGCACTTCCAGCGCGTCGGCACTGTCGAGCGAGGCGTTCAGCAGCACGCCGTCCACCTGCCGTTCGCGCAGGCCGCGCAGGGTATGCGTGGCGGCGCTCAGGCCGTTCGCGGCGACAATGGACACCAGCAGGCTGTACCCGGCCTCGCGGGCCGCCTGCTCGATCCCGGCGGTCAGCTGTGAGGGGGCGTGCAGCGAGAGGTCGTTCGTGGCGAAGCCCACCGAGTACGTGCGTTGCCGCGCCAGGCCTGTGGCAAGCCGGTTGGGCACGTAGTTCAGGTGCGCGATGGCGTCGTTCACGCGGGCGCGCGTGCGGGCGGCCACCTGACCGTTCCCGGTCACGACACGGGACACGGTCTGCTGCGAGACGTCGGCCAGGGCGGCCACGTCGGCGAGGGTGATGGTCTTGCGTTCGGTCATACCCCTCCTTGGATTCCAACAGTGCCGTTAAGGCTAACACCATTACGGCCAGCCGGTATGGTTCAGCCAAACAGGGACATCCGAGTCAGGATCAGTAAGTGAACAACGCCTACGCATTCTCAGAGAATTCGACTTCCAGGCGACCGTTTTCGATAGGCTGAGATTGGCCCGTGTCTTCTTAGCTTCTGCGCCACCATCCCATTCCGCTTCAGCACACAACTGTTAACCGTAACAGTTCATAAGCTCTTGGCACATCTGTAGCCGCCGGCACCGCTGCGTGCCTCCTGCCCCGCACCTCCGTCCTGGACGGTGCCAGGCGTTCTTGTCCCATACCGGGAGCATGTCATGTCATCTGAACCCACTTCACCTGCTTCCCTGCTGCTGGGTGTCTGCGATTATCCAGAGCACGTCTCCCCCGCCCTGTGGGCCGACTTCGCGCGGCAGCAGCGGGAACTGGGACTGTCGTTCGTGCGTCTGGCGGAATTCGCGTGGAGCCGGATGGAGCCCCGCGCCGGCGAGTACGACTGGGCCTGGCTGGATGAGGCGATCCGAGTGGCCGCCGATGCGGGCTTGAAGGTCGTGCTCTGCACGCCGACCGCCGCCCCTCCGGCATGGCTGGTGCAGGCACACCCGGACGTCCTGCCCGTGGGCCGTGACGGTCGTGTGAAGACCTTCGGTTCCCGCCGCCACTACGACCCGGCCAGTCCGGTGTTCCGCGAGCACTCGCGGCGGATCACGCGCGCCTTGGCCGAGCGCTACGGGCAGCATCCGGCCGTGATCGGCTGGCAGACGGACAACGAGTTCGGCTGGGGCGACACGGCGCAGACGTACTCGCCGGCGGCGCAGGACGCCTTCCGCATGTGGCTGGAGGCCCGCTACGGCACCCTGGACGCCCTGAATGAGGCTTGGGGCAACGTGTTCTGGAGCATGGAGTACAGCGACTGGGCGCAGATTCCCCTGCCCGGTCAGGCGGTCGCGGCGTGCAGTCCGTCGCACACGCTGGACTTCATGCGCTTCACCTCGGGCCTGATGGCGTCGTTCCAGGCCGAACAGGTGGACATCCTGCGCGAGTGCTCGCCCGGCCGCTTCGTCACGCACAACTTCATGGGGTTCTTCAGCGCCTACGACCACTACGAACTGAGCGAGGGCCTCGATTTCGCGTCCTGGGACTCGTACCCGACGGGCACGCTGACGGCCATCGACGAATGGCAGGTCCTGGCGCCCGAGGTGGCCGTGACCTACGCCCGCACCGGGCATCCGGACATCACGGCCTTCAACCACGACCTGTACCGGGGTCTGACCCGCCGGGGCCACTGGATCATGGAGCAGCAGTGCGGGCAGATCGACTGGGCGCCCAGTAACCCGCTGCCCGCGACGGGCGCGGTGGAACTGTGGACCGCGCAGGCGTGGGCGCACGGCGCGGACGGCGTGGCGTATTTCCGCTGGCAGGCCGCCACCATGGCGCAGGAACTGCTGCACTCGGGTCTGCTGCGCCACGACGGCACCCCGGATCGCGGGTACACCGAGGTGCAGGGCATCGACCCGGCAGCCTACCCGCTGGCGCCGGTGGCGAACCGTGTGGCGCTACTGCACGACTACGAGAGCCTGTGGGCCTACAACGCGCAGCCGCACGCCAGCGGGATGAACTACTGGGCGCAGACCTTCGCGTACTACCGGGCGCTGCGTGCGCTGGGCGTGGACGTGGACATCGTGCACCCGGACAGCGACCTGGGCGGCTACGGCGTGATCGTCGCGCCCGCCCTGACGGTCATGACGCCGCAGCGCGCCGGGCACCTGACTGAGGCCGCCACGCACGCCAAGGTGGTCTTCGGGCCGCGCACGGCGCTGCGCGGACGGTCGGGCCGAGCGCAGGACGGCGGGGGCTTTGGGCCGCTCTCGGCGCTGTTGGGCGCGCGTCCGCTGAACTTCGACTCGCTGCCAAATGGCCTGGAGCAGGCCGTGATGCTCGCGGATCGCACGTACGCCGCGCGCCTGTGGGCTGAATCCTACGATCCGCAGGGCGCGGACACACTTGCGACCTACGCAGGCGGCCCGCTGGATGGGCAGGCCGCCGTAATCCGGCACGGCAACGTAACCGTCATCGGCGCGCACAGCGTCACGTTGATCTCCTCAATCTTGACTGAACTGCTGGAGGAGGCGGGGATCGAGGTCACGCCCCTGCCGGAAGGTATACGCCTCTCCCGACGCGGCGACCTCACCCTCGTTCAGAACTGGACGGCTCACGCGGTGACGTGGCAGGAACAGGAACTTGCTCCAGTCAGCAGCCGCGTGCTGACCCCGGCGATGGTCAGCCGGTGAATCCTCACCGCTCCGACCTTCCCGGCACGCCCCCACCCCATACGACCCACCCCGTTTCCTTCAGGAGGAACCCCATGAACAGACTGCTCTCCATCACCGCGCTCGTGCTCGCCTCGCAGGCCTCGGCCGTCACGCTGACCGTCTGGAACCACTTCACGGACGCCGCCGAGGTCGCGTGGATCCGCGCGCAGGCCGCCGCCTTCCAGAAGGCCACCGGCAACACCGTGAACATCGTGGCCCTGCCGCTCGACCAGATTCCGGACAAGCTGCTCCAGTCCGCGCCCAAGGGCCAGGGGCCGGACATGGTCGTGACCCTGCCGCAGGACCGGCTGGGCCAGCTGGCGTCGGCGGGGATCATCGAGCCGCTCGACAAGTACCTGACCTCGAAGACCGATCTCGACAAGACGGCCCTGAGCGCCATGACCTACAACGGCAAGCTGTTCGGCCTGCCGATGTTCGCGGAGTCTGTGGCGCTGATCTACAACAAGAAGATCGTGCCGACCGCGCCGACCACCTGGGACGAATTCATCAAGGTGGCGCAGGCGAACACCGGCAACGGCAAGTTCGGCTTCCTGGTGGACCTGACGAACGCCTACGCGAATTACGGGATCTTCAGCGCGTACGGCAGCTACATCTTCAAGAATACCGCGGGCACCCTGAACGTGAAGGACGTGGGCATCGGCAACGCGGGCGCGCTCAAGGCCGTCAGCCTGATGAACGACCTGCGCTACAAGTACAACTTGGTGCCCGAAGGCGTGACCGCCGACGCCGCCAAGGGGGCCTTCGTGGACGGCAAGCTGGGCATGCTCATCACCGGCCCGTGGGACATGGGCGACATCAGGAAGGCGGGCATCGATTACGGCATCACCACCCTGCCGACCCCTCCCGGCGCCACGTCGAAGTGGTCACCGTTCGTGGGCGTGCAGGGCGTGATCCTGAACGCGTACGGCAAGAACAAGGCGGTCGCGGCCCAGTTCGCGAAGATGCTGGTCACGCAGGACTCGCAGACGACCTTCAACCAGGCGGGCGGGCGCATCCCGGTCAGCCTCGCCGCCCGCACGAAACTCAAGAGCAATCCCATCGTACAGGGCTTCGGGAAGGCCATCTCGGCCGGAACGCCCATGCCCAACGTGCCGCAGATGGGCGCGATCTGGGGGCCGTGGGGCAGCGCGGTCGCACAGAGCGTCCAGAAACCCAACCCGGATTACCGCTCGATCCTCGACGGCGCGCTGAAGGAAGTCAGCAGCAACATCAAGTAAGCCCTCCCAGCTAAGGGCCCTGGAACCCAGCCTGACCGGCCGAAGACCCCGGCCCAGGCTGGGTTCCTTATTGGGCTCCTCATGTAGACATCCGCCGCGTTCCGGGCGCCCGGAAACGGAGGGGCCTTGCGGGGAAAGGTAGGATATTCACCATGTATCAAGAGGATTTCACGAAGCCCGACGGACGGTCACTGACGCTGTACGGCCTGCAACCTGTCCGGGTAGACAGCGAGATTCCCAGCCCCAGCACCGAGCCGGTCGACGCGCGCCCCGTGATGCGCTGGCATCCGCTGCGCGGCGAGTGGGTCATGTACGCCGCGCACCGCATGGGCCGCACCTTCCTGCCCCCACCGGAGTACAACCCGCTCGCGCCGACGAGTGATCCGGAGCACCCGACTGAACTGCCACGCGGCACCTACGACCTCGCGGTGTTCGAGAACCGCTTCCCCAGCCTGACCCTGAACCCCCCGCAGCCCGATCCCGGTCCGGCCGAGACGCGCGCCGGCGTGGGCGCCTGCGAGGTCGTGGTATTCAGCCAGGATGCCACCGGGCGGCTGTGCGACCTGTCGGACGCGCGGATCGACCTGCTGCTCCAGGTGTGGGCCGACCGCACGACTAGGCTCGCGGCGACCGGGAAAATCAAGAGCGTGCTCGCCTTCGAGAACCGGGGAGTGGAGGTCGGCGTGACGCTGCACCACCCGCACGGGCAGATCTACGCCTACGACCACATTCCGCCCGTGCAGGCGACCATGCTGCGCAGCGCCGAGTCGTACCTCGCGGATCTGGGCCGCCCGTGGCTCGCGGACTTCGTGCCGGAAGAGCGGGCTTCGGGCGAGCGGATCGTGCGGGATGACGTGGCCGCCCTGAGCGTGGTGCCGCCCTTCGCGCGCTACACCTACGAGACCTGGGTCCTGCCAGCCCGGCCGGTGGGCCTGCTCTCGGAACTCACCGAACCGGAGCGTCAGAGCTTCGCGCGGGTGCTGCGGGACGCCCTGCGGCGGCAGGACGGGCTGTTCGGCGGCCGCATGCCGTACCTGATGACCGTCCATCAGGCCCCGCTGGACGGCCCGCACCCGGCCTTCCCGCTGCACATCGAGATCTACCCGTACCTGCGCGCGCCGGGCCGCATGAAGTACCTCGCGGGCACCGAGCAGGGCGCCGGGGAATTCGCCAACGACAAGTACCCGGAGGCCGCCGCCCAGGAACTCCGCGCCGTGAAGCTGGAGGGGGGTGACCAGTGAGCAGCTTTGAAACCCTCTTCGGGCGCGCCCCCGAGGCGACCGCGTCCGCGCCCGGCCGCGTGAACCTGCTGGGCGAGCACACCGACTACCAGGGGGGGTTCGTGCTGCCCACCGCGATTCCGCAACGCACCACCGTCAGCGTGGGGCGCAACGGCACGCAGGAGCACGCGCTGCACTCCGCCAACAGCCACAAGACCCTGCGTGTGCCGGTCGGCGAGACGGGCACCGATTTCGCGCCGTACCTGACCGGGTGCCTGAACCTCAGCGGCGTCACGGAGGGCCTGGACGTGTTCGTGCAGGGCAACGTTCCCAGCGGCGGCCTGAGCAGCAGCGCGGCGCTGGAGGTCGCGACCCTGCGAGCCCTGAGAACGCTGTACGGCCTGGAGCTGGACGACGTGGCGCTGGCCCTGCGCGGCGTGCAGGTCGAGCACGAGTTCGTGGGCGTGCAGTGCGGCGTAATGGATCAGATGGCGTCCAGTCTGGCCGACACGACCACCATGCTGCTGATCGACACGCGCAGCCTGGAGCGCCGCGCGGTGCCCTTCCCGGCGGGCGCGGAGGTGCTGGTCATCGATTCCGGCGTGCCCCGCCGCCTGGCGGAGAGCGGCTACAACGAACGCCGCGCCCAGGTCGAGGAGGCCTCGCGCCTGCTGGGCGTGAAGGAATTGCGGGATGTGACGGACGTCTCGGCGCTCGATACCCTGCCGGAGCTGTTGAAGAAACGCGCCCGCCATGTGGTCAGCGAGAACGCGCGCGTGCTCGCCGGCCTGGGCGCGGACGCGGCGGCCTTCGGTCAGCTGATGAACGCCAGCCACGCGTCCCTGCGCGACGATTACCAGGTCTCGCACCCGCAGGTGGACGAGCTGGTCACGCTGCTCCAGGCCCACCCGGACATCTTCGGGGCGCGTATGACCGGCGCGGGCTTCGGCGGCGCCGTGGTGGCGCTGGTGCGCGCAGGCCAGGCGGTGGCCGCCGCCGACGCGGTGCTGCTCAGCTACGGCCCGGACGGTCGGCGCGTGGTGCCCTGAGCGCCGTGGGCGCAGGCTACTGAGCCCCTTTCCGGTCGAATTCAGCGTGCGGGGCCGTCCAGTGGGCGGCCCCGCCGTCCTGCAACCGGTGCGGAAGGTGGACAGCGTCGGCCCGCCCGGCGCACCCAGCCGCTATCTTCCGTGTCAGGGATGCGCCCAAGGAGGCCAGACGCATGAAGTACGAGCCGGGGAGCAGGTTCTTTGACGAGATGTTCACTGCACAGGGCGAAGTCCGGCCGCATTACCAGGGCGTCCTGGACTACCTCGACCGGCTGGGCGTGCGGGAATTCCAGCGCCGGCACGAACTGCTGGATGTGGCCTTCCGCAACCAGGGCATCACCTTCACCGTGTACGGCGACGCGCAGGGCACCGAGCGCACCTTTCCCTTCGATCCGGTACCGCGCATCATTCCGGCCAGCGAGTGGGCCCACGTCGAGGCGGGCCTGACCCAGCGGGTGAAGGCCCTGAACGCCTTCCTGCGCGACATCTACTCGGCGGCGGAGATCCTCGGGGACGGCGTGATTCCGGCCGAGCTGGTGTACACGTCGGTGCACTTCCGCCGCGAGGTGCACGGCGTGATGCCGCCGCAGGGGCTGTACACACACATCGTGGGTACCGACCTGATCCGCGACGAGCAGGGCGAGTACCTGGTGCTGGAGGACAACCTGCGTTCGCCGAGCGGCGTGTCGTACCTGATGGCCAACCGGCAGGCCATGACCCGCATCTATCCGGGCATGTTCGAGAACCAGGGCGTGCGGCCCGTGCAGCAGTACGCGACCGAGCTCCAGAAGCTGCTCTCGTCGGTCAGCCCCAGGGAGCATGGCACAGTGGTGGTGCTGACGCCGGGCATGTACAACAGCGCGTACTTCGAGCACGCGTTCCTGGCGCAGCAGATGGGCGTGGAACTCGTGGAAGGCCGCGACCTGTTCGTGGACTCGGGCCGCGTGTGGATGCGCACGACCGGCGGCCGCCAGCAGGTCGACGTCATCTACCGCCGCGTGGACGACGATTTCCTGGATTCCCTGGCCTTCCGGCGCGACTCCTCGCTGGGCGTGCCGGGTCTGGTCGAGGTGTACCGGCAGGGGCGCGTGGCGATCGCGAACGCCATCGGCACCGGCGTGGCCGACGACAAGGCCGTGTACGCCTACGTGCCGGACATGATCCGCTACTACCTGAACGAGGAACCGATCCTGAACAACGTGCCGACGTTCCTGGGCTGGAATGCCGAGCACCTCGACCACATGCTGGCGAACGCGCCGGAACTGGTGTTCAAGGCGGTCGGCGAGGCGGGCGGCTACGGCATGCTGATCGGCCCGGCGGCCACCGCCGCCGAGATCAGCGAGTACCTGGAGAAGGTGCGGGCCAATCCGCGCGAGTTCATCGCGCAGCCGGTGGTGGGCCTCTCGAGGCACCCGACCTTCTACCCGGACAGCGCCGAGTTCGAGGGCGCGCATATTGACCTGCGGCCCTACGTGCTGTGCGGCGACCCGGTCACCATCGTGCCGGGCGGGCTGACGCGCGTGGCGCTGCGCCGGGGCAGCCTGGTCGTGAACTCCAGCCAGGGGGGCGGCAGCAAGGACACCTGGGTGCTTGATCATGACGGCCCGGCCCTGCCGTCTGGCATGAGCCAGCTGATGCAGGGCGACGTGACCGGCGCGCCGGGCTTCCAGGCCCAGTCCCAGTCGCAGTTCCAGGGGGGCTTCGGTTCCGTGCCGATCGACGCGGCGCAGGAACCGCATGGCGCGCTCTCGCCGGAGCACGCGCAGCGGCGGGAACGGGTCGCCGAGGAAGCGCAGATTGAGGCGTACGAGCAGAGCCACGACCCACCGCCCCCGACCCCGCCGGACGCCAAGCAGCACCAGTCCCAGAGTCAGTCGCAGTCCGGAGGCGGCCGCCAGTCGCAGGGGCAGTCCCGGTCGCAGGGCCCGGTGGACTCGCCGGGCGGCCATTCCTACCAGCAGCAGCTGGAAAAGGACGAACTGACCGGAGGTGAGGGCTGATGCTGCTGCTGTCGAGGCTGGCCGAAAGCCTGTACTGGATCGGGCGGTACATGGAACGCGCCGAGAACACCGCCCGGCTGCTGAACGTGAACTACTACGCCACCCTGGAGATGACCGGGCGCGGTCGGGAGCACTGGGCGCCGCTGCTGGAACTCACGGGCGGCGAGGCGGAACTGCGCGCCAAGTACGGCCGGCTGGACGCGCGCTCGATCTCGTCATGGATGGCCTTCGACCGCGACAACCCGAATTCGATCGCCAATTCGCTGGTGCGCGCCCGCGAGAACGCCCGTGGGCTGCGCGACCGGATTCCCAGCGAGATGTGGGAGAGCCTGAACCGCGCGTACCTGACCCTGTGCTTCGAGAACGGCGACATCCTCGACCGGGACGGGCTGTTCGAGTACTGCGTGGCGGCGCGCGACGCCTCACAGTTCTTCTTCGGGATCGCCTTCGCGACCCTGCCGCGCGATGAGGGCTGGTCGTTCCTGCGGGCCGGGCAGACCCTGGAACGCGGCGACAACACCCTGCGCGTGCTGCAAAACCGCCTGAAGGACGCCGCGTCGAGCGCCCGGCGCAACGATCCGGCGGGCCGCATGTTGCAGGACCAGCGCTGGGTCAGTGCCCTCAAGGGCGCAAGTGCCTACGAGGCCTACCGCAAGAGCGTGCACAGCGGCATCAATCCGATCCTGATCGCGGAGTTCCTGCTGCTCAACGAGTATTTTCCACGGTCCGTGCGCTACAGCGCCGAGAACCTGCACGACGCCCTGGTGCAGATCGACCAGCACCATCCGGGCGCCCATCCGGAGATCCTGAAACTGTCCCGCTGGCTGGTGGCCCGGCTGCAGTTCGCGTCGGTGGAGCACATCGTCCAGGACGAGTACCCGTCGATCGAGGAACTGCTCAGCGATTTCAACCAGGTGGGCGCGGCGATCAACGCGGCGTATTTCGAGCAGGAATGAGGATCAGCATCACGCTGTCCCACACATCCGAACAGGTGTGGCCACATTCCTGCCACACTGCCCGGCAGGGCCAGTCCGGCTAGGGGCACTTCTTATGCGCTGCGAGATCCGTCATACCACCGAGTACCGTTACCCTGTTCCCGCGTGGGATTCCTTCAATCAGGTGCGCCTGCACCCGTCGCAGGAGGCGCGGCAGAGCGTGCGGTCTTTTCACCTGCACGTGGCGCCGGACGCCGACATCACCTCCCGCAAGGACTACTTCGGGGCGATCGTACACAACGTGCACGTGCACGAACCGCACACGCACCTGGTCATCGAGGCGCAGGCGATCGTGGACACGCACGCCATGCCCGCGCCGCCGCACACGCCCCTGAGCACCCTGCGGGCCGAGCGGCGGCGCAACACCGAGTTCCTGGTGGCCAGTCCGCGCGTGCCGTCGGGCGACTGGCCGGAGATCTTCGGCGTGACCCGTCCGGGGCCGGACGATGACCTGCCGGACTTCATGATGGGCCTCACCACGTACCTCTACCGGCGCTTCACCTACGACACGAAGGCGACTGGTGTCCGGACGCCCCTGGCCGAGTTCGCCCAGCATGGGCGCGGCGTGTGCCAGGATTTCACGCACGCCATGCTCGGCATCACCCGGCAGCTGGGCATTCCCGCGCGGTACGTGAGCGGCTACCTGTACTCGGGCGGCGAGATGAAGGGCGCGGAGGCCACGCACGCGTGGGTGGAGGTGCTGATCCCCGATTACGGCTGGCTCGGGTACGATCCCACCAACAACTGCGTGGCGCAGGAAAAGCACGTGAAGATCGGGCATGGCCGGGAGTACAGCGACGTTTCCCCGGTGCGCGGCACGTATTACGGTGGCGGCAAGGGCGAGCTGGACGTGGCCGTGCACGTGTACGGCGAGCAGCAGTAGGCCGGCATGGGAATGGGGCGCCGCCGTCCTGGCCGCGCCCCTGGGAAGGTGAGGATCAGTTGCCGCTGATGGCCCGGCCGACCGCGAAGATCGAGGCGAAGAAGGCCGTGACGGCGCCCGCGACCAGGAAGCTGGCCAGCCACGAGAGCACCAGCGTGGCGATGGCCTGTCCCTGGTCGCGGAGGTTCATGCTGGACTGCGCGGCCAGAAAGCCGAAGTAGATCATCACCAGTCCGATCAGGAACGACACCAGCCAGCCCAGGATCGGGATGATGCCGATCAGGGTGCTGACGATGCTCAGGGGCACGAAGAACAGCGCGAAGGAGTACGCGACCTCGGGGTAGGTGCCGGTGCCCTTGAAGAGGTTCTTGCCGATCAGGTAGACCGCCCCGGTGAAGATCAGGAACTGCACAGGGATGATGATCAGGCGCGAGATCAGCTGGCCGAAGAAGGACACGTCGGTGTGGAACAGCGCGAAGAACGCGGCGATCACAGCCGACACCACGGCCGCGACCATCACGTACAGCAGCGCGGCATTCAGGTTGCCGCGGCGCTCGTAGCGCTCGAAGGTGGCGGGGCTGGGCTGCGAGAGCACGGCCACGCTCTGGGCGAACATTTCCTGCACCTGGGCGCGGGCATCGGTCTGAACTGGGCCTCTCATGCCCCACAGTACGGCCCGCAGGTCAGCCACGTTTCCTCACCGCATCTTAATGAAATCTTTATTCTTGGGCGGTGCGCCGCCATCGCCCGCGGTGCGCCCGAAGGACAATCGTGCCCGACCCGGCAGCGTCGATCTCACCCTCCATGAGACAATGCCCGCGATGACTGATCTTCACATGACCTCCGACGACACGCCCACGGACACCCACAGCGGGTTCGTGGCCATCGTCGGCAAGCCCAACGTGGGCAAGAGCACCCTGCTGAACGCCTTCCTGAACACCAAGGTCGCCCCGACCAGTCCCCGCCCGCAAACCACCCGGCGGGGTGTGCGCGGCATCCACACCACCGACACGCACCAGATCGTGTTCGTGGACACGCCCGGCGTCCACAAGCCCAAGGACGCCCTGGGCAAGTACATGAACCACGAGGTGCACGCGGCCCTGGCAGATGTGGACGCCATCATCTGGGTCGTGGATCTGCGCCACCCACCCACCGACGAGGACTCCCTGGTCGCCCATCAGGTTCGCGAGCTGCCCAAACCGCTGTATCTGATCGGCAACAAGCGGGACGTCGCCAAGTATCCCGAGGAAGCCATGAAGCTCTACCGTGGGCTGCTGGAAGGCCGCAGCGCGGAAACCAGCGAGCTGATGCTCTCCGCACAGAACGACCCGGTCGCCGTCATGACCCTGCGTGAGCAGGTGCTCGAAGCCCTGCCCGAGAACCCCTTCTTCTACCCGCGCGGCGGGGCCTCCGACCAGACCCGCGAGATGTGGGCCGCCGAGATCATCCGCGAGGAGGCCATGAAGAAGCTCCGCGACGAGCTGCCCTACGCGGTGGCCACCCGCGTGAACAGCTGGACGGAACGCGAGGACGGCCTGCAACGCATCGAGGGCGAGATCGTCGTCGAGAAGAACGCGCACAAGGGCATGGTCATCGGCAGCGGCGGCAAGCAGCTCCGGGAAATCGGGCAGGCGGCCCGCAAACAGCTGGAAGTCTTCCTGAACCGCAAGGTGTACCTGGGCCTGGAAGTCATCGTGATCAACAACTGGCGCGAGGACGAGGAGGCCCTGCGCGAACTCGGCTACGAGTAAGCGCAGCCACCCGCTGTCCTGACCGCCTCCTCCCCGCAAGGGGAGGTCGTACTTTCTCCGGTCTGCCGATCAGGGCGAGGGCGGGATATCCGACCGGAGGATTCGCAACCGTTCCCCCAGCGCGTCCTCGTAGAACAGTCTGGTGTGGTACATGCGGATGTGTCCAGCCTCGTACAGGGCGTCGAATTCGGCCTTCGGAACGAACCGCACCTCGGTCACCTCGTCCGGCAGGACGGGCTGGAAGGTCGAATCCGGGAGTGCCTCGGCCAGCCACGCATGCCGGAGCACCGGCTCACCGTCTAGGAAGCGGCCCACGTACGCGGCGAGGAACCTCAGCAGCCGCACGCGCACGCCCGCTTCTTCCCACGCCTCGCGCACGGCGGTGTCCTGCGGATTCTCGCCGTCCTCGACCGTGCCGCTGGGAATATGCCACAGGCCGGCCTTCTGCCGCTGCCCGGGGACGCCATTCTCGCGCACCAGCAGGATGTCCCCGGCGTCGTTCAGCACGACCACACCGGCGGCGCGGTGCGTGACCGGCGTATGGAGTTCCGGGCCGAACTGCACGACCTACCAGCCCTGCCGCTCGCGCAGGTGCGTGATGTGTGCCACGTGGTGCCGGCCGTGCCAGGCGTACATGCCGAGCAGCGTGTCGATGGTATACGTGCGGCCCTGCGCGGGGTGAGTCCACTCGCGCGCCCAGTCGGTGACGCCGCCCAGTACAGTCATCAGGCGCGTGTGCAGCCGCTCCAGCAACTCCAGGCTGACCTCGGGCGGCAGCGCTTTGTCCGGGAGTTCCGCCCAGAGCTGCTCCTCGTAGGGTTTCACGGTCGGGGTGTCCTCGGTGATCGCCAGCTTCACACGCACGTACGCGTTCATGTGGCTGTCGGCCACGTGGTGCACCACCTGCCGCACCGTCCAGCCGCCCTCGCGGTAGGGGGTGTCGAGTTGCGCGTCGTCCAGGCCGTGCACGGCGGCGCGCAGTTCGGCGGGCAACGCGCGGATCGCGCCCAGCGCTTCCTCCCGCTCCTGGGGCGTCAGGCTGAGGTGAATGGGCATCGGGCCGATGGGATAGCGGGAATCGGTCATGGGAGGCTCCTGAAAGGGGCGGGTGGGAGGCGTGCGACGCTGAGGTTAGGAGGTCTCCCGCGCGGCATCAAGATCCGGTTCGGTCAGTCCGGAGTCCGGAGTGGCTCCCGCCTCCGCGTCCTTGCGCGTCCAGCGTCCGGCATCGCGCGTCTCGACCTTGTGCATCATGCGCGTGAAGCCGCGTTCCAGACTCAGGCCCCGTTCGTTCGCCAGGCAGACCATCACGAACAGCAGGTCTGCGAGTTCCAGTTCCAGATCGCCCACGTCCTCACCGGGTTTGGGCGTCTTGCCGTTCATGTGTGCGATCACCCGCGCGATCTCACCGGTCTCCTCGGTCAGGCGGGCCAGCATCAGCAGGGGCGGGAAGTACCCCTCCTTGAACTGCGAGATGTAGGCGTCCACGCGGGCGCTCGCGTCGGCAAAAGTCAGGGACATGCCGGGAGGGTAAAGGAAAACCAGCCGCGCGGAGCGACTGGCTCTGTGAGGGGGTCGGCTCAGCGGATGTAGAAGAAGGTTTCCTGCACGTCCCGGTCGGCCTGCGGGTAGGGGCTCACGTAGGTCTCGGTGAAGGTGTTCCAGCGATTGCCATCGTAGTACCCGCTCACGACGAGGTCCGTGGTGGGGCGCACGCGGGTGAAAATCGCCCGCACCCGCTGGATGCCGCGCGGCTGCGCGACCGTGTACACCACGCCGTCCTGAGCGCGCGGGAAGGTGGTGGTGCCGGGCTGCACGTACACGTTGCGGGCCAGCACGCTGGCGTAGCCGTTGCTCTGCAGCGCGACCAGGGTCAGGTAGCCGGCGGTGCGCGTGCCGACATTGATCCGCACGTTTTCCCCGACCGCGTAGGTGCTGCCCTCGCCCCGATCCGGGTGCAGGCCGCTGATCAGGTTGCCGCCGCTGGCCTGCAGGGTCAGGTTCGGGCGGACGGACAGGGTGCAGGCGCTGAGCCCCAGGGCAACGGTGCTGGCAATCAGGGCAGTGGTCTGAAGGGAACGCATGGGCGCAGCATACGGGCCGGGTCTGACGGGAACCTGAGTGTCCGGCCGCACCCCGGTTCACGCACGGAGGGAGGTTCAGGCGTGTGTCCCGAGGTAACGGTCTGCCGCCGACCCGCTGGCGTAGCATGGCGCATGTCGCGCTTTCCGACGTCCATCCGCCGCCTGATCGCCCGGTGGGGCCTTGCCGTGGGGCTGACGGGGATGCTGACCCTCGTGCACGCCCAGGGGACGACGGCCACGGCGCTCGTCACCCCCACCCCCGCCGCCATCACGCAGGGCACGGTGGCGAGCGTGCCGGCCGCACGCCTGGGGGGCGGATACTCCACGAACCGCTTCTTCGAGGATCTGAAGAACAAGCGCGTGGCGTCCGTCACGCTGGACAGCCTGGGCAACGCGAGCGTGAGCTTCATGCCCTGCACGTCGGCTGGCGGCTGCGATTACTCGGACAATGGCGGTAGGGCCCGCTCGCTGGTCGTGCCGCCCGACGGCGCGACGCTCGACCGCATCCGCGCGGCGAGGGTGCCCCTGCGGATCGTGCCGGGTGGATCGGCCTTCGGGTGGATCGGGCAGGCCCTGCCGCTGGTGCTGACGGGCCTGATCCTGCTGGTGTTGTGGCGCAGCATGCGCGGCAGTTCCGGCACGGGCGGCGCGAGCACGTTCGGGAAGTCGAAGGCGGCGGTGATTGCAGAAGGGCAGATCAAACTCACCTTCCAGGACGTCGCCGGCTGTGACGAGGCCAAGGCCGACCTGCAGGAAGTCGTCGACTTCCTGCGCCAGCCCGACCGCTACCACGCCCTCGGTGCCCGCATTCCCCACGGTGTCCTCCTCGTCGGCCCCCCCGGGAGTGGCAAGACCCTCCTCGCCAAGGCCGTCGCCGGTGAAGCCAAAGTTCCCTACTTCTCCATCTCCGGCTCCGACTTCGTCGAGATGTTCGTCGGCGTCGGCGCCGCCCGCGTGCGCGACCTGTTCGAGCAGGCGCGCAAAAGCGCGCCCTGCATCGTCTTCATCGACGAGATCGACGCCGTCGGCCGCAAGCGTGGCATCTCCCTCCAGGGTGGCAACGACGAACGCGAACAGACCCTCAACCAGTTGCTGGTTGAGATGGACGGCTTCGGGTCGGGACAGGAGGTCATCATCCTGGCGGCCACCAACCGACCCGACGTGCTGGACGCCGCATTGCTGCGTCCGGGGAGATTTGACCGGCAGGTGGTGGTGGACGCCCCCGACGTGCGGGGGCGGGAGATGATCCTGCGCATCCACGCCCGCAAGAAGCCGCTGGATGCCAGCGTGGATCTGGGTGTGATCGCCCGGCGGACGGCCGGGATGGTGGGAGCGGATCTGGAGAACCTGCTGAACGAAGCGGCGCTGCTGGCGGCGCGCAGTGGACGGAGTCGGATCACGGGGCGGGATGTGGACGAGGCCAGAGACCGGGTGTTGATGGGGCCGGAACGCCGCAGTCTGGTGGTGCGGGAGGCCGACCGGAAAGTGACCGCCTACCATGAGGTCGGCCATGCCCTCGCCGCCCAGTTGTTGCCGCACGCGAACCGGGTAGCGAAACTGACGGTGGTGCCGCGTGGCCGGGCTGCCGGGTACATGATGCCCGACGCCGACGACCGCCTGCACGTCACAAAACCTGCGCTGGAGGACATGATCGTGGTCGCCCTCTCGGGACGCGCGGCCGAGGAGGTCGTGTACGGCGAGGTCACGACCGGCGCGCAGAACGATTTCCAGCAGGCGACCGGAATCGCGCGGCGCATGGTGACCGAGTGGGGCATGAGCGAGCGCCTGGGCAAGGTGGCCTTCGCCTCCGACGACGGGAACTTCCTGGGGGGTGGCCCCCAGATGGCGGCGATGAGTGAGGCGACCGCGCAGAGAATCGACGAGGATGTCCGCTTATTGATCGATGAGTCCTACGACCGGGCGATGGCGCTGGTGCGCGAGCAGCTTCACCGCGTGCACGAGATCGTCCGTGTCCTGATGCAGCGCGAGACCCTGAGCGGCGAGGAATTCAGCACCCTGCTGGCGGGCGGCACCCTGGAACCCCTGCCGCCTGCCGTGCCTCCGTCCGGCCCCACGTCTCCCCTGCCGGCCTGAGCCCGAGGGCTCAGGAGGAGGTCAGTTCGCCTTCCTCTTCCTCGCGGGTCAGGGTGGGTTTCACGGGCGCGTTCTGACGATCCTGCGTGGCGAGCGCGTCCTGGGCCTTCGGTGGGTCGGCGCACGTGAGGCGTACCTCGATGGGCGTGCTGCCAAAATTCAGGCTGCGCTGCGGAAAGGGAATGTCGATGCCGCTCTGATCCATGGCGATCTTGATCCGTCGGTTGAACTCCCGCCCGATGGCGTACTGGCTTTTCGGCTGCACCTTGAACAGGGCGCGCAGGGTCACACCGTCCGGGGCGAGTTGCGTCACGCCCTGCATCTCGGGCTTGTCGAGGAAGAAGTGCTGCCACTCCTTGTCGGCGTAGATCTCGTCGCTCACCTTCTGCAACACCCGCAGGGCGTCGTTGATGTTCGCGGCATAGGTCACGTCCACCTCAGCGACCACGCGCGACCAGTCCTTGCTGCTCACGCTGACGGTGTTGATCTGCCCGTTGGGAATGATGTGCACGGTGCCGTCCAGGGCGCGCAGCATGGTCACGCGCAGGTTCACGCGCTCCACGCCGCCGGAGAGCTGGCCGCTGTTCACGGTGATGACGTCGCCCACCCCGTACTGATCCTCGAGCAGGATGAAGAAGCCCGTGAATACGTCCTTGATGAGGCTCTGCGCGCCGAAACCCACGGCCAGGCCGAACACCGACACGCCAGCCAGCAGACCGGCGGGGTTGATGCCGATGGTCTGGAGGGCCGAGATCAGGGCGATGACCACGATGATCACGCGCAGGGTGCTCTCCACGACGCCCTTGAGGGTCTGGACGCGCACGCTGCGGCGGTTGAATTCCTCGTCGGCGACGATGCGGCGGCTCATGGTGCCAATCAGGTTCCACGCGATCAGGGCCATGGCGAACACCACCAGGAACTGACCGGCCGAGTGTCGGAACCCGCTGGTGATGTCCTGACCCAGGCTGTACAGCACGGGCACGCCGCTGAGCGAGGTGATGTCCGTGGCGACGGCCAGCCACCCCACAGCCACCACGATCAGCCACAGCAGATCCAGGCCCCGCCGGAACCGCGCGCCGACGTGCTGTTCGAGGAGTTTCAGGAGCGTCCGGCCAAAACGGTAGAGGGCGTAGGCGATCAGCAGGGTGAGGGCCAGCCCCAGCCACACCTGCGGTTTCTGAAATTCAGCGAGCAGGTCAGACCACATCCGCCGAGCATTCCACATTCCTCATGAGAGGCCAAGGGGGGGCCGCCCTCACCGGACGCTGAAGCTCAGGGGGCGGGGCGGGGGGAGCCGGGAACCTGCGGAGCGGAGGGCGGGGCCGGGCGGAAGGCCGCCTCCAGGCGCGGGATCAGCCCGGCCTCGTGGGCCCGGGCAGCGCGCAGCAGGGCGTTTTTCACCGCCCGCGCGTCGGCGCTGCCGTGCCCGATGAAGGCCAGGCCGCGCACGCCGATCAGGATGCTGGCACCATAGGTGCTGGGATCCATGCGGTCGGCCAGGCCGCGCAGGGCGGGACGCGCCAGCAGGCCGCCTAGTTTGCTCCGCACGCTGCCCTGGAGGGCGTCGCGCACCCACCCGAACATGACCTTGGCCTCGCCCTCCGCGAGCTTCAGGCACACGTTGCCGGTGAAGCCGTCGGTGACGACGATATCGGTGGTGCCGAGGAAGATGTCGCGGCCCTCGATGTTCCCGTGGAAGTTCACGCCATGCCCATGCAGCGCCCGTAACAGCGCGTGGGCCTCCAGCACCAGGGCGCTGCCCTTGTGATCCTCCTCACCGATGCTCAGCAGGCCCACGGTGGGCTGTTCGCGGCCCTCCAGCACGTTCAGGTACACGCTGGCCAGTTGCGCCCACTGCGCCAGGTAAGCGGCCCGCACGTCGGCGTTGGCCCCCACGTCCAGCATGGTGGTGAAGCCGCCGCGCGCCGGGAGGTGCGTCAGGATGGCCGGCCGATCCACGCCTTTCAGGCGGCCCAGGGTGAGCAGCGCCGACGCCATGGTCGCCCCGGAGTGCCCCATCGAGACGGCGGCACTGGCCCTTCCCTCCTTCACCAGCCGGGTGCAGACGTTGATGCTCGCCTGCGGTCGGCTGCGGACGTCGGTGGCATGCTCGTCCATACCGATCACGTCGCCCGCGTCCACGACCTCCAGCGGCAGGCTGGCGCTGCCCGGATGCTTCCCGAGTTCCGCGTGCAGCCGAACCTGATCGCCGACCAGCAGCACGTTCACGCCAGCACGGGCGGCCTCCACGGCACCCTCGACATTCGGGGGAGCCCCGTGATCCCCACCGACCGCGTCCAGAGCGACCGGCAGACTGTCGGCGCGCGGGGGCTCCTGGGCGCCGGGCTCAGCGGTCATCGGTCTCGGTCAGCGTGGCAGACACGTAGTACGGACGGCTGTCCGCGCCACGCTGATCCCCCGATCCACGGTGATCGCTGGGCAGGCGATAGCCGGGTCGCTCGACCTGCTCGCGGATGTCCTTGAAATCCACGTACTGATCGGCGGCGTTGCGCAGCTCGTAACTGGTCATCTCGGCGATACTCGCCACGACCACCCGCTTGCCCCGGGCGCGCAGCACCTCGACGGGCCGCTCAAAGTCACCGTCGCCGGTCAGCAGGACGGCCGTATCATAACGGTCAGCGGTGGTCAGAAGGTCCGTGACGATCTCGATGTCGAGGTTCGCGCGGCGGGAGGTCTCGCCCGAGTCGTCGGTCGTCTCGCGCAGGGGGCGGGTGCGAACCGTGTAGCCCATGTAGGTCAGGGCGTCGGTGAAGCGCTTCTGCTTGTCGTCAATGGGCGTGGGCACCGCCGTGTAGTAGAAGGCGTTGTACAGTGCCCCGCCAGCGGAGAAGTGCTCGAGGATCTTGCGGTGGTCGAAATTCCAGCCGAGGCGTTTGGCGGCGGCGTATACGTTCGCACCATCAATGAACAGGGCAATGCGTTCCATCGGATCCTCCGGGAGTGGGCCCAGCGCACGGGTGCGGGGCCCAGACAATGTCGTGTGAATAGGAGTACGGGCAATGGGGCGGGCCCGTGGGCACCACCTGACCCCAGGATAGCGGAGGGACGAGGACGCCCTCAATCCACGCCGATTTCTACTTGACTGATCACCTGCGGCCGCCGCCCTGGATCGTGCAGGGCCGCCCAGACCTCCGCCCGCAGCGCGATAAGATCTACGCCCGCGTATACCCCCGGGAGCCGGGCCAGATACGCGTCGGCCTTGTACAGGTTGCGGTGCGTGTGGCTGCCATGCCGCCAGCGTTTGTGGAGGGCGGCGGCCAGCAGGATCAGCGCCTGCAGGAAGTGACGATCCTCGCCGGTCGCCTGCGCCCAGGGAGTTTCCCAGGCCTCGTGCGCTTCCCACCAGTGGCCGGCGTTGAAGAACTCTGCCCCAGCCTGGAACGCGGCCCAGGCGGCAGGTTCCGATCGGAGGTCACCGGGCATACCCCACAGTACGCCGCCAGGGTGTTCCAGCGCTGCTTTCCGATAAAGACAGTGTTAGCATTTTCCCATCCCGGATATAGCCCCGGGGGGTACTTCCGGAGTATAGTGCTGGGCATGAAGCCTGTGGAACTCACCGACAGCACCTTTACCAGCGAAATCAGCGAGGGCCTGACCCTGGTGGACTTCTGGGCCCCCTGGTGCGGACCGTGCCGCATCATCGCGCCCGTGATCGAAGAAATCGCCGGGCAGTACGAGGGCCGCGTCAAGGTCGGCAAACTGAATGTCGACGACAATCCCGTCACGCAGGGCCAGTTCCGCGTGATGAGCATCCCGACCCTGATCCTCTTCAAGGACGGCCAGCCGGTCGAGGGCGTGGTGGGCGCCCAGCCCAAGCGCGCCTTCGAAGCCCTGCTCGACAAGTACGCCACGCCGGCTCCCGCCGCCGCGGTCACCGAGAGCGTCAGCGCGAACTGAAGTCGCCAGTACCAGCAGGGCCACCCCGCGCGGAGGTGGCCCTTTCTGTGGATGTCTACTGGATCAGAAGCGGACGATGTCGGGCGGCGTCCAGGCGTGCAGGGCTTCGCTGAGCAGGATCTCGCCGTCCGGCCACTCGCCGTGGCCGCTGGCCACGTTGATGTGCCCGGCGTCACCTGCCGAGATGAATTCGGCATCCCAGGCGTCCGCGAAGGCCTGGGCACGGTCAAAGGACACGAAGGGATCACTCTCGCTGGCGATCACCAGGGCCGGGAAGGGGAGCGGCGACCGCGGAATGGGGGCCATCGCCGCGAGCGCCGGATACTCTGCCTGCACACCCTGATCCTCGGCGTCGGACGGGCCGACCAGCAGCGCGCCCTTCACACGGTTCTGCCCGGCGGCGTGCAACTTTGCCCAGTGCACGATGGTCAGCACGCCGGTCGAGTGGCCGACCAGCACCAGATCGCCCGGTGTGGCGTCGACGACCTCCTGCAAGCGGCCGGCCCAGGTGACCGGGGTGGGGGTATGCAGATCGTCCTGCTGCACACGGGTCGCCCCAAATTTCTGCGTCCACAGGGTCTGCCAGTGCTCCGGGCCGCTGTCACCCAGGCCGGGCACGATCACGAGGGTTGGAGTCATACGGCAGGGTAGCAGGACAACCTGCGATACAGCGACATCTGTCGGCGTGTCCGACACCAAAAAAGACCCCCGCCGGAGCGGGGGCAGGCAGACCGGATGGTCTTACACCAGTTCGATCAGGGCCATGGTCACGCCGTCGCCGCGACGCGTGCCGATCCGCAGGATGCGGGTATAGCCACCGGGACGCTCGGCGTACTTGGGGGCCACCTCGTCCATGACCTTGCGCACTACGTCGTTGTCGTGGATGTCCTGGGCGACGAGGCGGCGGGCGTGCAGGTCGCCACCCTTGGCGGTGGTGATCAGTTTCTCGACGTAAGGGCGCAGCTCCTTGGCCTTCGTGAGGGTCGTCTGGATGCGGCCCTCGCGCAGCAGGGCGGTCGCCTGGGCACGGGCCAGGGCGGTACGCGAGCTGCTGTTGCGGTTGAGCTTGCGTCCGGCTTTACCGTGGCGCATGGGAAGTCTCCTTTGGGTTCAGGTGCGGCTCAGTCGCGAAGCGCGAGGCCGAACTGGGCGAGTTGCTGTTTGATTTCGTCGAGGCTGCGCTCGCCGATGCCGGGCACTTTCTTCAGGTCGCGGTCGCTCAGGGCGCACAGGGCGTCCACCGAATCGATGCCTTCTTCCTTCAGGGAGTGCAGCACGCGGGTCGTGAGCCCCAGACCTTCGAGCGTCACGCGGGGCGAGTCCATCTCGGCGGGGTAATCGCCGGGATTGAGGTTCAGCGACGTGGGCGTGGGGGGCAGGTCGTAGACGTTCGCCTGCGGTGTGGGCGCGGGCGTGTATACGGGCGGCTGGTATTCCGGGGTCAGCGCGGGGAGGGTTTCCACGTTGCCGAACACGGTCAGCTCGTCGCGCAGGATCTCCACGGCCTTGTCCAGGGCGTCCTGGGGGGTGGCGCTGCCGTCGGTCCAGACACGCAGGATCAGGCGATCCAGGTCCGTCTGCTGGCCCACGCGGGTGTTCTCGACGTGGTAGGCGACGCGGCGCACCGGGCTGAACACGGCATCAACGGGAATGGAGTTGATGCGGTCTTTGGTGGCGTGCTTGTCGGCGGGCACGTAGCCTTCGCCTTCCTCCACACGCACTTCCATGACCAGCTTGCCATCCTCGGCGAGCGTGGCGATGACGAGATCGGGGTTGACGATCTCGGCGTCGGACGGCACCTCGAAGGCGCTGGCCTTGACGACGCCTTCACCCTGCGCGCGCAGGGTCAGGGTCTTGGGGCCGGGCGCGTGGAAGCGGACGACCATTTCCTTGAGGTTCAGGATGAGCTGAATGACATCTTCCTTCACGCCAGGGATGGTGGAGAACTCGTGCAGCACGTCCTCGATGTACACGCTGGTGACCGCGGTACCGGGGATCGAGGACATCAGGATGCGCCGGATGGGGTTCCCGATGGTGACGCCGTAACCGCGCGTGAGCGGTTCCAGGACGAACTCGCCGTAATCGCCGTCCACGCGGGCTTTGAGTTGAGGGCGCTTTTGATCCACTGGGGCCTCCTGAATTAGCGCGAGTAGTACTCGATGATGAAGTTCTCGTTGATCGGCAGGGCCAGATCCTCGCGCGCCGGCAGGCGGGAGAAGGTACCCGTGAAGGTGTCGGGGTTCAGTTCCACCCAGGGAGCGACGCGGCGGCGCTTCTGCGCTTCCATGTTTTCCTGGATGAAGCCCATGCTGCGGCTACCCTCGGCCACGGTCAGCTCGTCGCCGATCTTCACGCGGTAGGAGGGGATGTCCACTTTCTTGCCGTTCACGAGAATGTGCCCGTGACCGACGAACTGGCGGGCCTGACGGCGGGTGCTGGCAAAGCCCATGCGGAACACGACGTTGTCCAGGCGGCGTTCCAGCAGCTGCAGGAACACGGTGCCGGTCACGCCGGGGACGTTGGCGGCTTCCTCGAAGAGGTTGCGGAACTGCTTCTCGCCCATGCCGTACAGGCGGGAGAGCTTCTGCTTCTCGCGCAGTCGGACGCTGTAGTCGCTGGGACGACCGCGGCCGCGACGCTGGCCGTGCTGGCCGGGCGCATAGGGGCGCTTGTCCAGGTACTTCTGGACTTTCTCGGTTTCGGCGAGGTTAATGCCCTCGCGGCGGCTTTGTTTGGTGATGGAACCACGGAAACGACCCATTCAAATTCTCCTCTGGTCGGCGCAGGCGGCGTACCGCCCGGCCGGGTCTGCGGCCCTCTGGGGCCCGTCTCCCTTCGCCTGTGGTGAGGCTCATGTCCAAGTGGACAGTGGAGACGGGGCAGGTGGGCGCGCGCTGGCGTTCAGTGCGTCTGCACTTAGGCGCGGAACTTCTTCTTCGGGCGGCAGCCGTTGTGCGGCACGGGGGTGTCGTCCATGATGGACTTCACTTCGATGCCGGACGCCTGGATGGCGCGGATGGCCTGTTCACGGCCGGAGCCGCTGCCCCGGACGATGACGTCCACGGCGGCCATCCCGAAGGTCTGCTGCGCTTTCTTCACGGCGTCGGCGGCGGCCAGCTGGGCGGCGTAGGGCGTGCCCTTCTTGCTGCCCTTGTAGCCGATGGTGCCGCCGGACGACCACGCGACGGAGTTGCCGTCGAGGTCCGTGATGGTGACGATGGTGTTGTTGTAGCTGGCGTGCACGTATGCGCGGCCAGCGCTGATGTTGCGCCGGGCGCGGCGCGGAGTCTTGCCCTTGGTGGATTTCGCCATGGCTTACTTCCTCGTCGCTTTCTTCTTGCCGGCGACGGTCTTGCGCGGCCCCTTGCGGGTTCGGGCATTCGTCTTGGTGCGCTGGCCGCGCACGGGCAGGCCACGGCGGTGGCGCAGGCCACGGTAGGCCCCGATGTCCATCAGACGCTTGATGTTCTGACCAACTTCGCTGCGCAGGTCACCTTCGACCTTGTAGGTCTTCTCGATGGCGTCGCGCAGGGTGCTCTGTTCCGCTTCGGTCAGGTTTTTGGTGCGGGTGTCCGGGTTGATGCCGGCGCGCGCCAGAACTTCCTTGCTGCGGGTCAGACCGATGCCGTAAATGTAGGTGAGCGCAATCTCGATGCGCTTCTCGCGGGGCAGGTCAACGCCAGCTACGCGCGCCATTAGCCCTGCCTCTGCTTGTGCTTGACGTTGGTGCAGATGACCAGCACGCGCCCGTGGCGGCGGATCACCTTGCAGTTGTCGCACATCTTCTTGACACTGCTGCGAACTTTCATTCTTCCTCCTCGCGCCGCCGCACCAATCGTGGTGCTGTCTGGCAGCGCTCGACCCCCCTCCCACCTTCTGCGGGTGGGGAATCTGTGGGTACGTGGGCCTGGGAGCTTACTTGCGGTAGACGATGCGCCCACGAGTGGTGTCGTAGGGGCTGATTTCCAGAACCACGCGGTCGCCGGGCAGAATGCGGATGTAGTGGATGCGCATCTTCCCGCTGATGTACGCCAGGATGTCGTGCCCGGTATCGAGCTTCACGCGGAACGTGGTGTTCGGCAACGCCTCTTCCACGACCCCTTCGGCCCGCACGGTGTCATCTTCCTTCTTGACGCGTTTTTCCCGCTGTTCCGGCATCTTTCGTCTCGCCACGCAACCTCCAGGCTTGATACAAGCCAAACGTAAAGGTATCACGGCCCAGCGCGGGTGGTCAAACGGGGGTTACGGTTGACGTTCCCCGCGACCTGGCGTCCTGTTCAGCTGGACGACTGCACTGTGGTGTTGGACGCACCGGCCAGCACGTCGAACCAGAACGCCACCGAGGCCCGCTCGTACAACAGGCCCATCGCCAAGGGCCGCCCACCGTCCAGGCCGGGCATCTCTCCGGCCTTCCCGAACGACTCATATGTGGCCAGCCGATGGCGGTGCAGAGCGAGTTGACCCGCCGCGAGCTGCGCCACGGTCTCCGGGGACGCCTGCGGACTGAAGAACAGTTTCAGGAGGCCCTCGTCCCGCAGTTCCGGCTGTCCGGCGGGCATGTCCAGCCAGGCCTGAAGGGCGGCGTGACCGGCCTCCGTGACGGCATACCGGCGGCGGCGGCGACCGCCCGGCTCCTGGGTAGCGGTCAGCAGGCCCAGTTCGGTCAGACGCTGCGGTTCGGCATACAGCTGCGAACGCGGAAACGTCCAGAAGAACCCGACTGACTCGTCCGCCCAGCGTTTCAGGTCGTAGGACGTGCCACCCCCACAGCCTCCCAGCAACCCCAGCACGATGTACGACGACGGCCCCAGCGTTGCATCACTCACACCGACAGAGTACTCTCAGCTTAGACCATCCAGACTGGACCATTTGTTCTGGAGGGTCAGGAGGTTTGTCATGGCCACCCGTCTGAGCGCCGAGATCGAAGGTTCCTTCGTCGTATTCCTGATCGGGGCGCGCATCAACCAGCCCTGGAACGTGCCTGCGTGGCTGCCCGTGTTCCGCGCCATGCCGCGCATGCTGCGCGAACTGGCCGCCCACCCGGAACTGGGCCTGCTGGGCGGGCAGTTTCACGGCACGACGCTGGTGCAGTACTGGCGCAGCGCCGAGCACCTCCAGGCGTATGCGAAAGCCCGCGAGCACTTCCACCTGCCCGCGTGGAAGGCCTTCAACCAGGGCGCCCGGCGCCACCCCGGCGCGGTCGGCATCTGGCATGAAACGTACCTGGTGAATGCCGGCGCATACGAGACCGTGTACGTGGACATGCCCGCCTTCGGCCTGGGACGTGCCGGCACCCTGCTGCCCGCCACCGGCCGGCGGGAAAGCGCGCGAGGCCGCATGGGACAGGCCGCCGACTGAGCCACACTCTCCGCTGAGCCACATGCTGAACCCACCTAAGGTGCCCGACATGAGTCAGTGGGACGGGCGGAGCTGGGAGGAACACCTCTAGAACAGGCGGTAGGCACGGCGGGCCAGTTCGAACCCGTGCCCGGCGATGTTCACACAGCGCACACCGGTCGTGGCCGAGGTGCAGCGGAAGCCACCCCAGCTCCAGGTCTGTCCGTAGGCGAGCACCGGGTGCTGCGGATCCAGCACGGTGTCGCCATGGCACACCCAATGGGGCCGACCGCGAGTGGTCAGGGCCAGCGAGTCGCCGAAATCGAGCGGGCACGTTCCGTTGGGTGGACGTCGAAAGCTGGGTTCCAGCACGTCACAGCGCATGCTGGCGGGCTGCTGGGCGTCGCCGGGATTATACGAACAGTGCAGGCGGCCGGATGGAAGCTGAAATCCCGAGTCTGCAGTCTGCGCGTGCCCCTGCGGCCCACACAGGGACAGGAGCGCCGCCCACACCTGCCACCGACCGCACAGACGCCGGCTCATCCCGCCGCTCCGCCCCGCACGACGAGGCCCTGTTCGCCGGCCCAGGTGCTCACATCGTCGCCCCGGATGGCCGCCGCCATCAGGCCGGGAAAATGGTCGGGCGTGCAGGCGAAGGCGGGAATGCCCATGCTGGCGTATTCGCGCGCGACGCCGTGGTCGTAGCTGGGGGCGCCGTCGTCCGACAGGGCGAGCAGGGCCACCACGTTCACGCCGCTGTCCTTGAGGGCGCGGGCGCGGGCGAGCATCTCGCGCTGGTTGCCGCCCTCGTACAGGTCGCTGATCAGCACCAGGATGGTCTGTTCGGGGTTCTGGATGACGCCCTGGCAGTACGCGAGCGCCCGGTTGATGTCCGTGCCCCCGCCGAGCTGGATCCCGTACAGGACATCCACGGGATCGTCAAGGTGCTCACTGAGATCCACGACCTCGGTGTCGAACACGACGACGCGGGTGCTGACGGCAGGCAGGGAGGCCAGCACCGCGCCGAACACGCCCGCATACACGACGCTGCTGGCCATGCTGCCGGACTGGTCGAGGCACAGAACGATGTCGCGCAGGGCGCGGCGTTTGCGGCCCATGCCGATCAGGCGCTCGGGAATGACCGTGTTGCGATCCGGGAGGTAGTTCTTGAGGTTGGCGCGGATGGTGCGATCCCAGTCGATCTCGGCGGGGCGCGGGCGGAAGTTGCGCTGGGCCCGGTTCAGGCTGCCGGTCACGGCCGCGCGGGTGGGTTCCTCCAGGCGGCGGGTCAGATCGTCCACGACGCGGCGCACGACGGCGCGGGCGGCATCCTTGGCTTTGTCCGGCATGACGCCCCTGAGGCTCAGCAGGGTACCGACCAGATTCACGTCCGGTTCGATGCCCTCCAGCATTTCCGGCTCGAACAGGAGCTGCTGGAGGTTCAGGCGCTGGATGGCGTCGCCCTGCATGACGCGCACGACATCGGTGGGAAAGAATTCGCGCAGGTCGGCGAGCCAGCGCGCGACCTTCGGGGCGCTGGCACCCAGGCCCGCCCGGCGGGAGCTGGTGTCGGCGTCGTAGAGGCCGCTGAGGGCGTCGTCCATTCGGCGATCCAGGGGGCTCAGGCTGATCTGGGTGCCCTCGCCCGGCCCGGAGGCAAGACCGTCGGCGTCTCCCCCACCCAGCACGAGCCGCCAGCGGCGCTGCCGCTCGGCGTCTGGGACGGTCATACGCAACCGCCGGAGCGGACAGGCCAATCACGGGAGAATTCTGTCATGCACATAATCATACCTCAACACTCTGTTGGGTTCGCCTCAACAGGGCCGGAATCTGTGCTTCCGGCAGCGGCGTGGAAAAGTAGAAGCCCTGCGCCAGCGTACAGCCGAGCATCCGCAGTTCCTCGCACTGCTCCGGCGTTTCCACACCCTCGGCCACCAACTCCAGCCCCAGCGTGGCGGCCACCGTGACCATCGCGGCGACCAGGGTGCGCACGTACCGCCGCCGTGACCGCTCCACGTCCCCCGTGAGGTCGGCCACGAACACCCGGTCGATCTTGACCACATCGACCGGGAGGTCGTTGAGCCGTGCGAGCGACGCGAACCCCGTCCCGAAATCATCCAGCGACAGGCCCACGCCCAGCGCCCGCACGCCCTCCACGCTGTGGGATACCTGCAGGCGGCTACGCAGATCGACGCCCTCCGTGACCTCCAGTTCCAGCGCCGCCGCCGGCAGGCCCGCCCGTGCCAGTTCCCGCCCGACCATGTCCGCGAAGTGCGGCTGCATCAACTGATACGGCGACACGTTCACGGCCACCTTCACCTCCGGGAAGCCGGCCGCCTGCCAGCCGCTCGCCGCATCCAGGGCGCCCCGCAGCACCCACTCGCCCAGCGACGTAATCAGGCCGCACTCCTCGGCAATTGGGACGAACACGTCCGGCGCGACCAGCCCGAAGGCCGGGTGCTGCCAGCGGATCAGGGCCTCCAGGCAGACCGCCCGCCCCTGAGCCAGCGTGCAGATCGGCTGGAACTCCAGGAACAGCTGCCCGCGTTCCAGCGCCAGCCTCAGTTCGCGCTCCAGCACCTGCCGCCGCTCGTCCTGATCGAGCAGGTGCCCGCTGTACAGCCGGAACCCGTTCTTGCCGCTGCGCTTCACGGCGTACATGGCCCGGTCGGCACGGAGCAGCAGGTCGCGCGCGTCCGCCGCGTCGTGCGGGAAGCACGCCACCCCCACGCTGACGCTCAGGCGCAGGATCTGCCCGCCCACCTCGAAGGCGGTGGACAGCTCATCGACCACCTGCTGCGCCAGCGCCGCCACCTCCAGGCTGTCGTCGCCGGACACGACCAGCACGAACTCGTCCCCGCTGACCCGCGTCAGGCAGCTGCCGGGCGGGGCCAACGCCCGTAGCCGCGCCGCGAGCAGGCACAGCACCTCGTCGCCGGTCGCGTGCCCCATGGTGTCGTTGATGGCCTTGAAGCCGTCCAGATCCAGGAACAGCACGCTGAACGGCTGGCCCAGTGCCACCTGTTCCAGCAGATGCCGATCCAGGAAGGCCCGGTTGTGCAGCCCGGTCAGGGGATCGAGGAACGCCCGGCGGGAGAGCGCCTGGTTGTCCGCCCGGATGCGGTGAAGCGCGGCGCGCAGGGTATTCACCATCTGCGCGCCCAGCACCACGCTCAGGCACACCAGCGACAGCTGCCCCAGCCCGAAATAGACCTCCGGCCGCGCGGCCCGGCCCGCCGGAGTAAGCGCGAAGAGGGCCGTCATGCCGATCAGCGCGAAGGGCAGACCCAGGCTCATGCGGTGCGCAAGCGGCGACGTGCGCATGCTCGCCTCGATCATCGGCATGGTCAGCAGCCAGACCAGCAGGGTGGCTAGGTCGGTCAGGATGCGCCCTCCCGTGCCCACCACGAACAGTGCGACGCCCAGCCGCGCGACGAAGAAGGTGATGTTCGCCACCAGCATCAGCGAGATCACCGGACGCCGACCCCACCCCAGCGCGTGCGCGACCGCGAGGGCCAGCATGACCGTCATGACCGTGCCGCCCAGCACCCAGTCCACCGGCAGGAAGTACCCGGGCAGTCGGAACCCCTGGGCGAGCGAGATCACGTGGCCGAGCGTGCCGGCCGCCAGGATCACCCACACCGTCACCGAGCCGCGATCCGCCTCAGCGCGTGCCGGAGTGACGTCGGCCGCGTGGGGTGTGGGAGCGTGGAAGACGGACTCGTTCATAGCTGGAAGTCGGGTCAGTGACGCGCCTCCCAGAGTACCTGCGGATCTATACACCGCTCTTACAGATTTCATACTGGCCCAGCAGCGGGGCAAGATGAAGAGTGCGCCCTCCCTCCCGTTCTTAGACCGGGGCGCCGAGCAGCCGCAGTACCACGGGCACGACCCGCAGCGCCCGTTCCTCGTTCATGGCCCGCGTACCGCCACGCCCGGTCGCATTCCCGCCGCGCAGCGCTTCCCCGATCGCGCGACGCTCCGGCTTCTCGAAGCGGGAGAACACGCGCCTGAGCAGCGGCAGGGTCTCCTGAAACACGTCCGCTTCGAGCGTGGTCAGCCAGTCGTCCAGCAGGCCCAGCAGCCCCGCATCGTGAATCAGCAGGGCGCCGCTCTGGCCCAGGAACCCATCCAGCCACGCCGTGACCTCCAATGGCACGCCCGCACTCAGGGCCCGTGCCAGGCGGCGTTCCACCTCCTCTGCGCCGAGCTGTCCGGCATCCCGCAGGCGGCGCACCGCGTCCCCGTTCAGGAGGGGATGCGCGTCCTCCCGATCCGCGAGGCGACGCAGGGCCGCCTGCCAGCCGACCAGGGCTTCCGGATCGTCGAGCAACCTCACGGCCGCATCCGCGCTCCCCACATGCCCGCGCAGCAGTTCCGCCGCGTCGTCGGCCAGACCCACGCCCGCCAGTGGCAGGCCCACCCCGGCCCGCGTGAGCAGCGTCCGGAAGGTCGCGCCTGCCAGCGTACCGGGCGCTCCTTCACGCCCACGCACATCGCCGTAGCGGGCCAGGCGGGCCAGGGGGGGCAGGGCCTCCAGCAGGTCGCTCACGTCCGCGTTTCCCGCCGCGCGGGCATCCAGCGCCGTGAGGGCCACGGGGAGCGCGCCGGGCAGGTCGGCATAGCGCACGGCCTCCAGCAGGGTCGTCAGTTCCCCCAGCGTCCCCGCCCCGCGTGCCGCATCAATGGCCATGGTCGTCGCGGCGTCCCGCACGGTCTGTCCAGACCGGCTCGCCTCGACCAGGCGCACGCTGAACTCCGGTTTCCACGCCAGCGCCCACGCCTCCTTGAACGTGCCCCGCCCGCCCGCATACCGCTCGGCCGCCCACGGCACGCCCAGCAGGTTCAGGCGGTGGAACAGCACGCTGCGGGCCAGATCGGTGTCCGCCCGCAGATCCAGTGTCAGGTCGATCTGCTCGGGCTGCACTTTCAGGCGCAGACTCTTCTGGATCTTCGCCAGATCCTGCGCCAGCGGCACGGTCGGCACCCCATCCGGCACCTCGCCCAGCGCCTCCCCCACCACCAGCTTCCGCTCGATCAATCGCAGGGGCAGGTCGCTGTCCCAGCCGAACACGCTCAGGGCCGCCTCGTTCAGCTCGTCCAGGCCCGGCAGCGCCCGCCCCCGCAGGGCCGCCAGGGTGTTCGCCAGCCGCGTCGCCTCGATCACCGACGCGCTGCTCGCCTCCAGGCGCTCCTCACGCAGCAGGCGGGCCGCCCGCGCGAACCAGTGCTCCGTCACGTTCCGGTGCGTCGTGAACAGATGGTGATAATACCCCGGCGACCGCACGCCCGCGCCGTAGCCAGAGCCCATGCTCAGGCGACCGTGCGTCCACGGCACCCACGTCAGCGTGACCTTCGCCTTCGGCAGGCCCTTGAGCAGCGCCGCGTCGTCCTTCGCCCTGAACGCCTCCACGTCCAGCGCCGGGGCGTGCCACGCGCCGCACACCACCGCCACGCGCTGGACGCCCTCTTTCAGGGCCGCGCGGATGGTCTGCCGCATGCACGCCTCACGCTGCGCCTCCCGGCCCGACGCCGCCGGAGCGTCCGCCCGCACCGCCTGCATCGCCTCGTTGATTGCGTCGAACACCTCGAAGTCGTCGCCGCGCGCCTCCACCAGCGTCTCCCACCAGCGCTCGAAATCCACGTACCCCGCCGCCTCGGCCAGCACCCGCAGGGGATCGCTGTGCAGATCGTCGGTGTCATCGTCCTCGCGCTCGCCCGCCAGCGTCGCCGAGGCGGGAAGATCCATGAACCGCGCCTGCGCTCCCGCCTTTGCCGCCCAGCGGAACGCCACGAACTCCGGACTGAACGCCGCGAACGGCCAGAACGACGCGCGGGCCGGATCATCGTTCACGTACCCGAGAAGGGCCACGGGTGGAATCAACTCAGGCTGGGCCAGGAATGGGACGACGGAATCGGCGTCGGACGGGCCTTCGACGAGCACGATGTCCGGCTTGAGCTGATTCAGCGCATGCTCCAGCGACCGGGCCGAGCCGGGACCGTGGTGACGGATGGGGAAGATGATTGGGGTCATCAGTAGGCGAAAGCCTTGAGAGTTTCAGCTAAAGGCATATATCTTTCTTTTAATATTGCGACGTATTGGATAATTGAGTTGAACTCAGTCCCGATGAGAATAACTTGATCGGGCGACTCGGCTCCAATCACTTTCCAGCCGCTGTCAATATTTTCAATAGAATATGATTCAGGGCTTTTTTCAATCATAGAAGTCAAAAATTCGTGCATCCCATGTGCAGCTGGATTCATGACTATACACATCCAATCCTTCCGCACGTTTTCATTCTTCCAAAAATAGTAGAAAGCTTTTGCCACCGACTCGTTCCAAAGAGATATCGTTTCTACCATCTCATCGGACAGTCTAAAACCAGAGTGTTGATAATATATACCACTCTGCGACACCGTCTCCCTTGTAAATAAACCTTCTTTCATTTCATGTGCAAGCTTCTTATTTATTTGCAGATCCCTCTCAATCTTATCAGAAACACTTATGACCTTAGATGATAGCGAGTCTCTAGCGAACTGATACATAACACCTATCAGACTCTCCCATGCGCTCTTACGAGCATTGCATTCGGCACAAGAGGGAACTTGCGGGATATTTTCACGAAATCCATCGTGTTTAGGGAAAAATGAGCGCGCAAACATATGATCCCAAGTAGTTGCGGGGCGCCCTGCACAATATGCGCACACCTTGCCCCTTAGTTTGCTTGACGAGGGCATATTGTTCTCCTGCGAGACCACATCGCGGCGTGCTGGTCGTCTACCGGCTCAATCACTTTGGCTGCCACTCAGCTCACCGCCCGGCACGCCTTGTAAAAGTCCTTCCAGTCGTCTCTCTTCTTCGCCACGGTTTCCAGGTATTCGCGCCAGATGACGCTGTCTTGCACGGGGTCTTTCACGACGGCCCCCACGAGGCTGGCGGCAACGTCGTGCGCGCTGAGGTGCCCGTTCCCGAAGTGTGCGGCCAGCGAGAGGCCCTGGTTCACGACGCTGATCGCCTCGGCGGTGCTCATGCTGCCGCTGGGGCTTTTCAGTTTGGTCTTGCCGTCCTCGGTGGCTCCGGCGCGCAGTTCGCGGAACACGGTCACGATCCGCCGGACTTCTTCCAGTGCGGGGGGTGGGCTGGGAATCTGGAGGTTCCCGGCGAGTTGCATGACGCGCTGCGTGACGATCCTCACCTCATCTTCGATGGTGTCCGGAACGGGCAGGACGACCGTGTTGAAGCGGCGTTTGAGGGCGCTTGAGAGGTCGTTCACGCCCTTGTCGCGGTTGTTGGCGGTGGCGATCAGGTTGAAGCCGCTGATGGCCTGGACTTCGGTGTTGAGTTCCGGAACTGGGAGGGTCTTCTCGCTCAGGACGGTGATGAGGGTGTCCTGCACGTCGCTCTGCACGCGGGTCAGTTCTTCCAGGCGGGCGATTTTGCCGGTGCGCATGGCGCGCACGATGGGACTTTCGACAAGGGCGGCCTCGCTGGGACCTTCGGCGAGCAGGCGGGCGTAATTCCAGCCGTAGCGGATGCTTTCCTCACTGGTGCCGGCGGTGCCTTGAACGAGCAGGGTGCTGTTGCCGGAGATGGCGGCGGCCAGGTGTTCGCTCACCCAGCTTTTCGCGGTGCCCGGCACGCCGATCAGCAGCAGGGCGCGATCCGTGGCGAGGGTGGCGACCGCAATTTCCATCAGGCGGCGTTCCCCCACGTACTTCGCGGTGATCTCCGTACCGTCCTTGAGTTTGCCGCCCATCAGGTACGTGAGTACCGCGTGCGGCGACAGGTTCCAGCGGGGCGGACGGGGTTTGTCATCGTGCGCGGCCAGGGCGGACAACTCGTGCGCGTACTGCTGCTCGGCATGCTGACGGAGAACGGTGGGGTCTGGGGTGGTCATGGGAGGTCTCCTTTAGACAGGCTTCGACGCGTCTTCGAGGTGCAGAGCGCCTTCACGGCTGGAGTGGGATGTGGCTGGACCGCTGGCAGATGGCTGGAGGCGCCGAGGGTGGGTACGGGCGAGGCCGACCGGCGGAGCGGCGCCCGTCAGTGGAGATGACTTCGTTGCAAGGCTGTTGCATGCTCATCCGGCCCCAGGCCCGAAGTCGTGCGACAGCTGCCGCCGGAGTTCCAGGGTGGCCCTAAGTTCGTTCATCACGCGGTGGGCGTACTCGGTGGCGTTGGGCGACAGGGGGGCGGGGGGCGGCGTGTGGGGATGGGTGCGCTGGGCGGTCAGATCGAGGATCTGTGACCAGCGGTACCCCCACGCACCGGCGTAGTGCGCGTCAGGAATGGTGTCGCGCAGGGCCGTGACGACCTGGGTGCCGATCTCCTGCGGCCACGGAGCAGGCAGGGCGTCCAGCAGGGGCAGCAGCGTGTCGGGCTGGCGGGCGGGCAGGGCCGCCAGGATGGCGCGGTGCAGGGGCGCGGTTCCGGCCGTGGCAAGCAGGCCGGGGTCGCCGGGGGCCTGCCTGAGCAGGGCGGTGGCGAGGAGGGAGTGCCCGGTAGCGCGCGCATTGGAAGCCAGCGCCGCGATCACGTCGTGGTGCTTCGCAAGGTCGGAGAGGGCCTCTGGCGTGAGGTTCAGGGCGGCCAGGAGGGAATCAGGGTGCGTGTGCTCCAGCAGGTGCGTCAGGAGTTCCGTGGCGCCGGGCTTGTCCGGCAGACCGTCGCGGGTGGCGTGCTCGTCCGGGGCGGTCGGAGGCGTGAGGGTGTGGCTGGCCTGCCCGGTGAGGCGGCCGATCAGGCCGGTCTTGCGGGGCGTCACCAGCGCGTGGATACGGGCGGCGTTACGGGCGTTCTGGGCGCTGCCGCTCAGGCGGTGCAGGGCCGTGCGGGCCAGGGTGCGGACGTCGTCGCTGCGATCCGTGGTGAGCGAGTCCAGCAGCGGTTCCAGGGTCTGGTCGTCCGGAGTGAGGGTGTCGAGCAGCGCCCCCAGGAGACGCTTGCGGCTGCCGGCGCGTTCCGTGGGCAGGTGGGTGGTCAGGAGGTCGCGGGCCGCCTGCGGGTCGCGCTCGCGGACGCCTCTCCACAGGGCTTCCCGGCCCGCTTCGGTGGCCTCGGCCCAGGCGTCCTCGCCGTGGGTGGGTGGGGTGAAGCGCCATTCGGGGTTGAACTGGGACAGCCACGCGCCGCGTTCGCCCAGCACGGGGCTCAGGGCCGCGCGGAGGGTGCCGTCGTGGCGGGCCAGATCAAGGAGTTCCGGCAGCCTAGCCGGGGGAACGCGCCAGCCGGTCCGCGCGCAGAGGGCCAGCCACTCGCGCAGCAGGGGCGTGCCCAGCACCAGGGGCAGGTGCCGCGCGGCGCGTTCCGGCACTTCCGGGAGCGTCTCGGCGGGCGCGGGCGCAGGCGGCGGATCGCTGGCGGGATCGGGCGCGCGTCCAGCCGCGTGCGCCAGGGTGTGCAGAACCGCGCGGGCGAGAAGGGTACCCTCGGCCTCTGGGCGGGTGACCTGGGCGGCCGCGTGATCCAGCGCGCCGTGGCCGGGGGTGGGGAGCGTGCCGCGCGCCGTGCCAACCAGGGCCAGGGCCAGCAGGGTCTCGAGATCGCTCATGCGTCCTCCGCCTGCCGCAGGGGGATCAGGGTGCCCTCGTGTACGAGGCTCAAGGGCAGCAGGGCCACGCCGTCCCACTCGCTGTACAGCGTGACGGGCTGTCCGCCGCTGATGGCGAGGATGGTCTGGCGGGCGCGGTCACTGCCGCCCAGCGGCAACTGTCCGCCAATGTCCTGGACGTGCCATGGTTCGCCGGGGATCAGGTGCAGCGGGCCGATCTGATGCGCGCTGCGTTCCAGCCACGGGTTCGCCGCGAGGGCCGCGCCGTGCCGGTCGAGCAGCGCGTCCAGCGTCACGGGCACGGGCAGGGCGCCCGCAGGAACGCTCAGCGCCTCACCGCTCAGCAGCGCCCGTTGGGGGAAGGCGGCGGGGGCATAACACACCTCGGCCTGCACCGTTCCAGCGGGCGGCAGGGCGGGCGGAAAGGGCCGGCCTCCAGCGGCGAAGTCGAGGAGCAGCGCGGTCTGATCGCCGCTCACCAGCCACGTACGGCGTGTACTGAGGTGGTCTTCCTGCACGCTGGCCTGGCCCATGACCCTCCAGTTCGCGCGCACGCCTCCGGCCTCCAGGACGGCGGCGTTGTCGAGCGGGAAGCCCAGAGCGGCCCGCAGGTCGGCCTGGGTGGCGTCGTCCAGGGAGTCCCGGCGCGGCCACGCCTCGGTCAGCAGGTGGAGACGGGCCAGGTGCGCGAGGAGGGCGCTGGGGTCGCCCAGGTGCGCGGGGATCTGCCGCACCAGCCGGGCCGCACCGGGGGCCTGGGCGTCCACCAGGCGGGCGGCCTGCGTATCCCAGTCGCTGTAGGGTCGGCTGGGCGCATGGGCCAGGCCGTCCCGGATCAGGTCGTGGAGGAACGTGCGCAGGGCGTCCAGACCGCCCGTGACCTTCTTCTCCCGTGCGGCGCGCCGTTTTGCCTGCCCGGCCGCATCCGGGCCGGATGGGGTCACCAGCTCCGCCTGTGTCTGGTCGGGCCGCTGCTCTTTGCCTTCGGCCCGCCGGGCCCGTCCGTCCAGCCACGTCTGGATGCTTTCGGGCGGCGCGGCGGTGCCGAACTCGCCCGGGTGGGTGGTGTGCAGGAGCAGCAGGGCCAGGGCGTGTTTGCACGGGAATTTGCGGCTGGGACACGAGCACTTGCCGACCGGGCCGCTGAGGTCCACGCCGGTCAGGTAGGGATCCTTGCCGCTGCCCTGGCACTGGCCCCACAGGCTGCCCGCCGGGGCGTTCAGGTGCTGCCATTTCCCCAGGGTGGCGAGCTTGCGGGCATTGCTGGCACTCCCGGCTTCCGGGGCAAGGGCGAGGATGGCATCAGGAGTCAAGGTCATGGACAAATCCTTTAACAGAATTACGCTACCGGCGTAATGTAACGGATTCACACTGGGTTGGCAACCCCAGCCTATCCGACACCCCCCAAGAACGAGGGCAGAGTGCTCGACGCCCTCTGCCCACCGGTCTCTTTCCAGCTCCTACTTCATGCCGTCCAGAATGCGGCCGTACACCTGATCCATGCTGCCCACACCGTCCACACGGTACAGGTGCCCGCGCGCCGCGTAGTAGTCGATCAGGGGCTGCGTCTGCTCGCGGTAGATGTCCTGGCGGTGACGGGCCACCTCCTCGGTGTCGTCGCTGCGCACCGCCTGACCGGCCGCCTGCGCCTGTTTGCCCCGATCCACGATGCGGGAGATCAGCACCTCGGCGGGCACTTCCAACAGCGGCACGGCGTTCACCGGAGCGCCCAGTTCCTCCAGCAGCATGTCCAGCCCCTCGGCCTGCGGCAGTGTGCGCGGAAAGCCGTCGAAGATCACGCGCACGGCGTCCATGCCCGCCAGCTTGTCGCGGATCAGGGCGATCAGGATGTCGTCCGGCACCAGTTTTCCGGCGTCCAGAATGGGCTTCACCTGCTGCCCCAGTTCCGTTCCCCGCTGAACGTGGTCACGCAGGATATCGCCGGTGCTGATCTTCAGCAGGTGCTGCTCGGCCGCCAGCCGCTCCGCCTGCGTACCCTTGCCCGCGCCGGGCGGCCCGAGAAACACCACGACCTTGTTTTTCGCTTGAGTCACTGCTTCCTCCGTTAGGCCATCAGCATAGAGTCCCACACGGTGGAGTCCGAGCCCCTGCCCAGCCCTGTTCCCCCTCAGGTGACGTCAGACCACGAAAAACCGCCCCCGGACTCGGGAGCGGCTTCGGAATAAAACGAGGGACTCAGTTGTTCAGCCGGCCACGAATGCGGCCCTTGCTGATGAACCCGTCGTAACGGCGCACCGTCAGCTGAGCTTCGAGCTGCTTCAGCGTTTCGAGGGCCACCCCCACGATGATCAGCAGGCCTGTCCCGCTGAACTGGAAGGTCGTGATGCCCGTGGCCCGCTGCACCACCTGAGGAATGATGGTCAGCACGACTAGGAAGATCGCGCCCCACAGACTCAGGCGGCCGCTGATGCTGCCCAGGAACTCGGCGGTGGGCGTGCCGGGACGCACGCCGGGAATGAAGCCTCCCGCCTCGCGCAGCTGCTCGGCGATCCGCTTCGGGTCGAACTGCACGCTGTTGTACAGGTACGTGAAGCCGAAAATCAGCGCGGCCTCCAGCACGATGTACAGCGGCTGCCCGAACACCAGGTTCGTCTGGATCCACGCGCTCACGGCGGGCGCGCGGGTGGTCGTGGCGCTCGAAATCAGGTTCGGGATGATCAGCATGGCCGACGCGAAGATCACTGGAATCACGCCCGCCTGGTTGACCTTGATGGGCAACCAGGTGGCCTGCGTGGCTCCACGCGCCTGCCCGGCCACGCCGCCGCGCGCGCGGGCGTAGGTCACGGGTACCCGGCGCTCGGCCTGGTAGACGTACACGATCCCGGCGATGGTCACCAGGATCACGGCGGCGAAGGCCACCAGCCGGATCACCCAGTTCGCTTCCGGGTCGGAGCGCACCAGGGCGGCCGTGCTCTGGAACTCGAAGGGGTAGCGGGCGATGATCCCTGCCGTGATGATCAGCGAGATGCCGTTCCCCACGCCGACTTCCGTGATGCGCTCCCCGATCCACATGGTGAACGCGATCCCGGCCACCTGCGTGAGCACCATCACCAGAATGGTGAAGACGCCGGGCGTCCAGCCGATGGCGATGTAACTGGGGTTGGAATTGATGAACGCCGCGAAGAAGGTGGCCTGCACGGCCCCCAGCGCCACCGCGGCATACCGGGTGTACTGGTTGATCTTCTTGCGGCCTTCCTCGCCTTCCTTACTGAGTTTCTCCAGCGCGGGAATGGTCGTGGTCAGCAGCTGGATGACGATGCTGGCCGTGATGTACGGCAGCACCCCCAGCGCGAAGATCGAGAACTGCGAAAGATTCCCGCCCGAGATCATGCTGATCAAGCCGAACAGGCCACCCGAGTTGGCTTTACTCAGGGTGGCACTGTTCACGCCCGGGGTGGGAATGGCGCTCCCCAGGCGGTAAATGGCGAGAAGCAGCAGGGTGAAGAGAATCTTCCGCTGAAGATCCGGAATCCGGAAGGCGTCGCGGAAGGCGCGGAGCATTACTCCGCCTTCTGGGCGCTTTCGGTCTTGGGTTCGGGCAGGACGACCTTGCCCCCGGCGGCCTCGATGGCCTTGATGGCCGAGGCGCTCGCGGCGTCCACGTGCACCGTCACGGCGCGCGAGATCTCACCGCCGGCGAGGAGCTTCACGGGCCAGTTCTTGCGGCGCACCAGGCCCGCGATCTCCAGCACGTTGCGGTCGAAGGTGTCACCCTCGACTTCGATGTCGTTCAGCTGCGAGAGCTTGATGACCTCGAAGGTCGTGCCGACGTTGTTGAAGCCACGCTTGGGCAGACGGGCGATCAGGCGGCTGCGGCCCCCCTCGAAGAAGGCCCCCTTGCCGGCGCCGCTGCGCGACTTCTGGCCCTTGTGGCCACGGCCGGCCGTCTTGTCCGTGCCGCCGGGGCCACGGCCCACGCGCTTGCGGTTCTTGCGGCTGCCCGGTGAGGGCTGCAGTTCGTGCAGTTTCATTCGTGCACCTCCAGCAGGTGCTTGACGGTGTTCACCATGCCGCGCAGGGCGGGGGTGTCGCTCACTTCGCGGGTGTCACCGATCTTCTTCAGGCCGAGCGCCTGCACGGTCTTCACCTGGTAACCAGGGCGGCCGATGATGCTGCGCTTGAGGGTGATTTTCAGGGTCGCCATGCTTATGCGCCTCCGGTCTCGCCTCGCAGCGCGCGAACCTGTTTCGCGGTGCGGAGATTTCTAAGGCCGTCGAACACGGCGTACGCCACGTTGACTTTGTTGCGGCTGCCGAGTTCCTTGGACAGCAGGTTGGTGATCCCGGCCAGTTCCGCAATGGAGCGGGGCACGGTGCCGGCGATCACGCCCGTGCCGGGGCCGGCGGGCTTGAGCAGCACGCGGCTGGTGCTGTTCTCGCCCACGATGTCGTGGGGAATGGTGCCGTTCTCGACGGGCACCATGATCATGTTCTTGCGGGCGATGCTCTTGGCCTTCTCGATGGCCACGGGCACTTCCTTGGCCTTCCCGATGCCCATGCCCACGCGGCCGTTGCGGTCGCCGAGGATCACGAGGGCCGCGAACCGGAAGCGGCGGCCGCCCTGGTAGGTCTTGGAGGTGCGGTTCACGAACAGCATCTTCTCTTCGAATTCGCTGCTTTCGCGCTCCGCATTGCGGTCGTTGCGTCGGTTAAAAGTCAAGGCCACCCTCCCGCGCCGCGTCTGCGAGCGCCTTCACGCGTCCGTGGTACCGGTAAGAGCCACGGTCAAAGACCACCTGCTTGACGCCCTTCTCGAGCGCCACGGCCGCCAGGGCCTTGCCCACGGCGGCGGCAGTGTCGGTCTTGTTGCCCGATTTGACGGCGGCGCTGGTGGCCGCAGCAACGGTGATGCCCTTGCTGTCGTCGATGATCTGGGCGTAGATGTGCTTGCTGGAGCGGTACACGCTCAGGCGCAGGCGCTCGCCGGCGGCCGTGCGGACTTTGCGGCGGGCGCGCAGCTTGCGGCGGATCATGGTCTGGGTCGCCATTATTTCTTCCCTTTCCCGCCCGTCGCACCGGCTTTACCGGCCTTCAGGGCAATCTTCTCGCCGAGGAAACGCACACCCTTGCCGTGGTAGGCGTCGGGCTTGCGCACCTTGCGGACATTCGCGGCCACCTGACCGACGAGCTGCTTGTCGATGCCGCTCACGTCAATCTTGGTGGGTTCCGGCACGGTGAAGCTCACGCCGGCGGGCGGCTCAATGATGACCGGGTGGCTGTAGCCGATGGTCATTTCGAGGTTCTTGCCGGACAGCTTGGCGCGGAAGCCCACGCCCCGCAGTTCCAGATTGATGGTGTAGCCGTCGCTGACGCCCTTGACGGCGTTGGCGACCAGCGTGCGGGTCAGGCCGTGCAGGGCGCGGTGGCGCTGCTGGTCACTGGGCCGCTCGACGACGAGGTTGTCGCCATCTTTCTTGATGCTGAGCTCGGTGTTGTAGGGAACGGTCAGTTCACCCTTGGGGCCCTTGACCTTGAACACGCCGTCTGCGGCGGTCGTGGTCACGCCGCTCGGCACGGCGATGGGCTGTCTACCAATTCGGGACATCGTGTGTCCTCCTTGAGTCCTTAAGTCGAGGCAGGCACCTCGCGGTCAGGTCTAGTGCTTCAGCTCGGGGAACTCCCCTCACCTTACTTCTCGGTCGACCGGCGCTCGTCGATTACCACAGCACGCAGACGACTTCGCCGCCCACGCCCTGCTTGCGGGCCTCGCGGTCCGGCAGCAGGCCCTTGCTCGTGGACACCACGGCCAGGCCCAGGCCGCGCTGGATACGGGGCAGGTTGTCGGCGCTGACGTACGAGCGGCGCCCAGGACGGCTGATGCGCTCGATGTGCTTGATGACCTGCTCGCGCTTGTCACCGTACTTCAGCGTGACGCGCAGCACGTCGAACTTTTGGCCTTCCGGCACCAGACGCTCGACGCTGGCCACGTAGCCTTCCTTGACCAGCAGCTTGGCCAGTTCTTCCTTGAAGCGGGAGGCCGGGATGTCCACGGTCTCCTTGTGGGTGCGCGTCGCGTTGCGGATGCGCGTGAGCATGTCAGCGATGGGATCACTCAGCATGTGTCTCCTCCAGGGGCGCGGTTGTTCCACCACTGCCCCGGCGGTTGTGCCCAGCACCCTCGGGTACCAGCCACGGGTCTCCCCTCTCGAATGCCTGACGGAAAAATCCGCCGTTCCTTCTGTTGGGTCGGAAATCCACCACTGGACGATCACCCTTCGAAACCGACGGGTTCGTATCCAGGGGGCACAGCACGAACACCGCACACGTGCGGCAAGGAGAAAGTGTAGCAGACACCGGGGGCAGAGGGCAATCGTGGAGTTCGTTACCCTAGTCCTTGGTGTCGCGCGTCGCAGATCTGACCTCTGCTAGCCGCATCAGGACGTGTCGAGCAACAAAAAAACCCCCGTTTCCGGGGGCTTCTCCTGAACGCGATGCTTACCAGCTGGCTTTCTTCACGCCGGGGAGTTCGCCCTTGTGGGCCATCTCGCGGATGCAGATGCGGCACATGCCGAAGAAGCGGTAGTACCCGCGGGCACGGCCGCAGCGGGAGCAGCGGCTGTAGTTCTGCACGGCAAATTTATGACCGCGCGCAGCTTTGACAACTTTCGAGGTGTTCGCCATATCAGTCCTTTTACTGCTTGCGGAAGGGCAGACCCATCGCTTGCAGCAGGGCGCGGGCTTCCTCGTCGGTCTTGGCGGTGGTCACGATGGTGACGTCCATCCCGCGGGTCTTGTCGACCATGTCGTAGGTGATCTCCGGGAAGATCAGCTGTTCCTTGATGCCGAGGTTGTAGTTCCCGCGGCCGTCGAAGGCGTTGGGGTTGATCCCACGGAAGTCACGGATGCGGGGCAGGCCGATGTTGATCAGCTTCTCGAGGAACACGTACATGCGCTCGCCGCGCAGCGTGACCTTGATGCCGACCGGCATGCCCTGGCGCAGCTTGAAGTTGCTGATGCTCTTCTTCGCCTTGGTGACGATGGGCTTTTGCAGGGTGATCAGGGCCAGTTCGCGCGAGGCCTTGTCGATGGCCTTGCTGTCTTCCTTGGCGCTGCCCAGGCCCTCGTTCACGACGATCTTCTCGATGCGGGGCACGGCCATCACGCTGGAGTAGCCGAACTGCTGCATCAGGGCCGGGCGAACCGTGTCGGTGTATTTCTGTTTGAGCTGTTCCATGGTGGGTTCCTTCGAGCGGTCTGGCAGTTTTTCAGCCAGCGCCGCTCAGGCCGCCCGCGTCCGCCGTCCGGCGGGGAGCGGCCCGGAGGGTTCAGTCGATGTTCTTGCCGCTGGCCACAGCCACGCGGACTTTCTTGCCATCGACGATGGTCTTGCGAATGCGGGTGGCCTTACCAGTTTCGGGGTCGACGATCGACACCTTGCTGGCGTGCAGGGCCAGCTCGCGCTGCTCCTGGCCGCCCTGGGGGTTGCTGGCGCTAGGCTTGACGTTCTTGGTGACGACGTTGACGCCTTCCACGACGACCTTCTGGTCGCGCGGGAGGGCGAGCAGCACCTTGCCAGTCTTGCCCTTGTGCTTGCCGCTCAGAACGATGACGGTGTCACCCTTCTTGACGTGCAGCTTGTCGTTGTGGTGGCTTCCTGCACTGGGGCGAGGCATTACAGCACCTCCGGGGCCAGGGAGACGATCTTCATGAAGCGGCGGTCGCGCAGTTCGCGGGCGACCGGCCCGAAGACGCGCGTGCCGCGCGGTTCGCCCTGGTTGTTGATGATGACGGCGGCGTTCTTGTCGAAGCGGATGGTGCTGCCGTCGGCGCGCTTGATGGCGTGCGAGGTGCGCACGACCACGGCCTTGACGACGTCACCGGCCTTGACGGTGCCGCGCGGGGCGGCGTCCTTGACGCTGGCGACGATGATGTCACCCACGCCGGCGTAGCGCTTGTTGCCGCCGCCGCCGGTGGTGAGGCCCTTGCCGCCGATGCCGCTGTTGAGCACGCGGATGCACATGATCTCGCGCGCGCCGCTGTTATCCGCCACGTCCAGGCGGGACTGGGGCATGATCATGCTTTACCGCCTTCCGTTTCGACGGCGGTGGTCTCGATGCCGCGCGGACGCTCGATCAGCTTGGTGACCTTCCAGGTCTTGGTCTTGCTGATGGGGCGCACGGCGATGATCTCGACGCGGTCACCGATCTTGTACTCGTTCTTCTCGTCGTGGGCCGCGTACTTGTGGCTGCGGGTCACGACCTTGCCGTACAGCGGGTGGGCGAAGCGGCGCTCCACCTTCACGCTGACCGTCTTGTCGGCCTTGTCGCTGACGACGACGCCGGTAAAGGTCTTCTTCATGCCTGCTCTCCCTGCCCGTTCTTGCCAGCACTGGCCAGCTCGGTCTTGATGGTATTGAGCTGGGCAACTTCACGGCGGAGCTGCGTCACGCGGTGAGGCTGGGCCAGGTTGCCGGTGGCGGCCTGGAAGCGCAGCTCCATGAGTTCTTTCTTGCGGGCGTCGATTTCCTTGGCGAAATCGTCCGCCTTCAGATTGCGCATGTCACTGGGCTTCATCGTAGACCTCACGCTTGACCATCTTGGTCTGGATGGGCAGCTTGTGACCGGCCAGGCGGAAGGCTTCCTTGGCCTGCTCCTCGGTCACGCCGGACACCTCGAACATCACGCGGCCGGGCTTGACGACGCTCACCCAGAATTCCACGGCGCCCTTCCCTTTCCCCATTCGGGTTTCGGCCGGCTTCTTGGTCACGGGCTTGTCGGGGAAGATGCGGATGTAGATCTTGCCGCCGCGGCGGAAGTGACGGCTCATGACGATGCGGCAGGCCTCGATCTGGTTGCTCTTGATCCAGGCGGGCTCCACGGCAATCAGGCCGTAGTCGCCGAAGGCCACGTAATCGCCGCCCTTGGCGTCGCCCGTCATCCGGCCGCGGTGCTGCTTACGGTACTTGGTGCGCTTCGGAAGAAGCATCATTCACCTCCGGTGCGCCGGCGGGCGGTGGGCCGACGGCGGTTGGGGCGGTCGCCACCTTCGGGGCGGCGGTCGTCCTGCTTGCGCTGCGGGCGGGCGAAGGTCTCGGTCTTGCCCCCGATGACTTCACCGTTGAAGACCATGACCTTGATGCCCAGGATGCCGTAGGTGGTGCGGGCCAGGGCGGTGCCGTAGTCGATGTCGGCGCGCAGGGTGTGCAGCGGCACGCGGCCTTCACGGACGGTCTCGCGGCGAGCCTGCTCGGCGCCGCCGAGGCGGCCAGACAGCACGACCTTCACGCCACGCGCGCCGGATTCCATCACGCGCTGCGCGGCCTGCTTCATGGCGCGGCGGAACGCGAAGCGGCGCTCGATCTGCTCGGCGATGCGCAGGGCGACCAGGGGCGCACTGATGTTCGGGTTGGGGATCTCGGCCACGTTCACGGCGACCGTGCCCGCCGAGACCAGACGCTCGATGTCGCCGCGCAGCTTCTTGATGCTGTCGCCGCCCTTGCCGATCACGATGCCGGGTTTCGCGGCGCTGATGATCACGTTGACCTGCTGACCCGCACGCTCGATCTCGATGCGCGCGATCCCGGCGGCGGCCAGTTCCTTGTTCACCAGGTTGCGGATCTTCTCGTCTTCGCGCAGCAGGCCGGCGTACTGCTTCTTGCCGGCGTACCAGCGGCTGTTCCAGCCCCGCGTGATGCCCAGGCGGAAGCCGTTCGGGTTGATTTTATTGCCCATGACTTATTTCCCCCGGCTCGCGGCGCTCTCGCCCACGATGATGGTGATGTGGCTGGTGCGCTTCTTGATGATGTTGGCGCTGCCACGGGCGCGGGGAATCAGGCGCTTGAGGGTCGGGCCGGCGTCCACGTAGGCCGCCGTGATGACCAGACGGTCTTCGAGCATCTCGTCGTTGTGCAGCGCGTTGTGCTTGGCGCTGTTGAGCACCTTGCTGACGGGCTCGCTGGCGGCGCGCGGGATGAAGCGCAGCAGGTCCTCGGCGTCGCGCACGCTCTTGCCACGGATCACGTCGACCACCAGACGCACCTTGCGGGGGCTGATGCGGACGTACTTCGCCACGGCGTAGCCGGGACGACGCAGCTTGACTTCCTGCTTGCGCTGCTTCTTGTTGCGGAATTCAGAGACTGGAGCGGTCATTTCTTCTTGCTCCCCTTGGCGGACTTCTCTGAACCGTGCCCGCGGTACGAGCGGGTGGGCGAGAACTCGCCGAGCTTGTGGCCGATCATCTGCTCATTCACGAACACCGGCACGTGCTGCTTGCCGTTGTGAACCGCGATGGTGTGGCCGATCATCTCGGGCACGACCGTGGAGCGGCGCGACCAGGTCTTGATGACGCGCTTTTGCTTGGTGTCGTTCTGGGCGTCCACCTTCTTCAGGAGGTGGTCGTCCACGAACGGCCCTTTTTTGAGGCTACGGGGCATGAGCTACCCTCCTTACTTCCCGCCGCGGCGGGTGATGATGAAGCGGTCGGACACCTTGCGCTTCCTGCGGGTCTTGAGGCCCTTGCTGGGCTGGCCCCAGGGGCTGACGGGCACACGGCCCGCGCCGGTACGGCCTTCACCACCGCCGTGGGGGTGATCCACCGGGTTCATGGCGCTGCCTCGCTGGTGGGGTTTGTTGCCCAGCCAGCGGCTGCGGCCGGCCTTGCCCAGCACGATGTTCTTGTGCTCGGCGTTGCCGACGACACCGATGGTGGCGTAGCACTCGCTGTGGATGCGGCGCAGTTCGCCGCTGGGCAGGCGCAGGATCACGTAGTCGCTTTCCTTGCCCTGCACCTGGATGGACGTGCCGGCCGAGCGGGCGAGCTGGGCACCCTTGCCGGGCACCATCTCGACGCTGTGGACGACCGCGCCGACCGGCACGAAGCGCAGCGGCAGGGCGTTGCCCAGCTTGGGCTCGGCTTCCGGGCCGGCGTTCACGGTGGCGCCCACGACCAGGCCCTCGGGAGCCAGGATGTAGCGCTTCTCGCCGTCGGCGTAGTGCACCAGGGCGATGCGGGCGCTGCGGTTGGGATCGTACTCGATCGCGGCGACCTTGCCGGGCACGCCCGCCTTGTCGCGGCGCTTGAAGTCGATGATGCGGTACAGGCGCTTGTGCCCGCCGCCGATGAAGCGGCTGGTGATGCGGCCACGGTTGTTGCGTCCGCCGGTCTTGGGCAGCGCGGTGGTCAGCGCCTTCTCGGGGCGCTTCTTGGTCAGTCCGCTAAAGTCCGCCGTCGTCATCTGGCGACGTGACGGGGTATAGGGACGGTATTTCTTGACGGCCATGTTCAATCTCTCCTTAGGCCTGGCCTTCAAGGGCGGCGATGGTCTGGCCTTCGGCGAGGCGGACGATGGCCTTCTTGCGGTCGTTGCGCTGTCCGATGAACTTGCCGACGCGCTTGCGCTTGCCGGGGACGTTCATGGTGCTGATCCCGATGACCTGCACGCCGAAGGCTTTCTGCACGGCGTCCTTGATCTCGGTCTTGGTGGCCTTGGGGCTCACCCAGAAGGAGTACGCGCCGCGTTCCATGCCGGCATACGCCTTCTCGCTGATCACGGGGGCCTGAAGAATGTCGTAGTAGCTCATGCTTCGTCCCCTTCGCCGTCCGCGAGTTCCAGCGCGGCGGCGTCGATGACCAGACGGTCGTGGCGCAGGATGTCGTAGACGTTCACGCCCGCGACCGGCATCACGCTGATCCAGCTGACGTTCCGGGCGGCGCGGCGGGCCATCTCGTCGTCGGTGGCGAGCAGCACCTTCTCGCTGCCGTCCATACCGTTCTGCGCGGCCCAGCTCAGGAAGCCCTTGGTCTTGCCGTCGAGGTCGAAGCCGTCCACGGCGATCAGTTTGCCTTCACCCTGGCGGGCGGCCAGGGCCATGCCCAGGCCCAGCTGACGCACCTGGCGGGGCAGGGTGTATCCGTAGGAGCGGGGCTTGGGCCCGAAGGCCACGCCGCCACCCACGAAGGTCGGGACGCTGCGGTCGCCGTGACGGGCATTGCCCGTGCCCTTCTGGGAGTACATCTTCTTGCCGCCGCGGCTGACCTGCGCGCGGGTCTTGGTGCTGGCCGTGCCACGACGGCGGCTGGCGAGCTGCCAGGTGACCACGTCGTGCAGGATGTTCTTGTTCACTTCCGGCAGATCCACGTCGATCTTGCGACCGCCGTTCTTGCCGATGACGTCAATCTGCGCCATTACTTGCCTCCCTTAGAGGCACCGCGCAGCACGACGAGCCCGCCGTTGGCACCGGGGATCGCACCCTTGACGAGAATCAGGTTCTCGTCGGCGCGGATCTCCACGATTTCCAGGTTCTGCACAGTGATGCGGGTCATGCCCATGTGGCCGGCCATGCGCTTGCCCTTGTACACGCGGCCAGGCGTCTTGCGCTGGCCGATCGAGCCGGGACGGCGGTGCCACTTCTTGGAACCGTGGCTGGCGGGGCCGCCCTTGAAGTTCCAGCGCTTCATGACGCCCTGGAAGCCCTTGCCCTTGCTGGTGCCGGTCGCGTCGATCTTCTCGCCTTCGGCGAAGATGTCCACGTTCACGGTGTCGCCGTCGGGCGCAAAGCCGCGGAATTCACGCAGGAAGCGCACCGGGGTCACGCCCGCCTTCTTGAAGTGCCCGGCAACAGGCTTGGTGACGTTGCGCTCCGCCTTGGGGGCGTAGCCGATCTGCACGGCCTCGTACCCATCGGTCTGCGCAGTCTTGCGCTGCACGACGGGGCACGGGCCGGCCAGCACGACGGTCACGGGAACGGCGCGGTCGCCCTTCCAGATCTGGGTCATGCCGATCTTGGTGCCGAGGATGCCTTTCATGCGCGGCCCCCCACGGTCTTGATCTCGATGTCCACGCCGGTCGGCAGGTCGAGGGTCATCAGGCTGTCGATCGTCTTCTTGGTGGGGTTCATGATGTCCACCAGACGGTTGTGCGTGCGGATCTCGAAGTGCTCGCGGCTGTCCTTGTCGATGAAGGGGCTACGCAGCACGCAGAAGCGGCGGATGCGGGTGGGGAGCGGCACGGGGCCACTCACGTCCGCGCCGGTGCGCCGAACCGTGTCCACGATCTTGCTCGCGGACTGATCCAGCGCCTTGTGGTCGAAGCCACGCAGTTTGATACGGATCTTGGGGGCAACCATGGCTATTACTCCAGAACCTTGGAGACGACGCCGGCGCCGACGGTGCGGCCACCTTCACGGATGGCGAAGCGCA